>NZ_JAKRFY010000001.1:0-467240 GCF_022347805.1 Pseudoalteromonas sp. Of7M-16 | reverse complement strand
CTCACTGCGTTCGCTGTCGTTAGTCTTTTGCACTTTAGACCCTGAAACAAGTTCAGGGTGACGAAGAGGGTGGATTGTAGAGGTGGTTGCTTTAGCAACGGTTAAAACAGCTCTCTTCACCTTGCGCAAAAGAACCGTGCTCACTGCGTTCACTGTCGGTAGCCTTTTGCACGATGTCATCCTGAACTCGCTTCAGGATCCATGCATTCGATACTAGCTAGGTGTTAGAGGTAATTGCCTTAACAACTGTTAAAACAGCTCATTTCACCTTGCGCAAAGTAAATGTATTCGCTTCGCTCATTGTCATTAATACTTTGCACGATATTCACCTTGCTCGAAAGAACTGTGCTCACTGCGTTCGCTGTCGGTAACCTTCTGCACCATAGATCCTGAAACAAGTTCAGGGTGACGAAAAGGGTGAGAACAATCGCGTTGTTTTCTACCGTCATCCTGAACTCGCTTCAGGACCCATGGTTTTTGATGTAGCTTGACTTTATAGGTGATTGCCTTAGCAATGGTCAAAATGGCTCATTTCACCTTGCGCAAAGTAAACGTATTCGCTTCGCTCATTGTCATTAACACTTTGCACCATAAACCCTGAATCAAGTTCGGGATGACGGGGAGGGTGGATTGTTGAATGGTTGCTCTAGGGTGTCATTTTAACGGTTATCTAACCAGTTGTGAGCAGTGTATTGTCCAACCAGCTTTTACATGAAAGGAAAAGTGCTTAGTGGCCGGTGAGATAAAAAAGATATGGGAGGGGAGGAAGTGCGCACTTCCTCATTATTTAGTTAAAGTTCAAAAGGAGCAACACCAACTGCTTTCATGGTATAGCCTGTTTGTGCTAATTCGCTTTTATGACTTTCTACTTTAATAGTGCCAGTTACCGTTATGGCGTCATATAAGCTATCAATGGGCACGCCATTTTTAATCTTTACATGAACAATTTGATTTGGTGGCGGAGGAGGTACGTGGATACATGCTCCGAAGTAGGGCACTAATAAAAATTCAGTAATGACCTCACTGTTCCCCTCTAAAGGCACGACAAACCCTGGAAGACTAACACTTTTCCCATCAAGTGATTTTACTACAGGCGCGTCTAAGTTGGGCTGCACCCAGTTTTTATCGTCGCCATCATGGCTGGCGGCTTCTTGATTACTGATTTGTTCATGTCCTTCAGGGATTAAGTCATCCCAAAATAACTCTTTAGGTGGCGCTGCCGCAGCTGCTAAAGATATAAACATCATCGCAGCTAAACTTAACCAAGACGCCAAGCGAACTGAATTCATAGAAAACCTCTTAAACTTTGATACTCATACCATCATTGAGTGAGTAAAAATATGCACGTACAGCAGGGATCGCCCCCATCAGTGTACCTGAGAACATGATAACGCTAAGTAATGCGAGTTCATAGTTACTCAGCATGGATATTGAAATTGAAATCCCAAAATGTGCTTGAAGAATACCTTTTCCTATCAATATTGCCACATAAAACATAGCAATACCGACAGCACATCCAATTGCGGTTATGAGTACGGCTTCACTGATCATTAACGCAAAGATATGCCTTGGCCTAGCGCCAACGGAACGTAAGATTGCAAGCTCTCTGCGACGTTGACTCAAAGAAGACAATAATGTTGTCAGCATGCCTAACAAACTAATCAACACAACCACTGCTGAAAACAGCAACAAGATTTTTTCAATAATATCTAGCATACTCCAAAGCTCTCTCAAAGTGACTCCGGGCATGATGGCTGAAAGAGCTTCCGGTTTGTATATATTGATATTTCTACGCACTTGTAGCGTATACAAAGGCGAATCAAACCCCATTAAAAAAGCAGTGATTTGCTTTGGCTGGCCAATTAAATCTCCTGGTTGACTGTCAATAACCTCTTTATGCTCGTCGTGGTCGTGGTCGTGGTCGTGGTCGTGGTCGTGGTCGTGGTCGTGGTCGTGGTCGTGGTCGTGGTCATCAGAACTACGTTTGCGGCTAATGATTTGTGTAGAGCTGTGCTTTGGGCCATGCATAAGTTCAATTGCTTTTAGAGGGACGTGTACAGTTTTATCTACAGGTGTTCCTGTTGGGGCTAAAATCCCTGTAACAATAAGAGGGTTGTCGTCATGGTGGTGAAAACTTGTATTGCCCATTCCGTGTGCGACGATGATTTTTTGACCCAAGTGGTAGTGGAGTTGTTTGGCGACTTCACTACCGAGTACCACCTCTTGTGCATTATGGAATGGCCGGCCTTGGGAAAATGCTAAGTTCTGTTTGTTACCATAACGATAATACTTGAAGTAGCTTTCATCGCTACCAAGTACCGAAAAACCTTTATGACTGTCTCCGAGGCTAATCGGTATAGTCCAAGCAACGCCTTTCTGTTGTTTTATATACTGATAGCTTTGCCACGAGAGTCCATTGTTAGCATGGCCGATACGAAATACGCTAGATAGCAATAATTGAATGTCTCCAGTCCGAGCGCCAACGATTAAATCAGTACCAGAAATGGTGCTGCTAAAGCTGTGTTTTGCTTCTTGTCTTACCCGTTCTATAGAAAGAAGTAACATCACGCTGATTGCAATGGTAAATAAGGTTAGTAATACGCTTACTTTTCGGTTTGAAATACTCTTAAAGGCGAGGGTCATTAACTTCATAGACTCGCTCCATTTATTCCTTTTAAACTAACTTGACGGTCGAATAGGTTCGATAAACTTTTATCATGGCTGACAAATATGATAGTCGCTTGATAGTGTTCTGCCTGCTCGAATAGTTGATTGATAAAAATATCTCTATTGTCGGCATCGAGTGCAGAAGTTGGCTCATCGGCAATGATAAGTTCAGGCTGACCGATAAAAGCCCGTGCTGCTGCAACACGCTGTTGTTGCCCGATACTGAGTTCGCTAACAGTACGATTTTGACATGAAGTATCGAGTCCCAGCTCTTCAAGTAATAAACATGCTTGTGTCTGTGCACTGGTGCCCTGTGTTTTCAAATTAGCTTGTCTACGCCGAGAGAAATTACAGCCGAGCATCACATTTTCCACTGGGCTCAGGTAAGGCAGTAAGTTGAAGTTTTGAAATATAGTGCCAATGTGATCTGCTCTAAATTTGTCTCTTTTGGCGTCATTGAGCTTAGCTAAATTTTCATTCAGTATGGAAATACTGCCTTTTTGGGCAGTTTGAATTCCGGCAAGAAGGCCGAGCAACGTTGATTTTCCACTACCACTAGGACCATGTAAAAAAAGCCTTTCGCCTTTCTCGATATGTAGCTTGTCAATAATAAGGGTTGGTTTTGACTGGCCCGGCCAGCTGAAAGTGAGATCTGAAATTTGGATCATTTAAACATCTCTTAGTACCGAGTTTCAATCATAGTATCCCAGAAGTTTGTAGGACTGAACTAAGTTACGCTCGGTTTGCCTTGGAATGCGGTAAACAATTGTGATTTTTGCTGCGCTCGACTATTATACACCCCTCTAACCCCCTCTGTATTATGCGTCCTTTAGCAAGACGCAGCCGTTCTCTATGGAGATACAATGAGTAGCTACAAAGTTCTAGACGTCAATGACGATCTACCAATTCGCACTAAAGGTGCAGTTCATAGTGGTAAAGTACGTTCGGTTTATTGGTTAACCGACCAAGATAGTGCCAGATTAATCGAAGAAAAGGGCTATGATGTGCCTGCTGGAACAGAGCTGGCAATTATGGTGATTTCTGACCGTATTTCGGCATTCGACTGTATTTGGCAAGGTGAAAACGGTTTAAATGGTGTACCAGGAAAAGGTATTGCCTTAAATAGTGTTGCAGCCCACTGGTTTAAATTATTTGATGAAGCAGGGCTTGCTGGTAATCACATTGTTGATATTCCTCACCCATATGTGTGGATTGTTCGCAAAGCGAGTACTGTGCGTGTAGAAGCCATCGCACGTCAATATATCACTGGCAGCATGTGGCGAGATTACAGTAAAGGTGTTCGCGAGTTTTGTGGTATTCAATTACCGGAAGGATTAGTGGCGCACCAGAAATTAGATGACGTTTTAATTACTCCTTCAACGAAAGGCATTATTTCAGGTGTTGATGGTGTACCAGAAGTGGATGATGTAAATATTACTCGCAGTAATATCACAGACAATTTGGATGCGTTTAACTTCCGGTCAGAAGAAGATGTTGCACGTTATGAGCAATTGCTCAGTGATGGCTTTAATTTAATCTCAGCTGAACTGAACAAGCTTGACCAAATTTTTGTTGATACAAAATTTGAGTTTGGTTACGTTGAAGATGCAGATGGTGCGACACGTCTTATTTATATCGATGAAGTCGGCACGCCTGATTCGTCACGTATCTGGGATGGCCCGGCATACCGAGATGGTAAAATCATTGAGAACTCGAAAGAAGGTTTCCGTCAGCTATTGATTAATAATGTACCGGACAGCGATGTTTTATTAAATAAAGATCGTATGCCAGAGCGTGAATCATTGGCAAGGTCATATCAGCTTCCGCAAGAGGTGATGATGTCAGTGTCGGATACCTATGTTGGGATTGCGAGCAAGATTGTTGGCAAAGAGCTGGTAATCCCTCAAGATCCACGTGCAGAAGTCATTGAGATTCTGTCTGAGCAATACGGACTTATCGACTAGTTAGCCTCGCTAAAATGCCTAGCAATCAGTGGTTTAAATGATTGTTGGGCATTCGTTTGTGAATTCCTTGATTTTCCCTTCCAAGTCACTTTAACTTAAGATTACAAGATAACCGAGTGTGGCTAAGTTCGCTCCACCATTTGTATCCGTCTCTAAACAAATATCTTTGCTGAGGGGAGCGCAATGTTGACTATACCTGTCAAATAGGCAAGTATCATTTGATTGCTTTCAACTATATTTTAGGTATACGAATTGCTGGTTTATTGGTTAACAACATAAGTATGCTTAGGGTTAGCTACGCACTTAGTTGTGTATTTTTGAAATATTTTACCAAAACAATCGGTCTTTAGATTGGATTAGCCATAACAGTTTGTCGATGAGGATCGAAAGAGGAAGCGGCAGCATCTTGCGTGCCATTCAATGCCTGATTTGTTAACTCATTGATGTATCAAAGGAACATTATGGGCACAAGTTTTAAAAACAGAATTATTGTACTGTGTGTTGGCCTAGTATTGATAACCGCAGTGGCTAGTCTTGCTGGATTTTGGTGGTCGACAAGCCAATTTAAAGAACGCCAAGTGCAACAGGACATTCAAAAGGCACAAAGTGTTTACCAGCAATACTTGGTTGCAAGAGAACGTCTATTGGTGACAGCAGCATCTGTACTTACACAAGATTTTGGTTTTAAGCAGGCTGTGGCGACCAGAGATGCGTCGACCATAAGCAGTGTGCTGTTCAATCATAGCCAACGAATAAATGCCGAGCTGATGTTGCTGTTGGATATGCGTGGAAAGTTGATTTCTACTAACCAGAACCAACTAGAGCTACCTCAAGATATGCGGCCTTTAGTTAAGGAGTTGCTGGCACATGAAGAACGTTCAGCGTTTGTGGTGTTAGACAAAAAGCTGTATCAAGCCATTATCTTACCCGTGAAGGCACCTCGCACTATTGCGTTTACAATCGTAGGTTTTGTGGTTGATGAACCCATCGCTGAGCAGCTAAAAGGGCTAACAGGGATGGAGATGAGCTTTATCAGTCAGGGCGAGCGGATGAAAGCCAGTTCAATACAGATCCCTGAAGACAGGGATTTATTTACTCACCTCCATGAGCAAAAAATACATCGCTGGTTTGGCGAATATCCGCTGTATGTAAATGCGGAAGTGGCTCTACCCGCTCTAACTAAAGTACCTGTCAGTTTAATTTTAAGCGCGGACTTACGATCTGAGTATGAAGAGTTTGATCAGTTAGTGCTAACTATTGTTTTTCTTTCTTGTATTACTATGTTGTTTGGTTTTGTTACCAGCGGTTTTTTAGCAAGAAACTTAGCAACTCCCTTACAGCAGCTGACGGTGATGGCAAAGCGCTTTGCCAAGGGCGACTATCACGCGCAAATTCATGAGGCTCGGCCGACGAAAGAAATTTGCCAGCTTGTCGATGCCTTTCATGAAATGGGAGATGACATTCAAGCGCGCGAGAAGAAAATCCGTTACCAAGCAAGTCATGACTCATTGACCGGGTTTTACAATCGTACCTCTGCGATGCCTATTCTAGATGCTCTATTTTCTTCAGATCAAGTTTATTACTTATTGGTGCTGGATATAAAAGGGCTTCGTCATATTAATGATAAGCTTGGTCCGCGCATAGGGGATAGCTGCATACAGGCTGTGGCGGAGCGAATTGAACAGGTTACAGCAAGCTTTGAAGGACTTAACGTTAGGCTTGGTGGTGATGAGTTTTTAACTGTCTTACAGGCCAAATCACATTCTACCATGGCGCAATGTGTGGAAAACTTTTTAGATAAGCTGAACCCCAGTTATACAGTGCACAGTTTTGATATTAATTTACGTTTCAGTGTGGGCGTAGTTAACATTCCTGAGCAAGCGGATAATGCAGATGACAGTATTCGAAGGGCATTAATTGCAGCCGACAATGCATCTAATGACGTTGAAGATGTCTATTTTTACCAAACTGGCGAAGATGAGGCATATCTCGAAAGGCTAGAAATTGTCGATGAGTTAAAGCAGGCACTTGCAGAAGATGATGGGCAATTATTTATGACCTATCAACCAAAGCTAAATATGCGCACAGGCCTTGTAGACAAGGTTGAGTCCTTGATCCGTTGGAAGCGAAACAATGGCGATTGGGTTTCCCCTGAGTTATTCATTGATTTGGCGGAGCAATCGGGATTAATTGTCGACTTAACTCAGTGGGTACTGCGTACAGTTATCTCCCAGATATCAATGTGGTCTGCACAGGGCTTAACGATGAAAGCAGCCATCAATGTGTCAGCACAAGATATTGCCGATGCTGAGTTTATTCCGCATTTGCAATCTATGTTAAGTGCTTATTCGGTGCCAGCAAACCTGATCACAATTGAATTGACTGAGCGCGATATGATTGAAAATGAAGAAAAGGGGATCGCAGCTCTGATCGCACTTAAGGAAATTGGTGTTCATATATCATTGGATGACTATGGTGTTGGTCAAACATCGTTGGGGCGTCTAAAAATGCTGCCAATTGACGAACTAAAACTAGATAAAGTATTTATATTGAAGTTAGCAGGTTCCCATCAAGACCAATGTATCGTGCGCTCAACAATTAGCTTGGGACATCAACTAGGGTTTTCTGTTGTTGCTGAAGGAGTTGAAGATGTTGAGTCATTGAAGATTTTAGAAGAAATGAAATGTGATTACGCGCAAGGGTACTATTTGAGTCGCCCATTGAAGGCGGACGACTTTACGCAGTGGCTAGGCCAGCATCATAAAGCCGTTTAGGAGGTTGAGCTTTATGCGTTAATCGCTTTTTGCAACGCCTGACAAATTTTATCTGGACTTACGTCTCGGATCATTTGAGACTCACTAAAAGACATGGAACGGTGATGCAGTGCAATTAAAGAGTCAGTTTTAGGGGCAACGATAGACCAAGGTGATGTACCCTGACCTATAATAGCAATGCAAGGTATATTGCACGCTGCAGCGATATGCATAGGGCCGGAATCTATAGAGATCATAACGTCCATCATGCCTATTGTATCAACGAGTTCTTCAAGAGACATGCTACCTGCCAGATTGGTCACGGTGACACCTTTACGTTCAAGATCACATTTGAGCGAGTTCATGTCAGCTTGCTCTGATTGGGCACCCAGTAAGTATAGGTTAGCGTCATGCTGAGATTTTATTCGCTGTAATAACGCTTCCGACAGGTCTTGTGGGTAAAAACGAGCTCCTTTGACTGATCCCCCTAAATAAAGCGCAATATTACGTTTATTGGAAATAAAAGGTTCGAGTTCTCTTGGCCGAAGGGTTGGAGCATTAAACTGCTTAAAGGGCTGACCATGGGGATCATTAATAAGTTTGCAATAGCGGTGAATGTAGTGCTCACATTGATTGAGTTTTAGTGCATGACTTAAGAGTGGGCTTCTGGCATTTTGCGCATAGCCAACAATAGTTTTGATACCTGACAATTTTATCTGCAGTGCGTCTCTGAAAGACCCTCGAAATAAAATAGCCATCGAAAAGTTGTATGACTTGAGTTCGCGGATCATATCGAAAACACCGTATTGTGTTTTCTCACAATAGCGTTTATCAAGTATAAGCTCACAACCATAGTGTTCTGCACGACTAAACAAACCAACCATAAACGGTCTCACCAGCACACAAATGCGCTGTGTTGGGTACAGTTTTTTCAATAGCTCTAATGCCGGTAGGGTGTTAATCGCATCACCAATAAACTTTGGTAATACAGCTAAAATGGTATCCCCCATTTGGCTTGAATCAATGATGTTGCTGCCCATATACACTATTTGAGATATTCACTAAAGCTATCTAGTATAGCGTTAGCTGTGTAGGAATTTAACCAAATTTAATCAAATAAGTGTGTGAAAATGATAAAAAACTTAAAAAGTTGTCAGTGGCTTCACGAAAATAGACAAGATGTCATTATTCTTGATTCTGGAATAATAAAGCCGGGTGAATCTGGCGTTTATCAACCTGATACTATCATCCCAGGGGCATTGCGATTTGACATTAGTCACACTTTTAGTGAACACAATACGTCAGTGCCAAACATGATGTGCTCGCGTGAAGTCTTTCAAGCTGAAGCACGCCAATTAGGTATCAATAACGATGATATTGTGGTCGTATATGATGATAAAGGCTTGTTTAGTGCGGCAAGAGCTTGGTGGATGTTCAAAGCCATGGGATTTGAACAGGTATTTGTACTCGATGGAGGTTTAAAGCACTGGCAAGCGTGTGGTTATCCTACCGTTGCAGACTATTCACTTGCAGCGAATATTGGTGATTTTACAGCTGAGCCCAAAAATGGCTTTTTTATTGATAGAGAAGAGGTGAAAGAAAAAATTGAGTGCCAACAAACTTTGCTCATAGATGCCAGAGGGGCGCAGCGTTTTGCTGGTGAAGGCGCTGAGCCTAGATCTGGTATGCGCCAAGGACATATCCCCAACAGTGTAAACTTGCCTTATAGTAAATTACTTACAGAGCAGGGGCTGCTAAAGCCTGTGTCTGAGTTAACTGTGCTCTTTTCTCAATTTGGTATTCAGCCGCATACAAAAGCACTGCAATTTAGCTGTGGTTCAGGGATCACGGCGTGTATTTTAGCGTTGGCAGCAACTGAATGTGGTTATTCAGATCTACACGTTTATGACGGTTCCTGGAGCGAATGGGGAAAGCTTATAGATCTTCCTGTTGAAATAAGCTAAGGAGCGTAGTTTAAGCATACTAAAAGGCATGTGAAAAAATACTGCGTTGCAATGCATTTTCATTCCAGATAGATGGCGTGTACAGTGTTTGCATATTTTTGCTACTCAATGCTGCATGTAGTGGGAGAGTAGCAACACCGGTTAATGCGATGCTACTGATATTAGGTACCTTAATTAATCTAACTATTTCGCGTTCGCCCATTTGAGAGATAGAGGGAATGAATGGTCTCAATTGCGCAATTAGACTATCTAGGCAAGCTTCGCTCATATCGCTGCCAACAATGATTGTCTGGGTATTTAGTAATGACTCCAAGGTATGAATGGCGATACGCAGTGGCTCAGTGGCACGGGCAATCCACTTTTCACACATAGGGTTTTGTAACGGGGTTAATTCACTGAGAGATATGTTGGCCTCTGAGCCGTTTGCAAGACATGAGCGCAGAGAGTTGAGTGAAACAAAGTCATTCAGAGTACCGAGCTCCCCCGTTTTTTCATTGTGCTCTGGGGTCACAAAAATATCCCCAATGGCGCCGGTTAATCCATTTTGTCCCAATAGTACTTGTCTATCGTATACAACAGCGGCTTCTACTTTGCTCCCGATATGAATGTATATAAAATTATGTAATGTTTGTGCTTCGCCAAACAGCATCTGATAGGCTGCACAAGCCGATGCGGTGGTTTCTATGGCGACAGGTAAGTGGAGTAGTTCACTCAATTGCGCCTGCAGTGCTTGATTTTTTTGGTACTGGGTTATTGCGTCAGCGCGATGGATTTGAATTGATAGTCCAACAGCCAATATTTTGTTTTGATTTAGCTTTTGCTCTTTTGCAAAGATATTTATCGCCTCAACTATGTCTGCGGCAGTCGGCTGTGATGCAAAATGTTGCGTGGTTTTGCTGTGACATTCCCCGTTGAGGTAATACACCCCTAATTCCAGTGTATCGGAAGATATTCGAACTGCATAAGTAAACGCTGCATACTTGTTTAAACACAACATTTTTGAAGGCTTACCAGCTCCCTCGGTGCGCTTTATGCCAATTTCTTCAACCAGGTCTAAGGCTAAGAGCTCTTCTACCATGTTAGTAATGGTTTGCTTAGTTAACATCGTATTACGTGCGATTTCAGCCCGAGAAATTGGTCCTAGGGTGACGATCTGCGTCAATACTAAACGTAAGTTAACGGCTTTATTTTGCTTAGCATTTGACCCTTTCACAGTTTTTCCTTTAATTTTATCTCGAATATCGACTACGTCGTTAGACTGCTTATCTTATTACACAAAGAGTGATTTTCGAATAGTTTAAATTTTTCAGTCGACTATCACAGCACACCGGGGTTAGTAAAATAAATTGACAAACCATAGTGTGCTGATTATATGTACTAATGTTGGTTTTCATTAAAGGGACTATTGGATGATGCTAAGTAAGCTAAGGCATTGTGAAAAAGCGTGTATCAAGTTGTTTTTAGGTATTTTTGTGTGTCTTAGCTGCAATCATCTCGCTGTTGCTAATAGCAGTGACGGTTTTACGCTTACACAGCAGCAAGAAGCTAAAGTGCAAGACGCAAAGCTCACTGCGGTTATGGCATGGCATGGTTCAAGTCCTTGGGTTAATTCGGTCACATTGGGGGCGAAAGAGGAGTTCAAGCGACTTGGTATTGAAGTGCTAGCGGTAACCGAAGCACATTATGATCCTGCGAAGCAAATATCTGATTTAGAAACTTTAGCTGCTTTAACCCCTGATATTTTACTGTCATTGAGCATAGATAGTCTCAGTGCAAAGCCCAGTTATTTACGCTTGACCAAAGCGGGAACGCAGCTGGTTTTGCTCAGTAACCCAATCGCCGGGTTTATACACGGTCAGGATTTTGCAGGTTTGGTTGGCGATAATGTAGAAGGTATGGGGCGCGCAGCTGCAAACTTGGTTGCACAAGCAATTGACAGTCAAGGGAAGGTGGGGATGATTTACCATGAGGCAGATTATCATATCACTAATAAACGAGATGAAGCCTTTGTTGAGGCACTCGAACAGTACGAAGATATACATCTCATGGTAAAAAAAGGTTTTGTGAAAAAAAGCCAAACCGCACAACTAACAGCTGCGATGTTAATTCAGCATCCAGATCTCAAAGCCATTTATGTTTCTTGGGATGCCGCAGCTGAAGGCGTAATAGAGTCGCTTCGTATCGCCAATCGCAAAGATGTTAAAGTGATATCACACGATCTTGGTACCAATAACCTGCTAGATATGGCGCTGCATGGCAATATGTATGGCGCTGTATCTGATCGCCCCCACCAAATTGGTACTTTAATGGCAAGGATTGGTGCTGGTGCAGCAACGGACGTAAGTACTCCTCTGTACACGCAGGTAAACTACAATTCAGTGACATTCGAAAATATCGCCGAATCATGGCGTCTTGCCTTTAAGACACCTCTGCCGCATATATTAAAAAGTGTATTGGAACAGTCACAAGAAGCCACGGGACATGGAGAAGATCATGATGCACGTTAAGCTGACTGCACACACACTTGTTTACTATGCTTTTGCGATAACAATGCTGATCTTTACAGTGCTACTCTCTCATACCGCATTTTTTACCACTGCCAATTTGCTCAATATATTGATGCAAACGAGTCCTATTGTGGTTATGGCTATTGGTCTGAGTTTTGCTCTTTCTGTTGGACATATTGACCTGTCAATAGGTGCAATTGTGGCAATATGCGGCTTGGTTGCAGCTATGTTACTTCAATCCTATGGGATCACTATAGCGGTTGTTGTATCGCTGTTACTTGGTGGACTCATTGGTGCGTTAAATGGCTATTTATGCGAGCGTTTGGGCATACCATCTTTGATTGTCACACTGGGAATGCTCGGGTTTCTGACTGGCTTTTCACGGCAGCTGTCTGGGCTGCAATCAATTCCGATTATAGATCCTCAGTTTATTAGCCTTTTTGGTCAAGGTACAGTGATTGGTATACCCTCACAAATATTGTGGTTAGCAGGTTTGGTCTTCTTAGCTCATACCATTTTAAACAAACTGCGATTTGGCCGTCATTTATTTGCGGTAGGAGCAAGCAAACCAGCTGCTCATAGTATGGGGCTAGTGGTATCTCGCATACGAGTTTGCGCAATGGCGTTGTCAGGTGGGTTTGCAGCATTGGCTGGTTTGCTATATGCCGGTCGAATGCAAAGTGCGAGATATGCCATTGGCGAGTCCGATTTAATGGCGCTAATTGCCGCCGTGGCTTTAGGTGGATGCAGTTTATTGGGTGGGAGAGTCAATATTATTGGTGTCTTGCTGGGAGTTTGGCTTATTGGGTGTATTAACAATGGCTTAATTCTCAGTGGGTTTTCTAGCAATGAACAAATGATGGTGAAAGGCATAATTTTGATTGCGGCAGTGATCGTTACCTCAAAGGTGAATAAATAATGAAACGCTCGGCATTGGACCAAATCGTATTAAAAGTGAGTGGTTTACAGAAAAACTTCGATGGTGTTGATGTGTTAAATGGCGTGAGCTTTAGTATAAACCGGGGAGAGGTTGTCGCGTTATTAGGTGACAATGGCGCAGGCAAATCGACGCTTGTCAATTGTCTTGCCGGTCGGATACAACCAAATAAAGGCACCATAGAAATAAATGAACAGGCATTGTTATTAAACTCTCCAAGCGCCTCTCAGCAAGCTGGCTTGGCGATTGTTCATCAGGAGCTGGCATTGGTGAATGAGTTAAGCGTGATTGAAAACCTATTTCTAAATCGAGAGATTTTGCACGCCAATAAAATTTTAAGGTTTTTTGGCTGGCTTGACAAAAACGCGATGGCTAAAAAGGCACAAAAACTTCTACAAAGACTAGGCACATACTTACCTGATCTCAACGCGCCTGTAGCAACCTTGTCTGGTGGTCAAAAGCAAGTTGTTGCTATTATACGAGCCGTCCATGCAGGAGCCGATATAATTGTTATGGATGAGCCCACTTCAGCTTTAGGGGCTGAGCAGTATGGTTTTTTAATGTCACTGATCCGTTTGCTTAGCTCTCAAGGGATTGCAATTATGTTGATCAGCCATAATTTGCATCAAGTAAGTACGCTTTGTGATCGAGCGGTGGTGTTATTTCAAGGTTATTCAGTGGCGGATGTGGCGCTCAAAGAGGTGAGTCAAACACAGCTACTTGCATACATGAATGGGACTGTGCTGGAAGTGCCACAGGCGAGTTAAGTCAATCAGATTTGAGAGGATAGTGTGAATTATTTTGAAGCCGTATGTACATTTGCTGAGTTTGGTATAGATAGAGATAATGCCATACAAGTTATGCTCAACAATACAGTACAAGTGGGGGCTTACACATTGTCTGTGACAACCTTCAAAGCAGTGTTGCTGCGCGCAATTGACGATGAAATAGATGTATCGGATTTAGAACTCTGGGCGACGGTGTTATTACAGCGAGAAGAGTATGACGTGGGAGAGTTAGAAGGCTGTTTATACGCCTTATCTGATCCCGAGCTGATGGGAGGCATCGACAAGGCCAAACTAACGCGCTTAGTCGCGCTGTTAGATTGACCTAAAATGCAAAGGATGTTGAATTACTTGTGGTAATTCAAGCAGGCTTCAACTTCGTTTTTCGAACCCAAAATAACAGCAACACGCTGGTGGATCGCATTTGGCTGAATGTCTAAAATACGCTCTTCACCAGTGTGCGCTAACCCACCTGCTTGCTCAACTAGCATAGCCATTGGGTTTGCTTCATAAAGCAGTCTTAGTTTATAAGGTTTTTCTGGATTTTTAGTATCGGCAGGGTAAGTAAATAAGCCGCCGCGACATAATACGCGATGTACATCACCTACCATGGCAGCAATCCAACGCATGTTAAAGTTTTTCCCTCTAGGCCCTTCAGCACCTGCCAACAAGTCTGCGATATACTCTTTCATTGCCGGTTGCCAGTGACGCTGGTTTGAAGCATTGACCGCAAATTCTTGAGTATCTTCTGGAATTTTTGCGAAATCTTCAGTCAATAAGAAGCTGCCATGGGTTTTATCTAATGTAAAGATGCGCGTACCTTTACCCGTTGATAAGGCAAGGGTGGTAGACGGTCCATACAAGACATACCCTGCTGCAATTTGGTTTTTACCTGGCTGCATGAAAATGGCGGGATCAGCAGGATCTGAACCTTCAGGCGCTTCCATAATAGAGAAAATCGTGCCCACAAGTGAGTTGATATCTGTGTTAGATGAGCCATCTAGCGGGTCAAATGAAACTATGTATTTGGCGTTTGGGTTACCAGCAACTGTATAGTCTTCCTCTTCAGAAGCAATTGCTTTTACGTATCCAGATTCCAATAAGATGTCTTTGATTAGTTGGTTTGACAGAACGTCTAGTTTTTTCTGGGTTTCTCCTTGAATATTTTCATCCAAAGTAGAGCCTAAAACACCTGACAGTGCACCCTGTCCAACTCTAAAAGAGATCTCTTTACAAGCCGCTAAAATTGTACGGATCAGAGAAACTAATTCTCTAGAGCACCCATCTTCAAATAACACCGGTGGTAATCTACGCATATTTTAAATCCTGATAACGTTTGTCGGGTCGCAGTGGTTTTATGTGAGAGAGGCACTGCGAACTGCGCTGAATTTCGTCTTGAATTACTGTTTTTTGTATACAATTTTATATACTAGCTAAAAAACAACCACAAAACATGAAATAACAAAGACACTATTATGATTAAGAGACGCTTTACCCCTTATCTCGTCACTGCTTTGTTACTGCCTATGATAACGCATGCGCAGGCAGCAATTAAGTCCATAGACGAATTTACTGATAAGTTTAACCACTTTCCTGGGTTTTACTCGTTTTATGCTGACCAGAGCAGCGGGAAAATTTACCTAGACGTCGATAAATTTTCAAAGCCTTTTTTATTGCAACATAGCTTGCCTTACGGTGTGGGTTCAAATGATATCGGTTTGGATCGCGGGCAGTTAGGTGGCAGCCATTTAGTACAATTTGAACGCTTTGGTGACAAAGTCATGCTGCGTGCAAACAATACTTACTATCGTGCAAGTGCAAATAACGACGCAGAAAAGCAAAGTGTAAAAGAGGCGTTTGCTTCAAGTATTTTGCATGGTTTCAAAGTCGTTGCAGAGGATAGTGATAGCGTTTTGATAGATTACACACCGTATTTAATGTCGGATGTTCACGGTGTTTCTCGTCGATTAAAAGCAACCAAGCAAGGCAATTACAGTTTGGATACCAGCCGCAGTGCTGTCTATACACCGAGATCCAAAGCGTTTGTACAAAATACCGAGTTAGAGGCGGTACTGACGTTTAAAGGTGGTGAGCCTGGGAAGTTTGTTCGACAGGCGGTGGCTGATCCATATTCAATCACAGTCCATCAACGTCACTCATTAATTGCGCTGCCTGACGATAATTACCAGCCGCGTGTTTTTCACCCGCAATCTGGATTTTGGAGCATTGAACATAAAGACTACTCGGCACCGCTTGGTAGCTCGATGTATGTTCGTTACATACCGCGTCACCGCCTAGAGAAAAAGGACCCAACGGCAAAGGTTTCGGAGGCCGTAAAGCCAATCGTATATTATTTGGATCCCGGTGTTCCTGAGCCAGTAAAAACGGCTTTATTAGATGGTGCTCGCTGGTGGGAGCAAGCTTTTGAAGCGGCAGGTTATAAGGGCGCATTTGAAGTAAAAATGTTGCCAGAACATGCCGACCCTATGGATATTCGCTATAACGTGATCCAATGGGTCCATAGAGCGACACGAGGATGGTCTTACGGTGCATCTATTATCAACCCGCTTACTGGGGAAATAATCAAAGGTCACGTAACACTAGGCTCATTGCGAGTACGCCAAGATATTCTCATTGCTGAAGCATTGGCTGCGCCATTTAAAAATGGAGATGAAACGGCGAAAAAACTACATGATATGGCATTGGATAGAATTCGTCAGCTCAGTGCGCATGAAATCGGCCATACTTTGGGAATAGCTCACAACTTTGCTGCATCGGCTGACGGTCGCGCTTCTGTTATGGATTATCCGCACCCACTCGTACAATTTACCAATAATGGTCAGTTAGATGTGAGTAAAGGGTACGCATCGGGTATGGGAGCATGGGACATTCAAGCTGTTAAGTATGGATATAGTGACTTCAGAGCCGCTGATGAGGCCGAAGAACTCGCACAAGTAATACGACAAACAAAAGAGCTTGGATTAGAGTATATTTCAGACGCAGATGCTAGGCCGCAAGGGGGAGCGCATCCTACTGCCCATCTATGGGACAATGGCGAAGACCCAATCACAGAACTGCGCCGTGTAATGGGGATCCGTAAACAAGCCCTTGGGCATTTTGGTATTGAAAATATCAAACCAGGTGTCGCGCTTTCACAGCTTGAAGAAAAGTTAGTCCCGCTATATTTGTTCCACAGGTATCAAGTGGAGTCCGTGGTCAAGCTGATCGGCGGGGTTGATTATGAGTACGAGGTAAGGGGTGAAGGAGACGTAAAAGGTGCTGAAGTGGTTGCGAAAGAGCAGCAGGTCGATGCGTTAAAGTCATTACTTGAGACCCTATCACCTGAGGCATTGGCTGTGCCTGAAGCAATCCTTGCTTTGATCCCACCTAAGGCCTATGGTGAGGCGCGCAATCGTGAAAGTATTCACGGCCGTACCGGTTTAACACTAGATGCAATGGCATTACCAGAAATGGCGAGCCAACATACGTTGCAGCTTCTACTGAATGCTGAGCGCTTAAACCGAGTTGCACAACAACACGCTCGTAACAACCGATTTTTAGGCAGTGATGAGATTTTCACTCAAATTCACAAGCAAGTATTTAAAGCAAACCCTAAATCACCAATGGCGAAAAAGCTAAATGACCGTGTACAGTATTTAACGGCATATAGAATGGCCAATTTAAGTAGCAGTGATAAAGTTGCTCCAGAAGTTCAGGCGCAGCTACGCTATTATTTGCGACAAATTGCAGCGGACGCAACTGAGCAGTCACTGTTTTCTAGCCCCACCAAAGCGCAAGCATTCGAACTCTTTTTGGGTGAGCATATTCAGCACTTCTTGAAAGAAGGTAAGTGGCCAGCAAACTATGCACCGCTGTCAATGCCACCGGGTTCACCAATCTAATCGAAATTAATTTAGATATAAAAAAGCCCCAATTAAGGGGCTTTTTACTACGAGAATTAAAGTTGTGGTTAAGCTATTTGCTTCTCTGCTAATTGCAGTTCCATGGTTGCTTTTAATAATCTGTATAAGTTAATAGACGCGTCAATTTCTTCTTTGCGGTTTGTTAAGCTCTCAATGTTCAGCCCCAGCGGGATATTGAGGTGTGCGCAGCTGCGCAAAATCAGGTCGAGATTTTCTCGACAAATTTTAATGGACTCATTAAGGGTATTCTCTGCATCTAACATGCGCCATTTCGTCGCCTCAGGCACAGAGATACCTAGCCACTTCATAAACTCAAGGGTTTTTTCTCCACCACATGGTGTAAATGTTAAAATAATGCGCTTTGGCTCAAGCCCTTGCTGGCGACACGTGCGCGCATAGCTAGTTAATAAGTCAATGCTCGCCTGTGCATCATACACAGCTTGAGAAATGAAGTACTCACATCCCTTTGCTGTTTTATCTATTAACCTTTCATGCTCATTGCGTTTATTGGAATGGCGCTCGGCGATTGTAACGCCACCCAAGAAAAAACTCTCTGGATGTGCTTGCAGCGTTTGGTAAGCTTCTGGCAAGCCTAATTTGATATCACCTTGTGAAGAGGGGCTACCAACTAGTACTAAGTTGTTCAGGTCAAAATCTTGTTTGGTTTTATGTAACCATTGATTGAATTCTTCGCGATCCCGCTGCGCGACGCTCTTGTATGTAATGACATCAAGTTTTGATAGATCACGCACCAGTTTACTGTATTCACAGGGGTCAACTGTTTGTTTAAATGGAAATGGTCTCGGCACTTGTGTACGACTGCTTTCATCTTGAATATCGTAAATTATCACACCGTCATATTCGATTTCATGCAATCTATCTAATAACTTAGTCGCTATGGTATGTAGTTTTTCACTGTCGGTACCCAACTTCGGTGGCGTAGTACCAATCAAGTATACCCCTTGGTTCGGGTCTAATATTTTCTCTTGCAGCGATAAAGCCATGTGTCTCATTCCCACTTAATTCATCGTAGTAGGGTAAATATAGCAGCCATTTAGACGTCTAGATAGATTTTTTTATTGAATTTATTTCATTAAAGATGAATTTTTTTCATGGTTATTGATATTACTCACTTTTAAGTTGCGCAAATTTAATCCATTGCTAGTCGGTTTTTTCAGGGGTTTATCGTGAAGCATAAGACTTTTGCTTGCTATAAGGCATAATCGGGGCATTGACCTACGCTATAAGCGTAGGTACTAAGACATTAAAGATTAAAAGTATTTAGGGACACTTATGAAATTTAAGCTTTTGGCTACCAGTTTGGCTGTGACACTGGCATTGACTGGCTGCGCTTCTAACAACGCGAGTAATACGTCACGTCTTCAAAGCGACACAAAAACTGTGAAACAAGTGACGGAAAATAAAGTTTTCTCTCATGATTATGTACTCAAAGAGCTCAGCAATGGCTTGCGCGTTATGGTCGTTAAAACGGATTACCCCGACGTTGTGTCTTTGCAGATCCCGGTATCAGTGGGATCGCGCAATGAAATTGAAGACGGCAAGACAGGCTTTGCGCACTTTTTTGAGCATATGATGTTTAAAGGCTCAAAAAAATATCCTGAGGCTGTGTATAAAGATATTATCAAAAATTCAGGTGTGGATAATCGCGCTTACACAACCAATGATTACACCAATTACTATCTGAGCTTTTCTAAAGAACACTTAGACAAGGTGCTTGAGATTCAGGCTGATATCTTCCAAAACTTAAACTTTAGTGAAGAGCAGTTTCGAACAGAGGCACTGACAGTAAAAGGTGAGTATCTTAAAAATAACGCCAACCCCATCCGCAAATTATTAGGTGCGGTGCGCGACAATGCATTTGATGAACACACCTATAAACATACGACGATGGGCTTTTTTGAAGACATCGAAGCCATGCCAGATCAAATGAATTATGCAGATCTGTTTTTCGAGCGCTTTTACAAACCTGAATACGCAACCATCATCATAGTTGGTGATGTTGATCCACAAGCGACCGTAAAAATGGTGAAAAAGCATTGGGGCGAATGGCAGCGAGGTGAGTATCAGGCTGATATTCCAGTTGAGCCTAAACAGCAAGAAGCGAGATATCAGCACGTCGTTAATGAAGGTCAGCCAGGGCACTGGTTACTGGTATCGTACAAAGGCCCAGCTTGGGAGCCGACACAAAAAGACCGTGCTGCAGTGGATTTGATATCCGAGCTCTACTTTTCGAAAAACTCAAAGCTGTATCAAGAGTTGGTTGTAGACAAACAAATCGCCACGCAATTGTTCACTTATAATGCTGAAACTAAAGATCCGGGTTTGTTGCACGTTTTTATCAAAGTTGAAGATGAAAAAGATCTCGTCACTGTGCGTGACGCAGTTAATCGGACCTATGCAACAGCGCGTACTGAATTAGTCGATGAAGAAAAGCTTGCTGCATTAAAATCAAATCTCAGATATAGCTTTGCAAACGATTTAGATTCTTCCAAAGCAATCGCTTCAATGTTGGCAAGTTATGTCCATTTCGAACGTGATCCTGAAGTGATTAATCGAATTTATGCCACCGCAGATACGGTCACGCCTGAAGATATTCGCAGCATTGCAAATAAATACTTCGTGGATTCGGGTCGCAACACCGTGACTATGTCGGCGAAAGCAAAAGTTGATGGGTTTGATAGCGAAGTTGCACTTGATGCGCTTAGTACACAAATGGCGCAACCAGCGACGCAGCATTTTACGGTGTTAGATAAAACATCCAATTCCCCACTGGTTGATGTGAACTGGTTATTTTATACCGGTGCAGCAGCTGATCCTGAGGGCAAAAAAGGCTTAGCTGCTTTGACGGCTGCCATGTTAGCTAAAGGAGGCAGTGCAACCAAGTCGTATAAAGAAATTAAAAAAGCCATGTATCCGCTTGCAGGAAGCTTCTCACATCAGGTAGACAAAGAAATGATTGCACTGCGTGGACGTGTTCACAAAGACAATGCCCAGCAGTGGTATGCGTTGGTGAGCGAGCAATTGCTAAATCCTGGGTTTAGAGAAGATGACTTCAATCGTTTGAAAAAAGAAATGATGGATAGCATTAACTCGGACTTAAAGTCGTCTAATGATGAAGAACTGGGCAAAGAGGTGCTCTATCACAAGCTGTATCAAGGACATGCGTATGAAAGTTTAAACTTGGGCGATTTATCTGATTTAGAGGCTTTGACATTGCAAGACGTGAAAGATTTTTATCGTCAGCAATTTACCCAGTCTAAATTAAATCTAGGTTTAACAGGGGCTCTGAGTGATGGATTAAAAGCACAGCTCATTGCTGATTTGACCAGTCTTCCCAAAGGCCAAGAGGCGCGATTGAATGTTTCCGATGCGCCTAAGCTAGAAGGGATCCACGCAACTGTAGTTGAAAAAAATGCTAAATCAACAGCTGTGTCTTTTGGTTTCCCTATCGACACCATCCGCAGTAGTAAAGACTGGACAGCGCTTTGGTTAGTACGTTCATATTTTGGAGAGCACCGCAATGCAGGCGCTTTCTTATTTGACCGAATTCGTCAAACCCGTGGTATGAACTATGGTGATTATGCCTACATTGAGTATTTCCCGCGCGGTATGTACCAGACGTTACCCGATGCAAACTTAGGTCGTTCTGAGCAGATATTCCAAGTGTGGTTGCGTCCGCTGCGCTCGAATAACGATGCACACTTTGCAACCCGTGTAGCGGTATACGAATTAGATAAGATGATTAAGCAAGGGATGAGTAAAAAAGATTTTGAGGCAACTCGAAATTTCCTAAACAACTATGTACCTCAGTTGGTGGCAAGTCAGGACAGGCAGCTTGGTTATGCGCTGGACAGCCAATTTTATAATACGGATGAATTTGTTAGTTTAGTGCGCTCAAACTTGGCCAGTTTGACATTGGAAGATGTAAACCGAGTGATCCGTGACAATCTGCAGACCGACAACATGCACTATGTTTTTGTCACCGGTGACGGTAAAGATATGAAACAGCGCTTAGCCAGTGAGCAAGTGTCGCCGTTAAAATACAATGTCAAAAAACCTCAGTCGCTATTGGATGAAGATAAGGTGATCGAAAGCTATAAGTTATCGGTTCCGGCGAACAATATTGAAGTGATCCAAGTTCAAGATCTGTTTAAGTAACCGACCTTGATCGACAATCTTAAACGCCCCGCTAAAACGGGGCGTTTTTATTTATCAGAGGTAAGTTACACAGACGGTAAAAAAACACCATTATAGGAACCTTCGGTTATAATTAATAACTAGAAATTTGCTGCTTACTAGTGCTATCGCAGAGTGATGCGCGCTAAGATATGCAAATGATGGTAAATGAAAGACATGTGGTGATTATGAGACACGAAATTTGGCAACAATTGAGAGAGGAAGCACAAGAGTTGGTGCAAAGAGAGCCTTTGCTCGCCAGTCACGTATATTCAAGTGTGCTCAATCATGAATGTTTGGGGGCCGCGCTCAGTTTTATTGTTGCAAATAAACTTTCGGATGCCGTGGTGTCTGCATTTACTATCCGAGAATTGTTTGATCAGGCATTTGTTGATTGCGAGCGAATGTTAACGCATGTTGCGCACGATATAAAAGCTGTTAAAGATCGAGACCCGGCTGCCGATAGTTATCTTAACGTGATATTAAACTTGAAGGGTTTCCATGCATTACAAGCACACCGTCTCGCATACTGCCTGTGGCGACAACAGCGTAAAGAGCTCGCCCGCTTTATTCAAAGCCGCACCTCTGAAGTTTTTGGCGTTGATATCCATCCTGCTTGTAAAGTCGGCCATGGTATTATGCTTGACCATGCGACTGGTATAGTGATCGGTGAAACAGCTGTTATTGAAGATAACGTATCGATCTTGCAGTCAGTTACGCTCGGTGGTACTGGTAATGAGCAAGGGGACCGACATCCAAAGATCCGTGCAGGCGTTTTGATTGGCGCAGGTGCTAAAGTATTGGGCAACATTGAGGTAGGAGAAGGCGCGCGAATCGGTGCCGGCTCAGTGGTTCTAAAAGCTGTTGCACCACACACCACAGTCGTTGGCGTGCCTGCAAAAGTAGTTGGTAAGCCAAATTGTCCATGTCCGGCAGAAAGCATGGACCAAAACTTTTTGGACGACACGATAAGTCGTATTAATGATTCCCACACCAGCGCAATGTTGTAGCGAACTCAATTACGCATGCGGCCTACGATTGCTCTGGGATGTGCTTTTTTGGCAGGGGGATTGCTAACGAGTGTTTACTATGAATTGTATGGTTTAAAGCAATCAGAATCCTTTCATGGTAATGTCGCTTCAATAGGAGGCGTTACCATTAACGAGGCTCAATCCCCTGAGTTCTCTAGAGACAACGAAAAACCAAATGAAACCTCTCCAGTGTCGACAGAACTCGCAGAGGCGGATGATCTACGGCTTATCAATCAACAACTGCAGCAAGAAAATAAACGAATTAAGGCGCAACTGAGTATGCTCACAGCCAAGTCTATGGCGAATAAACCAAGTCACAATGTGCCAAAGCAATTGCAAAGCATTTTTGAGCATCAAAGGCGTGATGATAACTGGGCCTCAGAAGTTGAGTTATTTGCGGAAGATTTCCTCTATGAAGCACAGCTGCACGATACCATCAATTTGCTATCGGCAGAGTGTAAACTGCACGTGTGCCAATTAAATTTCGTCGCGCCGCAAGGCGAGCCTAAATGGCAACAGCTTCACACAGCTTTACTGCGTATGCCGTGGATGAAGCAATTTAAAACGGTGGCAGCAGTGCAAAATACTCAAGCGATGCAGATCCACCTCAGTTTAAAAAGCAGTGATGAGCTGAGCCGAGAATATTAGGTTAGTCCTCTTTTTTGACAACACGAGACACCTGTGTGTGGAGTTGCCCATCAGCCAGTTGCGTTACCAGTGAATCACCTGGTTGCACGTCAGCTACCGACGCTAGTACGTTGCCATCTTTTTGTGTAATGCTATAACCGCGAGACAGTACAGCGAGTGGACTAACACTGTCTAGCCTTGCTGAGAGTAACGCTAGGCGGTTTTGTTTGTCACGCAGCTGGTGGTGCAAGGTGTTATTTAGTCTCGACTCGAGCTTTTCGAGCTTGGTTCTGGCTTCGTTGAGACGCTTTTCTGGGTGGAATTTTAGCAATGTGTGGCTCAGCACATTCACTTTATGGTGATGTTTTTGTTGTTGGTATTGTAACGCGCGGGTCAAACGTTGCTGAAGTTCATCCACACGCTGCCCTTGCTGCATCAATTGATTTTGTGGATGTTGCAAACTCAGACGTTGTTGGAGGCGCTGAATATGCTGTTGCTCATCTGCGATTTTCCGTTTTAATGCATTGATAAGCCTTTGTTTTCTGTCCGCGATATAGCTTAGAAGTTCACTGCTATCTGGACTCACTAGTTCGGCAGCTGCGGATGGGGTTGGCGCGCGTAAATCTGCAACGTAATCACTGATGGTGGTATCAATTTCGTGTCCAACGGCGCTGATAATCGGCAATGAGCATGTAAAAATGGCACGTGCAACTACTTCTTCGTTAAAGCACCATAGATCTTCCAAAGAGCCTCCACCGCGCCCGACAATCAGTACATCAACTTCGTTGCGTTTGTCTGCCAAGGCTATTCTTTCTGCAATTTGTGCGGCGGCGTCTTGGCCTTGTACCAGAGTTGGATAAATGGTTACTTCTAATTGTGGTGCTCGGCGTTTTAACACGGATAAGATATCTTTGATAGCAGCACCTGTCGCAGATGTGATAACGCCAATACGATTGATCTGTTGTGGTAATGGCTTTTTATGAAAACTATTGAATAAGCCTTCTGCGGCAAGCTGCATTTGCAGTGCTTCGAACTTTTGCTTGAGCAGACCTTCACCTGCTGGAGCCATATGCTCGACAATCAATTGATAGTCGCCACGCGGTTCGTAAACAGATACGCGGGCTTTGACTTGCACTTGCGCTCCGTTTTCTGGGCGATACTTACAATAACGATTGTTGCCACGCCACATAGCTGCTTTGACCTGTGCCTTTTCATCTTTTAAGGAAAAATACCAGTGGCCAGAGGCGGGGGCGACAAAGTTTGAAATTTCGCCAGTCAATTCAAGAGAAGCAAAGCCTTGTTCTAGTAAACTGCGTATTTCACGATTAAGGCGCGAAACTGTATAAACTTTGTTGTTTTGTGGCAATGACATACCTAGCTCCATAAAAAATTCACAGACACTTTAGCATATTTTTTGCTAAATTTTGTTTACTCGCATAAGGAACGCTGATAAAATGCGCACGCAATTCCTTATACTCAGAATTCACTTGAGAGAAGCCGCACACATGCTAAGAATTGCAAAAGAAGCCCTAACTTTTGACGACGTACTTTTAGTACCCGCTCATTCAACTGTTCTACCGCACACAGCGAGTTTGAAGACTCGTCTGACACGCGATATCGAGCTTAACCTGCCACTTGTTTCTGCGTCAATGGACACAGTGACTGAAGCACGCTTAGCGATTGCCCTCGCGCAAGAAGGCGGCATTGGCTTTATTCACAAAAACATGACCATTGAAGAGCAAGCTGACAATGTCCGTAAAGTAAAAACTTACGAAGCCGGTATTGTTACTTTCCCTGTGACAGTCACAGCAGACAAAACGATTGCTGAAACTATCGCACTTGCTGACGAAAAAGGTTTTTCAGGTTTCCCTGTAGTTGGTGCCGATAACCAACTTGAAGGCATCGTAACTAGCCGTGATATGCGTTTTGAAACGCAACTAGATAAGCCTGTTTCTTCAGTCATGACGAAAAAAGCTGATCTTGTCACTGTAAAAGAAGGTGCAGGCCGTGAAGAAATTCTTGGTCTAATGCATGAACACCGCATCGAAAAAATCTTAGTAGTTGATGATGCATTTGCACTGAAAGGCATGATCACAGTAAAAGACTACCAAAAAGCACAAGAAAAACCGAATGCATGTAAAGACGCGCAAGGTCGTTTACGTGTAGGCGCAGCTGTTGGTGTTGGTGCTGGTACAGATGAGCGTATCGAAGCACTGGTAGAAGCTGGGGTTGATATTCTGCTTATCGATACTTCTCACGGTCACTCTCAAGGTGTAATTGACCGCGTTAAAGAAACACGCGCAGCTTACCCTGAATTACAAATTGTCGCGGGTAACGTAGCAACTGGTGCTGGTGCATTGGCACTTGCTGACGCAGGCGCTAACGCAGTTAAAGTTGGTATTGGCCCTGGCTCAATTTGTACAACACGTATTGTTACTGGCTGTGGTGTACCACAAATCACTGCGATTTCAGATGCTGTTGAAGCACTTAAAGACCGTGATATTCCAGTTATTGCCGACGGTGGTATTCGTTTCTCGGGTGACATTGTAAAAGCACTTGTTGCTGGTGCTGCTTGTGTCATGGTTGGTTCAATGCTTGCTGGTACCGAAGAGTCGCCGGGTGAAGTTGAACTTTACCAAGGCCGTTACTATAAGTCATACCGTGGCATGGGATCTCTTGGTGCGATGAACCAAAAAGATGGTTCTTCAGATCGTTACTTCCAGAAGAGCAATCAAGCAGACAAGCTAGTACCTGAAGGTATTGAAGGTCGCGTTGCATACAAAGGGCCAATTGCCGCCATTATTCACCAACAAATTGGTGGGATCCGCAGTGCAATGGGCCTAACCGGTTGCGCGACGATTGCTGAGCTTAACGTTAAACCTGAGTTTGTACGTGTTACTTCAGCAGGTATGGGTGAGTCTCACGTACATGACGTACAGATCACCAAAGAAGCGCCTAACTATCGTCTAGGTTAAGCCGGCCAACGAGTGTTGAGCCCGCAAAATTTTCAGGGCTAGCAGCAGCTAGCCCTTTTTAATTCTGGTAAAGCAGGTTAGCTGTGCTTTACTAATTTTATCGTTTCCTAACTAACGAGATTATCAATGAGCAAAGACATCCATGATTCCCGTATTTTGATCTTAGACTTCGGTTCTCAATACACGCAGTTAATTGCACGTCGTGTACGTGAGATTGGCGTTTACTGTGAACTTTGGGCTTGGGATGTAACGGAAGAGCAGATCCGTGAATTCAACCCTCAGGGCATCATCCTGTCTGGTGGTCCAGAGTCGACAACAGAGGAAAACAGCCCGCGCGCCCCTGAATATGTATTCGAAGCGGGTGTACCTGTACTTGGCGTTTGTTACGGCATGCAAACAATGGCAATGCAGCTTGGCGGTAAAGTACATAGCTCTGATAAGAAAGAGTTTGGTTACGCGAAAGTTGAAAAAGTCGGTAACTGTGCACTATTTGAAGCGATTGAAGATCATATCGAAGATGGCGTTGGTCAGCTTGACGTATGGATGAGCCACGGCGATAAAGTTATTGAAATTCCAGAAACGTTTGTGACAAGTGCAAAAACTGATACGTGTCCACACGCGGCAATGTCTTGGGAAGAAAAGCGTTTTTATGGCGTGCAATTCCACCCAGAAGTAACACACACACAGCAAGGTACACGTTTACTAGAGCGTTTTGCGATTGATATCTGTGGTTGTGAAAAGCTATGGACGCCGTCACAAATCATCGAAGATGCAGTAGAGCGTATCAAAGAAAAAGTAGGTGATGACGAAGTTATTTTAGGTCTATCTGGTGGTGTTGACTCATCAGTAGTGGCGATGCTTATCCACCGTGCGATTGGTAAGAAGCTAACATGTGTATTTGTTGATAACGGTTTACTCCGTTTAAACGAAGGTCAGCAAGTAATGGAAATGTTTGGTGATAAGTTTGGCCTGAATATCATCAAAGTGGATGCTGAAGAGCAGTTCTTAAATGACCTAGCTGGTCTTTCTGATCCTGAAGATAAGCGTAAAGCAATTGGTCATACGTTCATTGACGTATTCGATGCTGAATCTAAAAAGCTGAAAAATGCTAAATGGTTAGCGCAAGGTACAATTTACCCAGATGTAATTGAGTCAGCGGCGTCTAAAACAGGTAAGGCACACGTGATCAAGTCTCACCATAACGTAGGTGGTCTGCCTGACGATATGGAAATGGGTCTAGTAGAGCCTCTACGCGAGCTGTTTAAAGATGAAGTACGTAAGATTGGCCTTGAGTTAGGTCTACCTTACGATATGCTTTACCGTCACCCATTCCCGGGTCCTGGTTTAGGTGTACGTGTACTAGGTGAAATCAAGAAAGAATACTGTGATTTACTTCGTCGTGCAGATGCTATCTTTATTGAAGAGCTTCACAAGGCGGAGCTATACCACAAAGTATCTCAAGCGTTCACTGTATTCCTTCCAGTTAAATCTGTAGGCGTAATGGGTGATGCACGTAAGTATGACTGGGTTGTATCGCTGCGTTGTGTTGAAACTATCGACTTTATGACGGCACGTTGGTCACAGCTACCTTATGACTTCTTAGGCCATGTTTCAAACCGCATTATCAATGAAATCGATGGTATCTCTCGTGTTGTTTATGATATTTCAGGTAAACCACCTGCGACAATCGAGTGGGAATAACTGCAATTAGCATCCGCTAATTGAATGAAAAAAAGGCGAATATGGTAAATATTCGCCTTTTTGTTTATAAATGATGCAAACAAACAAAAAAATGCATTTTTCCTCTTTACCTTTTCTAAAAGCTCTTTATAATGCGTCGACATTGCAGGGGCGTAGTTCCAATTGGTAGAACAGCGGTCTCCAAAACCGATGGTTGCGGGTTCGAGTCCTGCCGCCCCTGCCACTTCTTACTTTACCCACTTAATTGATTCTTTTAATACTTCCATTTAGACTCAATAAAAAAGTATTTTTACCATGCACCCGATACATGCTCAATTACTTGGTTTAACACCACTCAAACTTAAAGCGCAATATGACACACACACTGCGTCAAATGATGCCAACAGTGTTTCTGTTCCTTTGGCATTGCCTGTGCGTTTGGCTGAAGATATCGCGCTTGCGTTGAACTGTGAGAGTTTAGAGGTGATCTCGGGAGAATCAATTGCACTGCACGGTACAACACTCACTCTACCGAATGAACACTTAACCGCGACGCAAAAACAACAATTATGGCAAGTGATATATCATGCAGTATCTACGTAGCGAGGCGTTAGCCCAATTTCCAATAGCTGATATCATGCGAATTGAAAATGCGTGCCACAGCCACCCGTGGAGTGAAAAAACTCTGACCTCTTGTATCGGCGGGCGATATTTTAACGCATGCCGAGATTCTGAACAGGGGGTGGTCGGTTATTTTATTGCAGAGCGAGCAGGGCCAGACTATACCTTGATGAATATTTGTGTTGACCCAAAGCGCCAGGGGCAGGGGATAGCGACAGAGCTTATGCAAGCATTAATTCAGCAATGTCGTGATGAACAAGCTGAAAACCTATTTCTAGAAGTGCGAGCATCTAATCAAGCAGCCATTGCACTTTATAAAAAAGTAGGCCTGAGCATTATGGGGACGCGAAAAAACTATTACCCTACTGAATCAGGCAGAGAAGATGCGGTTTTAATGGGCTTAGAGTTTAAAAATTAATATTGTTGGCTTGTTATTTTACTGCTTGTAGCTGAACGTCTTCGTTTTCTAATGTGTATCGGATCGCCTGCGTAAGCTGTAGCGTTGTGTATTGCCACTGTGCTTTGTTATTCTCTTGCAGGCTGCTTTCAAGCTCTCCAGCGGCACTGTGAATATTACTAAACCCAAAACAGCCCGCACTGCCTTTAAGGCTATGAGCGAGCGCACGAAGCGATTCCCACTCTTGATTCTGATAAAGAGATTCAACCAGCTCTAGTTGCTCGGGCAGTTTTTCTAAATAATTTTGGCTGATCTGTAAGAACTTTTCGCTTTTGAGTAAATTATTCCATTTAGACGCGTTGTCGTTCGCCAATTCGAGAAACTCCAGTAATACCGCCCCGAGCTTTTCTCTGTCGATTGGTTTTCCGAGTGTTGCGTTACACCCAGCGGCAAGGTAGGTGTCTATGTCATGCTTCATAATGTTGGCTGTCAAAGCGACAATAGGGCCGTCATAGGCTGCGTGTCTGAGCATCTCAGTGGCTTCCAATCCACCCATAACCGGCATTTGCATATCCATTAAGATTAAGTCGTAATCGTTGATCAATGACATCTCCACGGCTTGAGCGCCGTTATTGGCGATGTCTGGGACCAGACCCCAAGAACTTAGCAGTAAGGAGATCAGCTCTTGGTTATCTTTGTTATCTTCGGCTAACAAAATAGTTGCTTCTAACTGGGTTTCAGCGAGCTTTTGCGAGTTGCTGGTTTGATTGTGAATATACGAGTCACAGTCTATCCATTGAATATCTTGGCTTGCGTGATTGGCAGAGATGGTGATTGTAAAAGTACTGCCATTGCCTTGCTCACTGTTTACTTGAACGTCTCCACCTAACAATTGCGCAAGATTTTTGGAAATACATAGTCCTAGTCCTGTGCCACCAAAACGCCTAGTGGTGGTGGTGTCGGCCTGTTCAAAAGGCTTAAACACACGCTCCATCTCACTTTGAGACATACCAATACCCGTATCTTTGACAACAAATACAAACTGGTCATTTTGGGTGTTAAAATCAATCCCGATAGAGATAAAGCCGTGCTCCGTAAACTTGACGGCATTGCTGGCGATATTGAGCAGGATTTGCTTGAGGCGGGTTTCATCACTGTTGAGGACTTTGGGCAGTGGAAACGCGTAATCAAGTGTTAATTCTAATTGCTTTTCTTCAGCGAGGGGCTGAATAATCGACTCAATGTCTTTTAGCAGTGGCAAAAACTCAATTTCATTTTGTTCAACAGCGAGCTTTTCGGCCTCGATTTTGGATAAATCGAGAATATTATTAATTAGCTCCAATAGGTGCTTAGAGTTTCTCAAAATGGTGTCTAAGTGCAAATCTGCATTTTTAGCATTTGGGTTATGCAATAGCTGTTCTGTGAATCCCATAATCGCGGTTAAAGGCGTGCGGATCTCATGACTCATATTGGCTAAAAATCGGCTTTTTAGTTGGTTGGCTTGCTCGGCTTCTTTAATTGCAACTTCAAGCTGCTGGTTCATTTCTTCCAAAGCACGTGTTCTGTTCTCTACCTTTTCCTCAAGGTGGAGTTTGTAGTCTTCTAACTCACCTTGGAAGTCTCTGATCTGTTTAACCATGTGATTGAAATCATCAAATAAAGTGCCAACTTCATCATCATCATGAGCAGGTAGAAAGACAGATAAATCACCATCTCCAACACGGTGGCTGGCTTCACCAAGCAGTTCTATAGGGGTAAGTAAGAGGTTACGTACCACAATGAAGATGAGCACAGGTAGTGTTACCACAGAGAGGATCACTATGAGGGCAGTGATAAGGCTAATAGCTTTGCCCGACTGATATAGAATGCTCTTTGGTATTGTCGATATATAGTAATACCCACCACTTAGCTGCGCACTGTAGGTCATGCGTTTAAGCCCATCCACAGAAGGTAAAACAATAGAATCAAGCTTACCTCTATCAGCCAATGAGCTTATTTGCGCCATTTCCTCATCGCTTAAATAACTAGAAGAAAACTGCCCATCTGAAGAGAAAAGTACTTCACCTTGTGCAGATACCAGCAGGTTCAATGTGTTGTCATAAGGCGCTTCTAATATGCTACTGCTGATAATAGAAGGGGCTACTCGAACTATGATATAGCCTTGGCGCTGAGGCCTTTTGAGGTGAAAGTTGACGCTGTAAATTTGTTGTACAAAATAGAGCTGAGTACCGTCATCTTTTGCAGGCAGCATATATTGTTGTTGGCGCAAGTTACTTTTGAGCACTTGGTCAAAAAAAGGGTAGTCGTCAGGTGCGAAGCTCAGATTGCTGGAATAAAAGGCGTGACTATTGCCTTCTGCATCAACTAAATTAATGCTGAGAATATCTGGATAGGCTTCACTGTAGCTTGCAAATACATCCATCAACGCACCTAGGCGTTTTGTTTTTACTTGCTTTTCGTCAGGGGGAGTCAGTAAAAAGTCACTTAGTACAGGTGAGGTGGACAGCAGTTTGGTCGTTGACTGATAGATTTCCATGTAGTTGAACATTTTCTGCTGCTGTTGCTCGACAAAGCGGCTGACAATGAGCTTTGCTTGCTTTTGCGTTGAGCTAGTTACATTGGTCAGTGTAAAGCCACCGAGAAATAACAAAGGCAAAATCACAAGCGGTGTGATGTACCAAAGCAACCTGATACTGAGCTTACTGGTTTTCATCTATCCTGATATCCATATATACCTGTTACAGTCCGTCAAACTATCCATTCATTGTGCAAATAAGGATCATATGATGGCTTGCATAATTTCTCAAGTTTTTACGCCGTGTCGCGTATAGCCAAAACTGAAAAAGTGTAGCGTCGGAGCGAGTGTTGTCGATGGCTAACAAGGAAGGGCTTTGTATACAGATAGGACAAGGTACATGAGTACCCTGTCCCAGAGATGTAATTTATTTAGCGTTAAACAGTTCAATTTCAGATAGTTGTAATAAGTCGTTACCATTTGCATCGGTGGCGGTATGCGTTAGCTCAATGCGAAATTGAGAGTATGCAACATCGTTTTCAATGCGGAAGGTTTTTGTTTGATTACGTGATTCAAATTGTTGTGATTGACGAGAATCCAGTGTGTGCCATTGAACGCCGTCATTAGAACCTGACACAATCCACTGTGCAGGATCTCGTTCCGGAGCGTCATTGCCACTGGTGATACTGTATGCCTTTAAAGTGCGTGGCTGTGTTGTATTGAATTGCAACCAACCTTGTTTGGTCAGCGCGACATACTTGTTGCTGTGATCACCGTCAAAGGCACTTTGGTAGCCCTCTCCCCATTGACTAAACCCTTCGTGTTCAGCACTGGCTTCCCCACCGAGTAAAACAAAGTTTTCAAGTGTGACTGGTAACGTGGCGGTTGTTTTATCGGCTAACAAATCGATCTCTGCGATTTGAAATAAGGACTGGCCATTACTTTGGCTACCACTGTTAGTGAAGTTAAATTTAAAATGCTTGAAACTTTGAGTTGGTGCAACGCTAAATTCCCGAGTTTCCAATCTCTGTTCAAATACCTGATGTGACTGCGTGTCTATTTGGTGCCAATTAGTACCATCAGAGGATCCATATAAAGTCCAACTGCTAGGGTCTCTGCTAGGTTGGTTGTCGCCAACGGTTAAGCGATACGCACCCAGTTGTCCAGCACCAAAAGTAGAAAAGGTGATTTCAGAATGTGCATTTAAAGTGAGATATTTAGTATAGCGATCGCCATCAAAGGCATTTGTAACGTCATAGATTGGATCAGCAGGCACCGCGGTAGCACTTGCTTCCCCGCCCAATGTTATCAAACTGAGTTGCTCATCAGGAATGGCTGGGGCTTCGGGGGCAGCGCCTAAAGTAGCTTGATATTTCTGCCATAAAGTATTGATATCTTGATTTAAAATGCGTTTGAGCGCCTCTTCAAGTGTCCATTCCCAGCCTTCTTTTTGGCTAGTCAGTACCATTTGGTTTATTTTGTAGGTGAAGTCTTCGTCGTAGTTATCTTGTATCCAAGATAAAAAGAAGCCTGTATTGGTATAACCGCCGAGCCAGTTTTTCGAAGGTGAAGGGCTGCGTGTCGCATGGAAGCCTGCTCGGATCCTCACTAGATCCGCGATGCCCTCAATGATGGCATGTGCTTCATTGCCATCAGCCATTGCCCCTGTTGGGAAGTGTTGGTAGCCATGTACAAGTTCATGCCAGAAAACGCCGAGCAACTCATAGATCACTTCGTCATCGCTGGCATTGGCCAGTGATTCTGTGATGTATTTTGTACTGAATGCGATTTCCATATTGCGGCCAGAGCCCGCGCGATAAGCTAAGGTATCCATCCACTTCAGGCTAAATGTGACTGAATCAAACTCTGGTGACTCACCATAGTGTTTATATAAATACTGATTGACCTGTAGCGTTACATCGTTGATGGTTTTTTCCAAATCAGGAAAGAGTCTATGAATACGCTTATATCCTTCGCTCTGAGTATCTTCGTGGGCAAATTTAATTTCCGGATAAGCGAACCCCTGCCAAGGGTTTGCTGGGTCGACGACCTTCACCTTTTGAGTCACTGTTTCACTTTGACCATGCCAATTGTACGTCGTCAGTTCAATATTTTTGACGCCAGGAGTCTTGAATGAGACTAGCGGGTTTTTTGCTAAACTAGCGGCGGGGATACCCTGTTCAAACTGCCATTCAAAACTATTTGGTTTGTTGAGGCTAGCATCTTTAAATTCAATGGTTTCACCAACAAATACGGTATTGGAGTCACTTGTTATTCCAGCAATTGGCAATTGAGTGTTGGTAAACAAGTCTAGTTCGGCTATTTGCAAGAGATCATAACCCCAGTCATCGGTGCCTTTATGTGTTAATTCAAAACGGTAGTGTTGGTATGGCTGTTCTTCTGACAATTGATAGCTTTTTTGCTCGAAGCGTTTACTGAACACTTGCTCGTTACGCTGATCTATTGTTTGCCAGTTTTCACCGTCGTTAGAGCCTTTTAGTGTCCAGTTGTGAGGATCTCGACCCGGTGCGTCATTCGCTGAGGTAAACTGATATTGGGTGAGGCTTTGTGGCTGCGCTAGCGATACTTGGATCCAGCCTTGTGGTTTAAGCGTCACGTATTTGGTACGAGGATCGCCATCAAATGCATTGTTTAGGGATTCACCGGCTGGTGATTCTGCTTTTTGCTCATTCAGAATAATGTTGTGGCCAATTAAACTCATTTGTGAAATTGGATCGTTCTTTTTATCGTGTGCTATTTTCTCCCATACTTGGCTTGCACCCGGCACTTCGTTTAATGTCCACCACTTAGCTTTAAAAACTTCTCCCTTGTACGCTACCACTTGTCCCTTTGTATAAACTTGTGCATGCAGCCAAGGGTTAGATACCTCACCTTCGTCATTAATAAATTGCACAAACTGCCAAGCGCCCGACGTGTTGGTTGCTGGTAAATCTCCTTCTGACCACCATTTAGCCTTATATACAGCACCTTGGTAGGTAACTCGCTGGCCTTTTTTGTAACTTATTTTATCTTGCCACTCATTGAGTTCAGTTTGTTGAGTATGTTGATGTGTATGTCCTGAATGTGCGTGTATTGATGTCGATTGAATAGCAAGTGCTAGAGCACACAGTGCAAATCTTCTCATGACTAACTCCCATTATCTTGATTGTTTTTATTTGGAACGTTCCATTTATTATTGGCACAAAATTGCAGCAATTCAAAGTTTTATTTTAACTTCTAAACTTTAGCTAAGAACTTAGTAACAGGTGAGATTGAGGAGGTAATAAAAAAGCCGGGCTATCCGGCTTTAGGTATCGCTTTCAAACGGTATTAGCTGTCTGCACGACCCATGAATTTAACTTCGGTGGTATTGATTTTGATTTTATCACCCGTTGAGATGTGCTCCGGAACTTGTACGATTAGCCCCGTGGTCAGTGTTGCTGGTTTAGTGCGAGCACTGGCTGAAGCCCCCTTGATAGAAGGTGATGTTTCTTCAATCACAAGTTCTACACTTGACGGTAAATCAATTGATACTGGACTGCCTTCAACAACAACGACTGATAGGCCTTTTGTATCTTCGTTAATGAATAATACCTGCTCAGAAATAGCTTCTTTATTTAGGTGATAAGGCGTGTAGTCCTCTTCATCCATAAATACATACTCTTCGCCATCTACGTATGAAAACATAGCAGGGCGACGGGTTAGATCTGCCAGTTTCAGCATTTCTTCAGCTTTGAATGTTTCATCTACTTTGCCGTTATTTACGACATCGTACATACGCATGCGGTAAAGACTACCACCTGCACGACCTTGCGGTACCGAGCGCTCGATATCACGCACAATCATAACTCGACCATTGTATTCAATCGCCGCATGTTTTTTTATTTCACTGGCCTTTGGCATAGTAATTCCCAATTTATTTTGTTTTGCAGAAAACTAGCATGAAGCTCTGCCAACGCCAAGCCCCGTAGGTATTTTATTGTGTTTTAAAGGGGTGATAGGATAGGAGTGAAGGTCATGATATTCATCTTATCGTGACTATGACTGTTGCGATAAGGACACTGTATGGATAAATGTTTGAATTTTAGTTGTCGCTGCTCCAAAGTGCGTGGCACCGTATCTTATGGAAATCGGCTATTTCATAATCGTGTGGTTTGTTATTGTGATGATTGCCAGAAATTTGTAAGGCACCTTGGGCAAAATCAAATGCTCAATGAGTATGGCGGCTCAGACGTTTTTCAGGTTAGCTCATCGCAACTTGAGGTGCACCAGGGAAAACAGCAAATAGCTTGCCTTACGGTGACAAAAGGCGGTGTTCACCGCTGGTTTGCTGCATGTTGCAATACACCGTTGGGAAATACCGTGAATGCACGTTGGCCTTTAGTAGGACTGTTGCAAGGTTGTATTGAAGAGGATCTAAACGAGACAGTTGGGCCACCTATTGGCAGCGTTTTCTGCAAGTTTGCCAATGCTGAAATTCCAGCTGAAATTAAGGGGCAATGGTCTCACAAGCGTGTTGTTGTGCATTTAGCATTTAAAATAGCGCTCTGGCGTTTACTTGGAAAAGGCAAGCCTAGCGAGTTTTATCAACAAGGCAAGCCGATCGCACAACCGTATTGCCTTGCTGATGATGAAAAACAACGCTAAAGCGCATACAGTGATGCCATTTCGTAGTAGGTTAAACCGAATTGTTTTTTGAACCAGCTGTTTACAAATTCATGCTGTGGAGAAATTTTGCCACAGCGCAGAATGTATTCACCATAGTGCGCACCGATTAAGCCATTGCAATGAGTTTCGACCCAGATACGATCTAGTTGTGACTTAAAATCTTGCTGTAGCGCGTCCAGTTGTGTACTTAATTTAGAGTCAACATCTAGAAAGGTAGCTTTAACAGGTTTGATTTTGAGTTGTGGAAAATCCGCTTGGTGGCTTTGCGTATAGTGAGTTTGGCTGTCGTCCACTCGAAACTCTATTGGCTGAGCTGCAATGGTGCCTTCATATTTTGCATCGACACTAAATTGCTCGGTAAATTCGGTGACTGGGTAGTTGTAGGCTTTTTTTACTTCGACATCGAGTTTATCCGATGGATCGTTTGGATTGTGACGTTCTTCAACAATGGTAAAGTGCTTCTGGCGATTGACCAGTTTAGCGTCTCTGATATGCTCCAACCTCGCATCAAATTTGAGTCTAAAAGTCTGTTGTCCGACTGGGCTATACCATAGGCTTTCTCTGAATATTTGCTTTAATTCAGAAGACGCTGTCTGTAACGAGTTCGCCTGTCGGCTAGTACGGTGCAAATTGACGTTGAATCGCGGTGTCAGTGCGATACTTGAATAGCGGCTTGGATCTTGGGTCATTGGAGTGAAGTTTTGTGGTAGATCCCATGCCATGCAGTATTTTTCAGTAAATTGGCGTAAATAAAAACGCGTGTTATTTGCCTGTGTGAACATACGAGTACACAGGGCATGTGCCTTATTTTGCAACGGAACACGATATGCCGAAAATTGATTGTGCAGCTGCGCGTTGCCGATTAAAAATGAATAGCGATGTTCAAAAAAGCGGAATTGATCTGGAAAGCGGGATTGGCCCAATTGTTCGGCACGTTGCTTCAACCACAATGTAGCATATTCAATTTCTTCATTCTGAGTATTGGCGATGGGCCCAAGTGGCTCTACTTGCCATTCAATTTGATTGCGTAATAATGACTCTAATTTCATTGCTGCGCCAGTCGGGTTGCCTCCTAAGCGCAACATTCGAACGTCGATCAAACCTTTATCTAATATTTTATTACGGGCCTGTAGTAGTCCTTTTTGTGCATCAATATTGTGCGGATCTTCAACCAATGCTTGCTCATAATATTCAGCTGATTGTGAATACATTCCTGCTTCAAATAAGTTATGTCCTTTTTCAACAAGGCTTTTACAACCACACAGTGCCAATGTCAGCACTGACAACACGAATATTTTTCTCATTTTATTATCATCCTTTTAATATCAATGAGTTGGCTTAAAGTCATGGCTGTCATTCGCGCACGCTTCTAGCAATCATTTTAATACAAAGTGAGCGAGTTTCTTCATTGTGAGAATACAAACTATTTAGCGTTTTATAGTAATTGGTATTGTGTACCTATGTCTAGGACTGCGGGTTAACTTTAGTTTACAAAGGAGGGTGATAATTGTACAGTTTTGGCTGGGGGAATGGGTCTCGCAATGACCCATTCAAGTGCTTTATCTATATGGTGGCTAGTATGTCAGATACTTTTGCTACCACTTGGTCGCTGAGTGTGTTGATAAAAAAGTGATCGCCATTAAAAGCGTGTTGCTGAATTGGCAAGCTTGACAGCGACTGCCACGCATCAAGTTGAGCTTGTGATATATCAACGTCATCGTGACCAAAAAAGACATCGATAGGCAGTGGGAGAGGGTGTGGCTCAGCCCGATAACAATCTGCGATTTCGAAATCAGCGCGTAGCAGTGGTAAAAACAGATCCATTAGTTCGGCATTTGCCAGAATTTCTTGTGGTGTACCATTGAGTTCACGAAGTTTTTTGATGAACTCTTGCTTAGGTAAATGGTAAATAGGTTGTTTCTGGCCGGCTAAATGTGGTGCTCGACTAGCTGAGGCTATCATTTTAACTGGCAGCGTTTTGTTTGCTTTTTGCAAGGAGTAAGCAAGTTCATAGGCGACACGGCTACCGAGACTATGACCAAAAAACACACATGGCTTTTGAGTAATAAAGTCGCTTTGTTGCATTAGCTCTTCAATAATTAAGTGCATTTTGTCATGGGGGGGCTCCATGAGCCGGGCACCGCGTCCGGGTAACTGGACAAGGACTATTTCAATATGAGCGGGTAATTTATCTAACCAAGGTATAAAAATGCTTGGAGCACCGCCTGCGTAAGGAAAGCAGAAAAGTCGAGTGGTTGCCTGAGGGTTAGGCTTTGGCGTTGTAAATAGTTTTGTAGTCATTGAATATTTTTTATTATTGGTTATGGATATCTATCCTAACAATTTAAATAAAATTGTATAGGGGCCGCAGCGTTCAAGCGGGTATATCAAAGAGGCCAAGTTTTTATATCCAGAAAATCGCTTAATGAATGTTGATGGCGGCATATGTGGAACGTAACATGAGATTGGTCAAGGTTAGAAATACCGCAGTTTTTCGTCAATTTATGTGCCGATAAGTTGTTAAAATAGTCAGGATCAGAGACAATATGCGGATATGTGTTCACAGCTGAGTGTTATCAGTTAATAGTCACACTCAGATAAGCCAAAAGTAGAGTTTTCAATGTCAAACAACAGTATCCAGCAAGAAGTATCGCTTCGCCGTACTTTTGCCATTATTTCTCACCCGGATGCGGGTAAAACCACCATAACAGAGAAAGTACTTTTATTCGGAAAGGCGTTACAAAAAGCCGGTACGGTAAAAGGTCGTGGTTCAAACCAGCACGCAAAATCTGACTGGATGGAAATGGAAAAAGAGCGTGGTATCTCGGTAACAACCTCGGTGATGCAGTTCCCGTATAATGATGCATTGGTAAACCTACTAGATACCCCGGGACACGAAGATTTCTCTGAAGATACTTACCGTACACTGACTGCTGTTGACTCATGTCTAATGGTAATCGATGCGGCAAAAGGTGTTGAGGATAGAACTCGTAAATTAATGGAAGTTACTCGCTTACGTGACACGCCAATCGTGACTTTCATGAACAAGCTTGACCGTGACATCCGTGACCCAATGGAAGTGATGGACGAAGTCGAAACAGAACTGAATATCATGTGTGCACCTATCACTTGGCCAATCGGCTGCGGTAAAGAATTTAAAGGCGTGTACCACATTCATCGTGATGAAACGATTTTATACGCAACGGGTCAAGGCCATACTATCCAAGAAAAACGCATCATTAAGGGCTTAGACAATCCAGATCTAGATGTCGAAATCGGTGATGAGTTAGCCGAGCAGCTCCGTGAAGAGCTAGAGCTGGTGATCGGAGCATCAAATGAGTTTGATCATGAGTTATTTTTATCGGGTGAGCTAACACCAGTTTACTTTGGTACAGCATTAGGTAACTTTGGTGTTGACCATATGCTTGACGGTTTAACAGAATGGGCGCCAACGCCAATGCCACGTCAAACTGAAGAGCGTGAAGTAAAAGCTGAAGAAGAAAAGTTCTCAGGCTTTGTATTCAAAATTCAAGCGAATATGGACCCCAAACACCGTGACCGTATTGCTTTTATGCGTATCGTATCGGGTAAATATACTCAAGGTATGAAGATGGACCATGTACGTATTGGCAAAAAAGTCAGCATCTCCGACGCGGTAACCTTTATGGCGGGTGATCGTGAGCGTGCTCAAGAGGCATATGCTGGTGACATCATTGGCTTGCATAACCACGGTACAATCCAAATCGGTGATACCTTCACGCAAGGTGAGAAGCTGAAATTCAGTGGTATACCAAATTTCGCGCCAGAATTATTCCGTAGCATTCGTTTAAAAGATCCGCTTAAGCAAAAGCAGTTATTAAAAGGCTTAGTGCAGCTGTCAGAAGAAGGTGCGGTACAGGTATTTAGACCTCTACAAAATAACAGTTTAATCGTAGGTGCGGTCGGTGTGCTTCAGTTTGATGTGGTTGTAGCGCGCCTAAAAGCTGAATATAACGTAGATGCAATTTACGAAAGCGTGGCAGTACAAACAGCCCGTTGGGTGACGTGTGACGACGATAAGAAGATGGCTGAGTTTAAACGCAAGTGCGAAGCAAATTTGGCCCTTGATGGTGGTGATAACTTAACTTACATTGCACCTAGCCGTGTAAATTTAAACTTATCAATGGAACGCTATCCTGATGTTAAGTTCCATCATACACGTGAACACTAATAAGCGCTTAAATTGAATTTAACCTTGCTGGCTTGATGGCTGGCAAGGATCACAGGATAACAAATGAATATCAAAACTCTATTAATAGAAAAAGCCAATACCGCGATGCAAGCTGCGGGCATTCCTGAAGGCACAAACCCTGCGGTTACACAATCTACTCGCCCGCAATTTGGTGATTACCAAATCAATGGTGCAATGGGCGCCGCAAAAGCGCTCAAAACGAATCCGCGTGAAGTTGCACAAAAGATCATTGATAACTTAGATATCGACGATGTTGCTGCAAAAACTGAAATTGCAGGCCCTGGTTTTATTAATATTCATCTAAAACCAGAGTTCTTAGCATCAAGCTTAGAATCAGCCAACCAAGATGCAAAGCTTGGTGTAGCAGAACACGCGACCCCACATAAAGTCGTTGTGGATTACTCATCGCCAAATCTGGCTAAAGAAATGCACGTTGGTCACCTGCGTTCTACCATCATTGGTGATGCCGTTGTGCGCGCCCTTGAGTTCCGTGGTGATAAAGTTATCCGTCAAAATCACATGGGTGACTGGGGTACTCAGTTTGGTATGTTGATCGCACACCTTGAAGATTTACTTGAGCAAGGTATTGATCTTGAGGCGGTGGCACTGGCTGATTTAGAAAGCTTTTATCGTGATGCGAAAAAACGCTTTGATGATGAAGAAGGTTTTGCTGATAAAGCCCGTGACTATGTTGTGAAATTACAAGGTGGTAATGCGCACTGTGAAAAATTGTGGCAGTTATTCATCGACACCTCGGTGAAGCACTCTGAAGAAGTGTACAAAAAACTCAATGTGACATTGGGACGCGAAGACATCAAAGCGGAAAGTGCTTATAACGATCGTTTGAACGGTGTTATTGAGTTACTCAAAGAAAAAGACATTGCGGTAGAAGACCAAGGTGCGCAAGTAGTATTCCTTGATGAATTAGCGAATAAAGATGGTGAGCCATCGGTATTCATCGTACAAAAATCAGGTGGTGGCTTCTTATACTCTACAACAGATTTAGCTGCGTGCGATTACCGTTCAAATGAGCTTGACGTTGACCGTATCTTGATTTTTGTTGATGCACGTCAGGGTCTTCACTTCAATCAAGTTGAGATCACAGCGCGTAAAGCCGGGTTTTTGAAAGACAAAACCAGCTACGAACCAAGTCTTTTTGGTACTATGATGGGTGACGATGGTAAGCCGTTCAAGACACGTACAGGTGGTACGATTAAGCTTGCTGATTTGCTAGATGAAGCCGTGAGTCGTGCATCAGACAAACTGGCGGAGCGCGCCTCTGAACTCTCTGAAGAAGCGCGCGCAGAAATTGCCCGCAAAGTAGGTATTGGCGCAGTTAAATATGCTGATCTGTCAAAGCATCGTACAAGCGACTACATCTTCAATTGGGACACCATGCTGAGCTTTGAAGGTGCAACAGCCCCATATCTTCAGTATGCATATACTCGTGTTAAAAGTATTTTCCGTAAAGCTGCGGTCAATAGCGATTCATTGAACGGTCAGATCATAATTGCACAGCCACAAGAAAAGGCTTTGGCTCTTAAGTTATTGCAACTTGAAGAAGTCCTTGATCTAATGATCAATGAAGCGACGCCACACGTATTGTGTGGATACCTATATGAACTTGCCAGTTTATATATGTCGTTCTACGAAGCATGCCCGATTTTGAAAGATGATGTGGCAGAGCAAACGAGAGAGAGTCGTTTGCTACTATGTAACTTAGTGGCAAAAACACTACACACAGGCTTAGACCTATTAGGCATTGAAGTAATGGAGCAAATGTAAGCTCCATTGATTGGTTAATGTTGTAAAAGCCGCCACTTTAGGCGGCTTTTTGTTTACTGATGAGAGTAAGCACCTTTTTAATATGCTAAGGAATCGCCAAGATGAAATTAGATGATATCCGCAGAGAGTATGTGCAGGATGGGTTGCGTCGAGAAGCGCTTAAAGATAATCCAATTGAACAGTTTGAAATTTGGCTACAACAAGCCGTTGATGCAAAGTTTACAGCGGATCCAACTGCCATGGTTGTGGCAACGGTGGATGCACAAGGCCAGCCGTCACAGCGTATTGTGTTGTTGAAAAACCTGGATCAAAATGGCTTTGTATTTTTTACCAACACGGGTTCAAAAAAGGCACAAGATTTAGCTATCAATAACAAGATATCTCTGCACTTTCCATGGCATGCAATTGAGCGACAAGTGATTGTATACGGAGAAGCTCAGCCGTTAAGTACCGCTGCTGTGGCGAAATACTTTTTGTCTCGCCCTAAAGAGAGTCAGCTGGCGGCGTGGGCATCTCAACAATCCCGTCCAGTTTCGTCTCGACAAGCTTTGATGCAAACATTCCAAAATATGAAAAGTAAGTTTGCTAAGGGTGATATTCCACTACCGGACTTTTGGGGCGGGTATTGTGTTGTGCCTCATAAAATAGAGTTCTGGCAAGGTGGAGAGCATCGACTTCACGACCGTTTCATGTACGTAAAACAACCAGATGACAGCTGGTCGATTGAACGTCTAAATCCGTAAATGCGATTTATCGATAGCCATTGCCATTTAGATTTTGCAGAGTTTGCCGACAACATCACTCTGCAAATTGCAGACGCTGCGTCTTTTGGCATCGAAAAGCTGATTGTGCCAGGAGTTTCTCTGGCACAGTGCAAACGTTTAATAGATTTTCAACAAGTGTATTCGTGCTGCCATATTGCGTTTGGTCTACACCCATATTTTTTGACACCAGATAGCCGCCAAGAAATGGCGCAGTTGGCTGATTTGGCAACACGCCATAGAGAGAGGTTGGTGGCCATTGGCGAGTGCGGTATTGATAGTCAATGTGCAGATCTGCCCCTACAACAGGCAATTTTTACTGATCACATCCAACTGGCTAATACGTTAGAGTTGCCCTTGATTGTGCACCATCGCCAAAGCCATCATCTAATTGCGCAATCATTCAAGCAAACAAAACCTAAGTTTGGTGGTGTGATCCATGCCTTTTCGGGTTCTCGGCAACAAGCTCAATATTATGTCAATTTAGGGTTTAAACTTGGTCTGGGTGGTACTATCACCTATCCGCGGGCGAAAAAGACCCGAGATGTGGTGAGTGCATTGCCATTGTCTAGCTTTGTAATTGAAACTGATGCGCCATCAATGCCCGTTTTTGGCTATCAGGGGCAGATCAATACGCCAGCGCGGTTGATGGATGTTTTTAAGCATGTATGCCAATTACGCAGTGAACCTAAAGAAGAAATTGCGTTGTCACTTTACGCGTCGTCATGTGAGCTTTTTTCAATTTGATATTCGTTTTAATCGGTAAGCTCGATATGATAAGTGCAAAATGACAGACAGGAAGTCATGATTCGTTGTCTTCCTCATCTTCCATCAAACTGGCTTCTTGCGCGCCTTTTTTTATTTGCTTTTTGACATCACGGCGAGTTAGCGCTCGGCCTATTTGCCAAGTAAATACGCCGACAATAAGCAACATTAATAGTACGATTCGGCCCAGTTGATGGAAGTGTTTATGACTTTCACTCATGGCTGCGTCGGTAAGATATTCTATGCTGACAAAGCCGATAGTTTGTTGGTTGTCTACAATCTTTCCAACGATGGCATCTTTGCTTGGATTGATGCCAGCTAACCCGTCAGGCAAACCTTTAAATTCAGGTGCCTCGGTCATGCCGTCGTTGCCTATCAGAAATAGACCAGTTTGGTTATACACAGCAACAGAGAGCACGTACTGATCGCTGGCCAAGTGGTTGCTCATGGCTCTGAGCCTTGGTGTGTCCATACGCGACAGTGGCTCAGCGGCATTGAGTGCAAATTGTTGGACCAAGCTTTGCCCTGTGTGATTAGCATTGGTATGCAGCAACTGGTGAGAGCGAAAACTGGTATTGGTTGCTATCCACAGTAGCGCGAGCAAGCAGCCTGCTGCAATCGTGAGTCTCAGTAAACGTTTACTTTGTGAAGATTTTAAAAAAGCATGTGCTTGTGTATTTTTCATAGTTACAGGTTGTTGGCTGACATTATTTTCATTAGATGTTAAAAAGAGCCTATACCGTTATTAGGAGTGCTCAATGCCAATGCAAAATATCATTGATGTCGACCAATTCGATGTCCGCCCTGTTGAAAATCAACTTACCTTATCAAAGTGGTACGAATTTGGAAATGCCCAATCTGCTAAAGAGAGTGGGTTAACAGAGGCCAAGTCGCAATACATCGTTTTATTTGGCGCTAGTGTCACGGGTACCTCGTTGGTGCAATTTATCGACATGCTTTCATCAGAGCACTTAACGTTTATCAGTCTGTGTGCTTTTAAAGCCCACGATGATCTGCCAATTGGCATCGCAATAGAAGTTTGCTTGCAACACCTTGATGAATTATCCAAAACGGCTGTCCGGCAAGCGGCTCAGACAGTGGGGTGTCAAGGGGCAATATTACCTAGTTTGCCTCAACTACTTAAACCTGGGCTGTTGGTGATGGATATGGACTCAACAGCGATTGAAATAGAGTGTATTGATGAAATAGCCCGTCTTGCAGATGTATATGACGAAGTGGCCTCGGTAACCGCAGAAGCAATGGCAGGCAAATTGGCATTTAGCGACAGTTTGTATAAACGCGTAGCGAAATTAAAGGGTATTGAGCTGAGCTTGATTTCGCCACTTAAAGAAGATCTGCCTTTGATGGCGGGGATTAAACCTTTATGTGAAATACTAAAGTCGCACGATTGGCGATTGGCAATTGCTTCCGGCGGGTTTACTTGGTTTGCAGAGGCATTGCAGGTTCGATTGGGGTTAGATCATGTGTTTGCCAATACTCTAGAAATTGAAGATCAAAAGTTAACTGGTCGAGTTATTGGTGAGGTAGTTGATGCTGATAAAAAGGCGCAAGTACTAGAGAGTTTGCGCAGCCGTTACGATATTGGTGCGGGGCAAACCTTAGCCATTGGTGATGGTGCCAATGATTTAGTAATGATGGCGGCGGCCGATTTAGGGGTGGCTGTACATGGTAAGCCGAAGGTTGTGGAGCAAGCGGATGCTGCAATTTGTGATGGGTCTTTACTGCAGTTACTGTACTTTCTAACAGTGCCTATGCCTGATGGAATTAAATCATAATGTACACACCAAATATGGGTTTGTATCGATAGAATTGGTAGCGACTCACATACTTGGGTTGAAAAAATAACAACAAAACAACAAAACAACAAAACAACAAAAGGATAGTAACGATGAAAATTAAACTTATCAAAAAAAACCTCAAAGCACTTAACGATGATAAAGTGCTTGCATCACACAAAACCAAGGCTGTTGGTGGTGGAGTAAGTGACTTTGTTTGCAGTGGTATCGAAGCATGCGACGTCGTCATTAAGTAAGCTAGTCTTAAGCTGGAAGCGGTGTGTTTCGTTATGAAATAGACCTTGCTTCCAGCGACCATTCGGTCTAACTCATCACATCCTTACAACTTTATCTCTTGTTTATTTTTCCAACTCACTTTTATTCACCTTTTGCTACTATGACACTCTGGTCTGACCATTTTTATTTTTCTTTGCAATCAATTTTAATTGTATAAAGTTTAATCTGAATGGATGTCAAAAAAAGGACATTAAAAGTGATGAAAAGGTGTATTTTTGACAGCCGAGCTTGATTTTGGTAACTTAATGTCCAAATTTGGTATGACCAATTTACCTGACTGGTCTCAATATACTAAATAATTAAGTAAATATTGCTAAGTTTTAAAGACTTACGGTTTAACGTAGGGGCTTTATTTTTAGCTGGTGGATATAAAACCCAAATTGGCGTGTTATCAATGTCTTTGAAAATTAAAGCTGCGAAACTCTCGGATGTGATTTTAGAGCAACTGGAAAACATGATTTTAGAAGGATCATTGCTTCCAGGAGAAAAGCTTCCACCGGAACGAGAGCTTGCTAAGCAGTTTGAAGTATCCCGCCCGTCGTTACGAGAGGCGATTCAAAAACTCGAAGCCAAAGGGTTAGTGACACGTCGCCAAGGTGGTGGCACGTACGTCAAAAATCAGCTAGAAGAAGGCTTAACTGATCCGCTTTTTGACTTGATCAGTAAACACCCTGAGTCTCAGTTTGACTTACTTGAATTCCGTCATGCTCTTGAAGGAATTGCAGCGTATTACGCGGCACTTCGAGGCACCGACAATGATATGGATAAAGTCAAACAAAGTTATGACAACATTGCAGAGGTCGGGGATGATTTAGCCCTGAAAGCCAAAGCAATCAATGCATTTCATTTCACTGTAGCAGAAGCGTCACATAATGTGGTGTTACTGCATTTGGTGCGTGGGATGCAGTCATTACTTGAGCAAAATGTATTGCAAAACTTAACTGTATTGGTGCAAAAGTCAGACGTAAGCGAGCAGCTTGCGCAGCACCGTGCGGTATTGATGGACGCTGTGATCCAAGGGGATCCAGAAAAGGCAAGGCTTGCGAGTAACGCACACCTTGCTTTCATCGAAGAAGCATTACTAGAAGCGGGCAGAGAGCGCTCTCGTATTGAGCGAAGTCTGCGCCGTACCAAGCAGCAATAGTTAGGTAAATTCGGTCTTTTTAAGCAAAATCGGGCAATTATGCTCGATTGCGTCATTGACGCATTGAATAAATTTGCATTTAAAACATAAGGAACACTCCATATGTCTGAAGTCAATAAGTTTGACGTTGACGCGTTAGAAACCCAAGAGTGGTTACAAGCGCTTGAGTCAGTTGTAAAAGAAGAAGGCGTAGAACGCGCGCAATTCTTACTTGAGCAAGTGCTAGAGCAAGCCCGCCTAGATGGTGTGGATATGCCAACTGGTATCACTACAAACTATGTGAATACCATTCCGGCTGACCAAGAACCAGCTTACCCAGGTGATACCACGATTGAACGCCGTATCCGCTCTATCGTACGTTGGAATGCGATCATGATCGTACTTCGTGCGTCTAAAAAAGACCTAGAGTTAGGCGGCCACATGGCGTCTTACCAGTCTTCAGCAGCATTTTATGAAATGTGTTTCAACCACTTCTTCCGTGCACCAAACGAGAAGGATGGTGGTGATTTAGTTTATTACCAAGGTCATATTTCACCTGGCATCTACGCGCGTGCATTCTTAGAAGGTCGTTTAACTGAAGAGCAGTTAGACAACTTCCGTCAAGAAGTAGACGGTAAAGGTATTTCTTCATACCCACACCCTAAATTGATGCCTGAGTTCTGGCAGTTCCCAACAGTATCTATGGGTCTGGGTCCAATCGCATCAATCTATCAAGCTCGTTTCCTTAAGTACCTAGAAGGTCGAGGTCTGAAAGAGACCAACGATCAGCGCGTTTATGCGTTCCTAGGTGATGGTGAGATGGATGAGCCAGAATCACGCGGTGCAATTTCTTTCGCTGCGCGTGAGAAGCTAGATAACCTATGTTACCTGATCAACTGTAACCTACAGCGTCTTGACGGCCCAGTAATGGGTAACGGTAAGATCATTCAAGAACTTGAAGGCCTATTCAAAGGTGCTGGTTGGAACGTGATCAAAGTGGTTTGGGGCTCTGGTTGGGATACGCTACTTGCCAAAGACACAACGGGCAAGCTTCTTCAGCTGATGAACGAAACAATCGACGGTGATTACCAGACATATAAAGCCAAAGATGGCGCGTATGTACGTGAGCACTTCTTCGGTCGCTACCCTGAGACTGCAGCATTGGTTGCAGACATGACTGACGAAGAGATCTTCGCACTTAAACGTGGTGGTCATGAGCCTTCAAAACTTTTCGCTGCATTTAAAGCGGCGCAAGATGAAAAAGGTCGTCCAACGGTAATCCTAGCTAAGACTGTTAAAGGTTACGGCATGGGTGAAGCGGCTGAAGGTAAGAATATTGCACACCAAGTTAAGAAAATGGATATGTCTAGTGTTGAGCACCTACGCTCACGTCTAGGTCTAGAAGATCTGGTTTCTGACGAAGAAATTGCAAACTTACCGTACCTAACGCTTAAAGAAGGGTCGGCAGAGTTCGAATACCTGCACTCACGTCGTAAAGCGCTACACGGTTACACGCCACAGCGTCTACCTAACTTCACACAAGCACTTGAGCTACCTAAACTTGAGCAGTTCAAACCGCTACTTGAAGAACAAAAGCGTGATATCTCAACCACAATGGGTTACGTACGTGCACTAAATATCTTGTTGAAAGACAAGGGTGTTGGTAAAAACATCGTACCTATCATTGCTGATGAAGCGCGTACTTTCGGTATGGAAGGTCTATTCCGTCAAATTGGTATTTATAACCCACACGGTCAGAACTACACGCCTCAGGATCGCGACATCGTTTCTTACTATAAAGAAGCAACGTCTGGTCAGGTACTGCAAGAAGGTATCAACGAGCTTGGTGCAATGTCTTCATGGGTTGCTGCTGCAACTTCATACAGCACCAATGACTTACCGATGATCCCATTCTACATCTACTACTCTATGTTCGGTTTCCAACGTGTTGGCGACATGGCGTGGATGGCGGGTGACCAACAAGCACGTGGTTTCCTATTAGGTGCTACAGCAGGTCGTACAACGCTAAACGGTGAAGGTCTACAGCACGAAGATGGTCACTCGCACATTCAAGCGGGTACTATTCCTAACTGTATTTCTTACGACCCAACGTTCGTATTTGAAGTTGCGGTTATCTTGCAAGATGGTATCCGTCGTATGTACGGTCCAGAGCAAGAAAACGTGTTCTACTACCTAACGCTGATGAACGAAAACTATCACCAGCCAGCAATGCCTGAAGGCGCTGAAGAAGGTATCCGTAAAGGTATCTACAAGCTTGAGTCAAACGCAGGTGAGAAAGCACACGTACAACTTATGGGTTCAGGCACAATCTTGAACGAAGTACGTAAAGCGGGTGCAATCCTAAGCGAAGAATACGGCATTGGTTCAGATGTATTCTCTGTAACGTCATTCAATGAGCTTGCTCGTGACGGCCAAGACGCTGAGCGTTTCAACATGCTTAACCCAGAAGCCGATGCAAAAGTACCTTACATTGCAACTGTACTGGGCGAATCTCCAGCAATTGCCGCGACTGACTACATGAAGAACTATGCAGATCAAGTACGTGCATTCATGCCAAGTAGTTCATATAAAGTACTAGGTACTGACGGTTACGGTCGTTCAGACAGCCGTGAAAACCTACGTCGTCACTTCGAAGTGAACGCAGGTTATGTGGTTGTTGCTGCACTTAACGAACTTGCTCAACAGGGCAAGGTTGAAAAATCAGTTGTTGCTGACGCTATCAAGAAATTTGATATCGACACAACAAAAGCTAACCCACTTTACGCATAAGAGGCAAAAACATGTCAATTGAAATTCATGTTCCAGATATTGGTGCCGATGAGGTTGAAGTAACCGAGCTCCTAGTAAGCGTCGGTGACACGGTTGAAGTGGATCAGTCATTGATCACAGTTGAAGGCGATAAGGCTTCAATGGAAGTACCGGCAGCTGCTGCTGGTACTGTAAAAGAAATCAAAGTTGTTGAAGGCGATAAAGTTTCAACAGGCTCTTTGATTATGATTTTTGACGCAGCCGGTGCAGAAGCACCAGCTGCGGCACAAGCGCCTGCGGCTCCTGCTGCAGTGCCGGCACCTGCGGCTGCAGAGCTTAAAGAAGTGCACGTGCCTGATATCGGTGGCGACGAAGTTGAAGTCACTGAGATCATGGTTGCAGTGGGCGAAGCCGTTGAAGCTGACCAATCAATCTTAAACGTAGAAGGCGATAAGGCTTCTATGGAAGTACCGGCACCATTTGCTGGTACTGTGAAAGAAATCAAAGTGGAAGTTGGCGGTAAAGTGTCAACAGGTTCTTTGGTATTCGTATTTGAAGTTGCAGGCAGCGCGCCAGCAGCAGCGCCTGTTGAAGCAGCACCAGCGCCGGCAGCGGCACCTGCTGCGGTAGCAGAAGCGAAAGAAGTACACGTACCTGATATCGGCGGTGATGAAGTTGAAGTGACTGAAATCATGGTATCAGTAGGTGATTCAATCGAAGAAGAGCAATCTCTTATCACTGTAGAAGGCGATAAGGCTTCTATGGAAGTACCGGCACCGTTTGCAGGCACTGTGAAAGAGATCAAAGTAAATGCTGGCGATAAAGTATCGACAGGCTCTTTAATCTTCGTATTTGAAACTGCGGGCAGCGCACCTGCTGCGGCGCCAGTTTCAACACCAGCTGCGCCAGCGACGGCACCAGCAGCTCCTGCTGCAAAACCTGCTCCGGCAGCCGCACCTGCCTCAGCGCAAAAAGATGAATTTGTTGCGAACGATCAGTACGCACACGCATCACCTGTTGTACGCCGTCTAGCACGTGAGTTTGGTGTGAACCTAGCGCGCGTTAAAGCGACCGGCCGTAAGAACCGTGTTGTTAAAGAAGACGTTCAAAACTATGTGAAAGAGCTAGTTAAGCAAGTTGAATCTGGTCAGCTGTCTAAAGGTGGCAACACAGGTGGTGGCGAGCTTGGTCTAATTCCTTGGCCGAAAGTAGACTTCAGCAAGTTTGGTGAAGTTGAAGAGAAGAAACTATCTCGTATTCAAAAGATCTCTGGTGCAAACCTACATCGTAACTGGGTACAAATCCCACACGTTACACAGTTTGACGAAGCAGACATTACGACGCTAGAAGCGTTCCGTAAAGAGCAAAATGTGCTAGCTGAGAAGAAGAAAATGGGTGTGAAGATCACACCATTGGTCTTCGTAATGAAAGCAGCTGCAAAAGCACTTGAAGAGTTCCCAACGTTTAACTCTTCACTATCAGAAGACGGTGAGAGCCTAATTCTGAAGAAATACGTGAACATCGGTGTAGCGGTTGATACGCCAAACGGCTTGGTTGTTCCTGTATTCAAAGACGTGAACAAAAAAGGCATCATCGAGCTGTCTCGTGAACTGATGGAAGTATCTAAGAAAGCACGTGAAGGCAAGCTCACCGCGGCTGACATGCAAGGCGGTTGTTTCACAATCTCAAGCCTTGGTGGCATCGGTGGTACGTCATTCACGCCAATTGTGAATGCACCAGAAGTCGCTATCTTAGGTGTATCTAAGTCTGAGATGAAGCCAAAATGGAATGGTAAAGAATTTGAGCCGCGCCTAATGGTGCCGCTAAGCTGTTCATACGACCACCGTGTAATTGACGGGGCGCTTGCAGCACGCTTTACTGTGACTCTTGCAAACTACCTGAGCGATATTCGTCAGCTAGTAATGTAAGGTGAACCAAAACCGCCCAACTAAGGTTGTGCGGTTTTGTTGTATTTTTAGTGTCCTGTCTGATAATTGGACGGGACATTAGCGAGTGCGAATGATACACTTTCGCGCACAAAAAACTCTCTCTGTTGGATTTGCCCTAATTTGGCGACCGGCAGGCAAATTGGGTGCGGATACTCAGTTGAGTAGAGTCCCGTTCGAATAATAGTTAAGGTAATAACATGAGCAACGAAATCAAAACTCAAGTTGTTGTACTAGGCGGTGGTCCTGGTGGTTACTCTGCAGCATTCCGTGCAGCAGACCTAGGTTTAGATGTTACATTGATTGAATCTCGCGATACCCTAGGTGGTGTTTGCTTGAACGTAGGTTGTATTCCTTCAAAAGCACTTCTTCACGTCGCTAAGGTTATCGACGATGCAGCTGAAATGGCTTCTCACGGTGTAACTTTCGGTGCTCCACAAATCGATTTAGACAAAATCCGTACTTGGAAAGAGTCTGTAATCGGTCAACTTACTGGCGGTCTAGCTGGTATGTCTAAAATGCGTAAAGTTAACGTAGTTAACGGTTACGGTAAATTCACAGGCTCTAACACCATCGCTGTTGAAGGTGCTGACGGCACTAAGACTGTGACGTTTGACAATGCAATCATCGCAGCAGGTTCACAGCCAGTAAGCCTTCCGTTCATCCCACAAGATGAGCGTATCATTGATTCAACGGGTGCACTTGAACTTAAAGACGTCCCAGGCAAACTACTTGTACTAGGTGGTGGTATCATCGGTCTTGAGATGGGTACTGTTTACCGTGCACTAGGTTCAGACATCGATGTTGTTGAATTTGCTGATCAGTTAGTACCAGCAGCTGACAAAGACATCATCAAGGTTTACCAGAAATACGTTAAGAACAAGTTCAACGTGATGCTTTCTACGAAAGTGGTTGCTGTTGAAGCGAAAGAAGACGGCATCTACGTTTCATTCGAAGGTAAGCAAGCACCTGAAGGTCAAGTACGTTACGACAAAGTATTGGTTGCTGTTGGTCGTACACCAAACGGTAAACTACTTGACGCTGACAAAGCTGGCGTTGCTGTTGACGAGCGTGGCTTCATCAACACTGACAAGCAAATGAAAACAAACGTTGACCACATCTTCGCGATTGGTGACATCGTTGGTCAGCCTATGCTTGCGCACAAAGCAGTACACGAAGCACACGTTGCTGCAGAAGTTATCTCTGGTAAGAAGCACTACTTCGATCCTAAGTGTATCCCTTCAATCGCTTACACAGATCCAGAAATTGCATGGGTTGGTGTTACTGAGAAAGAAGCGAAAGAGCAAGGTCTTAAGATCGAAACTGCGGTATTCCCATGGGCAGCTTCTGGTCGTGCAATCGCTTCAGCACGTACTGAAGGTCAAACTAAGCTTATCTTTGATAAAGAGTCAGGCCGTGTTATCGGTGGTGCAATGGTTGGTATCAATGCAGGCGAAATGCTTGGTGAGATCGGCCTAGCGGTAGAGATGGGTGCAGATGCAGAAGACGTAGCACTAACTATCCACGCTCACCCAACACTGAACGAGTCAATCGGTCTAGCTGCTGAAATCTTCGAAGGTTCAATCACTGACCTTCCAAACAAAAAAGCAGTTAAGAAGAAGTAATTGAGCTTCTCACTGATTTAGCAGTATTGCTACTAAAAACCCGGCTATTGCCGGGTTTTTTAATATGTGTGTATCGATGTTATACATTTATTCAGCTCACTCCAGCACAGCCGCGAGCATTGTTCTTTACGGCATTAGGTTGACATAAAAACCTTTATCTCTTTTATTGTAGATAAATAATCTCTTCTTCCTGAGCTTTGGAGTTTACAATCCAGCAGTTTAAACGTGTTGTTCAGAAGTCTAAATAGCCATCAACCGACAGCAGTTCAGCGAGTTAATGTATTAGACATCTACGGTTGTTCAGGCAGCTAGACTATCGTGTTGAGTTTTTCGGTGGGATCTTAGCACCATGGTTTTTCACTTGAGTATGGGCCGTACACGAACTCTTAATTTTTATCCCACACCTCCATTGCTATACGGGTTCACATACAGTTTCGATTAAGCCAGATACGTAACTGTTTGTGTTGATGTGCTTGCGATGACCTGTTCATTGAGGACGACAGTTATTGTTGGTGAAGAAGGCGATCTTAGAGGGATTAATTATTTGAAAAATAAGAAATTATAAATAGTAAAGATATGTTCAAGATAGGAATAAGAAGTATCAATATTTGAGGATTCTTATGAATAGAATATATAATTTTTATATTTATCTATTGCGATTTCTATAATTGTTATTGATGTTTTTGTTTTTGAACTTTTATAAGTTAAATTGTTAGTGGCTAATTTGTTGTTAGCCACTAAATAATTAATAATATAGAATTATATCTTTATTATTAATAGCGTCTGCAAGGCGTTTCAAGATTGGTTTCGCCAATTGTGCCACTGGCACCTGCAACTGCATGAGTTTGCTCTTTACTTAAGTTCTTATTATTAGAAAGCTCTTTGATTTTATTTTTAGTTAATTTTAATTTCATTTTAATTGTCCTTTTAATGTTAATTAAACCAAGTTTGTGGTCGTTTTGAAGATAGTTTTTTTTGTTTGTTGTGTCAATGGTTTTATTTGGTTATGAATTTTTTTATTTTATGCTGGTTTTAAGGTTTTATTTTAGTCGGTGAGGGTAATAAGTGAACCATTCATGTTTATAAAAAGTGGTAGAATAATTGCGCTATCAGTTGTAATCTTGGGTTGTAAAAAAACAACCCCTTGTGTGCGGTATATAACTGTTTTAAGGGTAAAATATTTAAAATGAAGTCGTGGTTGTTTATTGTGTTTACTTGATTAATATAAATTGCACCTATCGCTGCCATAAGCCGCTTTCATGGATTTACCTATGCCTATCTGAAAATATAGGAGCTTTCTGTGAACTCTTTTTATGGAGCTGTTGTCTTCACGAAATGTAGTATCAAGTGTTCAATGTAACAGATATTCCACTGCCCATTGACTTCTTACATGTTCTACTTAGTCTCTTGCAGATATATAAACTGAGCTTGTGTCGTAGCGTGTATCTATCAGTTATTTAGTATTTTCTATGTGATAATTAACTGCTAGATCGAAAATAACCAACTATTCTTTTTCCCAGAGTTTCTTTGGAGTGGTCTCACATATATCGTCATTCTGTATTCTATGTGGTTACTTCGTATACGTATGTTCAGAGTCTCGGTTATGGCTGTTTTTGAAATAACAATTTTTTGACCGATAGATGAGGAGTGTTTTTATCGGCTACATTTGTCTGGCACGCGATAGCATCTAATGTCACTAAGTGGACTCTAAAGTCGATTATTTCCAATAGGCCCGATGTAGCCGTAGTATCACTCGACTTTTTTATATTTTTCATTGCCTCATAGCCGAACTGACTTTTGATATAAATGGGATTATTATGAAGGTAGTTGAGAGCCTATTAGGATGACTCTAAGAACACTTTGTATTTTTCCTTCAACCGTAATGTGCTTTCTTTCCTATTTAACTTTTTCAGTTAAAAAACCTTAAGTGAAGTGCATCTGGCGTAATATTATTGATTGGTTGGGAGTAATCTTAAGTGTAGGTTTGTTCAGTTTAAATGGAGAGTGTTGTCTTAACTAGCTTAATCGATAATTGAATAAAGTGTCTCAGCCAAGAAAATTCTGCTATATATTCTAGATAGATATAATCGGTTACTGTTTTTATAAAAAAGTGTTTTATTTTTTTAGTTTTAATTTTCACTACTATATTTATTTTTCAAGTTCAGGACTAGTTGTTATTTTCATAAAGATTGATAAGAGTTCTAAATAGACATATTTTATGTTGCTTGGACCATGATTTATAGAGAAGGCAGTTAATTAGGACTGGTTTCATGGAAACCAGTCTAGGCTGCTAGGTATTTATATTGTCAAAATAGCTTCAATTTGTTTCAACTTTAACTTATCCATTTCCGCTTTTATCGCAGGCCCTTTGGCACCTAATTCGATGACTTCCTGTGCTTTGACATTGCTGGCCGCTTTATACGCTTTGTTGAGTTCAATGGTTTTGGCTGCGCAGTTATCATCAATGACGCGTGCAGTGCTGATAAATACACTTAAGCGCTCTGGACGACGCCATGCGTCTAGTTGATTTAGAATGGTCATGACCGTATCTGCTTGCCAATCACTTGATTGCAGCAATGGTAAATTCGCTTGCAAGTCACGCAAGCTGTCGGCATAGATTTTTGGTATCTTATGAACTTGCTCGAGATTGTATTCGCTCAGATCTGCTTGATATTGCCAAAGGCTAAACGCAGATCTTAAATAGGTGTCATTACTTGGATCTAAGCGTTTAAGCTGATCCGACAATATACTTGCGGTATTTTGATCCCATTTAGTTTGCCAAGGTGTGACAAACGGTAGCGCACCTAGATCCTTGAGAACATTGGCGAATATGTGGATTGCGCCATCTTTGAGTGACTTTTCAATTTCCATCCATACGCGTTCTTTGGTGAGGGTTTTAAGCTCACCCGCTTGAACCATATTACTCATCAATGTCATGGTTTCATCGGCAATGGTAAAATCTAAATAGTGATAACGTGCAGCAAATCTTGCCACGCGCAAAATCCTAAGAGGATCTTCACTAAAGGCATCACTGACATGACGCAGGATCTTTTTGTCGAGATCGACTTTGCCATGGTAGGGATCGATCAAGTTGCCTTGATCATCTTGTGCAATGGCATTCACTGTGAGGTCGCGGCGGATCAGATCATCTTCTAATGTAATGGTCGGTGCAAAGTCGCAAATAAAACCGGTATAACCCTGACCTTGTTTGCGCTCGGTGCGTGCCAAGGCGTGTTCATCTTTACTGTCTGGGTGTAAAAATACCGGGAAATCTTTGCCAACTTGTTGGTAGCCAAGTTTTAGCATATCCCGGATTGTTGCACCTACCACGACGTAGTCTCGCTCTAATATAGGCCTGCCGAGTAATTTATCTCTGACGGCACCACCGACCAAATACACCTTCATAGTCATCCTAATACTTCATTAATTCATTCTTTACTATGGCACTATCACCTTGAGTTTAAAATGTTTGTTCCTAAATTTGTGAAAAATTCAGGGACGATTAAGCAAACAATGTTTTAACTTAAAGTGATTTTTTGCCATTATAGGCAGCATTCTAACAATAAAGAGACAGATCGTGTATTTACGCTATTTTGGTTTAACGGAGAAACCGTTTTCAATTGCGCCGAATCCTGAGTTTCTATTTTTAAGTGATCGCCACAAAGAAGCGTTGGCACATTTAACCTATGGACTTGGCGATGCCGGTGGCTTTGTATTACTAACAGGGGAAGTGGGCACTGGAAAAACCACGGTGACCCGCAGCATGTTAGCGCAATTACCCGAATCCACTCAGGTCGCGTTTGTCTTAAATCCAGCATTATCAGAAATGGAATTGTTAGCGAGCATTTGTGACGAGCTACATATAGAATATGATGCAAAAGACGCAACACTTAAATCGTTAACTGACGTGATTAAAAAAAGGTTGCTGGATAATCATGAGCAAGGTGGCCACACCATGCTGATCATAGATGAAGCACAGCATCTTGCGGCAGAAGTGCTAGAGCAGCTTCGCTTGCTCACCAACTTAGAAACGGATCATAAAAAATTACTCCAAATAGTGCTTGTCGGGCAGCCTGAGCTGCAACAACTATTGCAGCGCAATGAGTTGCGCCAGCTGGCACAGCGCATCACCGCACGGTATCACTTATTACCATTGACGGAATCGCAAGTATTTTCATATATCAAACACAGGCTGAATAAAGCGGGATGTCAAAACCATTTATTTAGTAATGAGTCGATAGCTTATATCCACCAAGTTACAGCTGGGATCCCTAGGCTTATTAACTTACTGGCTGATCGCTGTCTGCTAGGTGCGTATTCTGCCCAGCAGCAAGAGATCAGCAAAGAAATTGCACAGCAGGCGGCAAAAGAAGCCTTGCCACTGAATTTGATCCCAGAACAACAAACCAAAAAGCTCAATGTACCTGTATTAATTTCAGGTTGGGTGGCCGCCATGTTTGCATGCGGTTTTGGTCTTTCATATTTATTTTAATGGTGTGTCATGTCTTATCTTGTTAATGCATTAAAACAATCACAACAACAGTCAAAATCTGAGCAAGACTATGTACAAGCACGTCAATCAGCACAGGTGGCTTTTTATAAACGTTTAAGTCTCGGTCTTGGTGGTGGGCTTATTAGTGTTTGCGCATTAAGTGCTGGCTACTTTTTAGGACAAGCGGTACAAGCACCTGAAGAAGCGCAGCAAGCCGTGGTTACACAAGTGGCTGAAGATGATAAATCCACCGCCACAGAGCAACCAGCAACGAAAACTGCGGACAATGTCGAGAACACAGAGGCTACCCCTGATACTACAGTGGCCTCTGCCGTTACACCTGCTGTTGTGCCTGCTATACCAGTGGCCAGCCAAGTTCAGCAGCCTGTGCTTATGCAGCAACCTGTGGTTCAAGGCGTGGTGAACAACCAGATCCATTATCAGTGGATGTCGGTACAGGTTGGCTTTGACGCCAGTGGGAGAGCTGTGTACTCACAGCAATTGGTACCAGTTAATAGCCAAGGGCAAATTGTAAACGTACCAGTGCAAAGTCAAGTACCACAAGTACAACAATATGCGACGGCCGGGCAGTTTGTGCAGCCTAATATGACTTACCCACAGCAGTCGATGGTGGCAGCAAATAACGGCCAAACGTACAATCCAAACATGGCTCAGCAGTATACAAATAACCCACAAGTTAACCAGTTTAATGGGACGCAAAACGTTCAAGAAGATGAGTTGGCTGGTGTGTCAGATGAACTAAAACAAGCATTTGCAGCGGCTGTAGAAGAAACACGACCAGCATTTACTGTGAACTCTGGTGACGAGGAAGATGTGGTATCTAGCAGTAGAGATACTGCACATGCCACGCCTGTTGAGCTGTTACCACCAAAATTACAAAACAGCATTCCTTCTTTGCGCTATCAAGCTCATATTTATGCGACCGAGCCAGAGAAGCGCTGGATAAAATTAAACAACCGAGAGTTATACGAAGGGGATAATCTTGGGGCATTGACGATTGTTGAGATCACGCCAGAGCAAGCTCTTTTTGATTTTGACGGGATTGAGTTTACCTTGAACGCAATGCAGGACTGGATCCCATAACTCAGTCACTGTGTGGGCACCTTAGCGCCGCAAGTCGGTCGCTAAGGTAACATCGAGTGACGGAAAAACTTAATTAAATCAAGTCCAAACTCTTCAGGCTTAACTGCGGCTTCTAACTCATCATCAACACGTTTATCGCTCAAGTCGATATCTCTCACTTCAACATGGAACATGTTTTTCGCGTTATAAAATACTTTAACTACAGGCTGTAAAGGAGAGTCCGGGTTGCTGGCTGCGACAATGCCGACTCGGTGGCTTTTAAGTTTGACGAGTGTGCCGACAGGGTACATGCCAATACAGTGAATAAACTGATTGAGTAGATTCTCATCAAATTCATGTGGACAGCCATCTTTGAGTTTTCTAAACGCTTTTATCGGCGCCATACCAACTTTGTAGACTCTGTCAGCGGTAAGTGCATCGTAAACATCGACTATTGAGATCATGCGAACGTATTGAGATAACTCCTCGCCTTGTTTTGCATAAGGGTAACCTGTGCCATTTAATCGTTCATGATGAAAGCCGGCGATTTCTGAGGCGATGTCACCGAGCCCACTGTCTTTAACAATATCGTGGCTGAATTTGGCATGCTCGCGCATAATGGCGAATTCGTTTTCACTGAGTTTGTCTGGCTTTTGGAGTATTTCGTCAGGTATTTTGATTTTGCCAATATCATGCAACAGCGCACCAGTGGCCAACTCTTCAATGAGTGTACGCTCAAAGCCTAGGTGTTTCGCGAAGATGCTCATTAAAATAGAGACATTCAGGGAGTGTTCTAACAAATAGCCATCTTTTTCACGGATCCGCGCAATACAGGCTAGAGCATCTTGGTTTCTAAAGACCGAATCAATAAATCCTGAAGCCGTTGCTTTAAAGTCCGCAACATCGATTTTGCGCCCTTCTTTGATATCTAAAAAGGTTTTCTCTTGGAGCTGTTTCGCCTGTTCATACATCTGCACTGCATGACCAAGCTCAGCTTCAACAGGCACTGATTTATGCCATGGATCCTGTTTAGGCGCTTCGGTGATCTCTTCGACCGTTTCTGTTTCAGGTTGAGATTGATCCAGTGTTTTATCGGGATCTATTTCAACTTCTAATACACCTGAGTTGATCAGGTTATTGATCCCTTTTTCATTTCTGACCCAACCCTGATTTTTTACACGAACATGTCCGGCTTGTTTGATCACGCCAACAACAAACATACCAGGTTGTAAATCTTTGATATTTATTGTTTTCACAGTATAAAAATCCCCCTGTAGAGAATTTAAGCTTAGCAAATGGATGTAAAAATGAAAGGGAGAAAAGTGTTCAGATCTTAATATGATAACGGCAAGTGATCGCTTATAAAGTAGTTGCATTTACCAGCATTTGTTTGCAAGCTGGTATGACTTTTTCAACTTAATAATAATAACCTTATGAAAACATTGCTCACATCAATGGCGTTATTGTGTTGCGCCAATCAGGTTATCGCCAGTGATTTAGAATCTGCGGTTAGTTTATCGCTGCCAAAATTAGAACAACTTTATCTCCATCTCCACCAAAACCCTGAATTATCGTTGCAAGAGAAAAACACCGGAGCGCGCTTGGCGCAGGAGCTCAGACAGCTCGGGTTTGATGTAACAGATCGCGTTGGCGGATATGGTGTAGTTGGTCTGTTCAAAAATGGACAGGGGCCGACCGTGATGATCCGTGCAGACACCGATGGTTTACCAATCATAGAACAAACAGGCAAGTCATATGCCTCTAAAATCAGGGTGCAGGATGCAAACAACAATACGGTAGGCGTGATGCATGGGTGTGGTCATGATATCCATATGACTAGCTTTATTGGTGCAGCTGAGCAGTTGATAAAGAATAAACACCAGTGGAAGGGCACCTTGATGATGGTGGCTCAGCCAGCAGAAGAAGTTGGCGCAGGTGCCAAGGCAATGTTAAAAGAAGGGCTATTTAGCAAGTTTGCCAAACCAGATCATGTGTTAGGCTTGCATGTCAGTGCATCATTACCTGCTGGTAAAGTAGCTATCTCTCCTGGTTATGCGCTTGCCAATGTCGACTCAGTGGATATTACTGTAAAAGGGCAAGGTGGTCATGGAGCTTACCCACACACAACAATTGATCCTGTGGTACTTGCTTCTCGTATTGTGCTTGGGATCCAGACCATCACAAGTCGAGAGATCTCGCCGCTGAAACCTTCAGTGATCACGGTAGGATCAATACATGGCGGATCTAAGCACAATATTATTTCTAATGAAGTAAAGCTGCAATTAACTTTACGATCTTACGACAGAGAAGTGAGAGATCAGCAAATAGCCGCGCTAAAACGGTTAACACAAGGGGTGGCCATCAGTGCTGGATTACCCGCAGATAAAGCGCCTGTAGTGTATGTGCATGAATCTGAAAGCATTCCATCCACATACAATGATCCTGCGCTTGCCAATGCTGTAACAGCCAGTATCAAAAACGAGTTAGGTGAAGAGAATGTTGTCAAAGCGGATCCTGTTATGGCGGGTGAAGACTTTGGTTTGTTTGGGCGCACCGCAGAAAATGTGCCGATCACTATCTTTTGGCTAGGCGGTGTAAACCCGCAGGATTATGCAGCGGCGCAAAAAAATGGCACCGTTTTGCCGTCACTACACTCAAGCAAATTTGCACCAGACTACCCGCTGGCTTTAAAAACGGGCGTGCGTGCAATGACTGCCAGTGCGCTAGATCTATTTAATCAATAACTATAAATGCCGACCGGATCCTAAAACGGATCCGGTGCATTAAACTGCATCATTTCGCCGCTGACAGGATGGCAGATCTCAAGCATTTGTGCATGTAATTGTAGCCTATTTGCCGCTTTCAGCGCATCTCCTCGGGCATAAAGTCTATCGCCTAGAATCACATGTCCAAGAGATTGCATATGCACGCGTAGCTGATGGGAGCGCCCCGTGATAGGTGTAAGAGAAACGCGTGTCGCCAGTGGTTCATATTCAAGTACTTCAAAGTGCGTCAGTGAGGGCTTGCCCGACTCGTGGCAAACCATTTGTTTGGGGCGGTTGGGCCAGTCACAGGTTAAGGGCAAATCGACAGAGCCATGCTTGGTCTCTAATTTACCAAATACACGTGCGACGTAACGCTTTTTAGTGAGCCTGTCTTGAAACTGGATACTTAAAAAACGATGGGCTTCTTTGTGCATTGCTAAACACAGTACACCAGAGGTTGCCATATCCAAGCGGTGCACAATTTTTGCGTTTGGAAAAACGCGATTAACGCGATTAATTACGCTGTCCGCATGCTTTGGATCTTTGCCGGGGACGGTTAACAAGCCGCTTGGTTTATTGATCACCAACATATGTTCATCTTGATATAAAATTTCAAGGTAGGGATCGGTAGGCGGATTGTAATTTAAAAGCACAGCAAAATTCCAAAAGAGATCAAAACGGGCATATTCTAACTGCCTATGCTCAAAAGGCCAAGTAAGGGGACTAGCTACTTGGCACAATGGTTACTTCTATACCAAGTGCTTTGATATTGGCTTGAACATCTGGGCGCACACCGACATCAGTAATAACATGATGGATCTTCTGTGCAGGCACGATTTGAAAAGTCATGGTTTTATCTAATTTATCATGGGGGCCCATAAGTATGGTGCGATCAGCTTGCTCGATCGTTGCTCTGAGTACTTCCGCCTCTTCCAAATAACTCACACAGAAACCGTGTTTTACATGAAACGCGCAGATCCCCATAAAGACTAAATCAAAACGAATTTGCTTGATCATCTCGATGGCTGAATTTCCGACTGTACGCATTGCTGGTTTAAACATTCTTCCACCAATTTGTATTACTTGTACTTGGGGATGTTGCATGAGATCTTGAACAATTAAAGGGCAGCCTGTGACGACAGTTAAAGGTAGGTTTGCGGGTAAATTTTGCGCCAAATAACGACAGGTTTCTCCCGAATCAATCACAATAGTTTGGCCCGCTTCAAGCATATCGAGTGCGGGTTTTAAAAAACGCTTTTTTGATGGATCTGGTGTACTTAACCTATCGAAATAATCCGGCGTGTCTTCCTGTAAAACCAAGGCGCCACCATGAACACGGCGCAGCAGCTTGAGTTCACCCAACTTGTTAAGATCGCGCCTGATCGTATCTTCACTTACGGCCAGTGTTTTGGCCAGTTCTACCGAAGTGATCCTGCCATGCAGGGTGAGTTGGTCTAAGATCAATTGATGCCGTTCAGCGAGTAGCATTTTGCATGTTCCTGCGTTTTTTTGCCGAATTTTACTTGATCTAATTGGGATCGCAAGCGTATTATTTGCTTGTTGTTGCATGTTTTTACGTTTTTTTTATTTTCTTTGCATGTTTTTGCATTTTTTAAGGAGGAGGTATGGAGTTGTTTTGTGACTTATCTAACTATCGAGGCATTATCTTTGATATGGATGGAACGTTAGTTGATTCTGATAAAGCCATAGCGAAAGCCATTGCACCTTGGTGTCAGATGCATCATCTGGACTTAGAAACTGTGCTTAAAGACGGTCGTGGTGTACGGTTTGAAGATTATATCCGCCAGCATTTACCTCACTTGGACATTCATCAGGAAACCAAGAATTTAGAAGGCGCAGAGGCCACATTTTCCGCATATGTATGCGAAATTGCTGGAGCCGGGAGGTTTATCACCCATTTGCACGAACGACAAATACCTTGGGTATTGGCAACGTCAGCGGATCGGGAGAATGCGCTTCAGCGCATGCAACACTGTGGTTTACCAAAGCCGCCATATTTAGTGGGGGCTGAAGATGTGCAAAATGGTAAACCTGATCCAGAGCCGTTTATTAGCGCAGCTAAAAAATTGGGTTTACCTTGCCGAGATTGTTTAGTGTTTGAAGACTCTGATGCTGGTGTACAAGGGGCATTGGCCGCCGGGTGTGACGTGGTGGTGGTAGGGCGGTTTTGCCAGTTGGAGCATCCAAACATTGTGGCGAGAGTTATAGATTATTGCTGTTGGAATACCGAGTTGTCACAGGGGAAACAAGCATGTTGAAGGCAGTTTGGAGCCATTTATTGACAAGTAATGAGCGCTATTGGGATTTCGCCGGAATTTTATTTGGTGGGATAGGTGCATTTGCTTTACTTGGACAGTTGCTCAATGAAATAAATCGTCACGGTGAAAGCACATTGTCGATGACATTTTTATTTGGGTACGTTGTTGTATTTATGTTTTGGTTACTCTATGGGGTCCGCTTTAAACGGCCTGCCATTGTCTTGACTAATTTAGCCTGCCTAGCACTGCAATCAATGATAGTTGTTGTGGTCATTGGTTAGAAAAGTGGGGACACATGATGTCCCCATATGTTCTTAGTTAGCAGCTGGGTAGGGGCCAGCGTCATGAGCAAATTTAAATACAGCTTGTCGACCTGTCGCACAGCTTTCACCTGGCTGATATTGGCAGACTGAGAGGCCATCTCGGGCAAACTTGGTTATTTCAAAAATGTTTTCTTGTTGGTTAATCAGCGTGTGCAGGTTGCCATCAATGAAAGAGAAGGTACCGGTGCCCGCAGGTGATTTAACTCGGTTAACAACCTCCCCATTTTCATCAGGAAATCGACTGAATACGTAAGCTTCTTTTTGTGCTTCATACTCTAGGGTCATTGGGGTGTTTGAAAAGATGTTTCTTGAGAAATCTTGTATGCCAAACTCTTCATCATACTCGATTTTTAATATCCATTTACCTTGCATCTTCAGAGGACCTTGGGGATAAAATTCAGAGCTAAAATGATGTGCAACATAAAGTGTATTGCCTTTTTTTGCGAGTAATTCATAGAAGAATTCACAACTAACATAGCAGCTATTATCAGGACAATTTAATACGACACCTTGTTCTGGGTGTTCTAGTTTTTCCCTGACAAGCTGACCAAGGTGGTTGAGTTCCCACTTTGACGCCGTATTGGCGACACTTGCAACCGCAATTTGGTCAGGGTAGTAGTCATGAAAACGTCCAGAAGCCTTGCGCCATTGACCAATGATTTGCTCGTAAGTGAGCGCGAGATCCTGTTTTTCGATCATGTAGCCACTGATCCACTTGGCTTGTTTTGATTCTTTATTTACGTGTTTTGCGACAAAACGTAGCCCGATGTCGTCAATGTATTCAAATATGCGTAGCACAACTTTCATGGGCTCATTGTTACGCTGATAATTAAGAATGAGCTTTTTCCCTTTCAGCTTCCATGTTAGGTCACTCTGTGTGTTGTCCCAATGTTGTACAATTCCAGTGCCTTTGTCATGAAAAGTGACCGAAGCTGAGCTGTTGCTTTTAAACCAAGGAGTATCAGCATGTGTTACTTCATCAATATTTGCGATTTCCCAAGTTTTATTTACCAGTTGTGATTGCCACCTTTTCAGCTGGCGTTGTTTTACTAACAGCGCTTCACCTGAGATCGTATAGGTATCAACGACCTCTTGTGTTTCTTTATGCCAAACCTGAAAGTGTTGTGTGTAGGGGCTTTGTTGTTGTGTTTTTGAATTGAAGCTTAACCCTGTTAACTGGTGTATATAGGTTTCATTCTCGGACAATTGTATTTCGAATTGATTTTGCGGCTGAGAAAGTTGCGCCATGATTTGTTGTTGAGGTTGCCACTGCCACTGGGCGGATACTTGAAAGTCGCCTGATACAAGGACTTGATTGTTAGGTTTAAAGCTTAATTTATAGGTCTGATCTGTGCCTGCACTATCGATTATAAAATAGTTTCCAATGGGCGAGGTGCTTTTGGCTGCATATGTTTGCATAGATACTGTGGCCAGCATGAGAAGGCTGAGCATAAAAAGTGAGGTTATTATTCTTATCTTCATAGTCATTTCCTTGATTGTATAAATCTTGACCAAGTTACCAAGCTTTTAAATCATACACAATAACTATATTTTCTGTATGAATTTAATAATAAATAATGGGTTTTTTGGCTGTTGAGAGGGGGGATAGGCAGTAAAGCGGGGCTTTACTGCCTGATATTGAATAAATAGTTATTGGTTAGAAACCACAATTAAGCGAATGGCATCGAGTTTAACTTGCGCTTTAGAGATATGTTCGCTGAGTTGTGTTTTTTGTTTATCAAACACCTTAATCTCTTCGTCACGAATATTAGGGTTGATCGCTTTTAGTGCGGTAAGGCGGTTTTGCTCTTCGCCTAATCGCGTTTTCATGTCTGCTTGTGCCTGACTTTGCAATGTTTCTAGCTGCTCATTTGCCATATCAGTTGCTTTGGCGATCAGTGGGTGGATCCCAGATTGAAGTGCATTGGCGAGCTTACTGGCCGTTTGACGACCAACAGCAGACAACTGCTGGTTAAATGCATCGAATGCAACATTATCTGCGAGGTTATTGCCCGCTTTATCCATCAACACACGTATTGGCGTCGGTGGTAAGAAGCGTCCTACCTGCAATGATTTCGGCGCGGAGGTCTCTGCTACATAGATAAGTTCAACAAAGAAAGTACCGACTGGTAACTTGTTGTTTTTAAGCAATGCGACTGACGCACAGCCAAAGTCATCATCACAGATCATGTCCATGACGCCTTCTACCATAGGGTGATCCCAACTGATAAATTGTGCATCTTCTTGAGACAGAGATGTTGAGCGATCAAATGTGACCGTGATGCCGTCATCTTTCAAACAAGGAAAAGATGGATTGAGCATGTGTTCTGTCGGCTTCAGAATAATGGTGTTTTCACCTTTATCTTCTTGGTTAACGCCAAAGATATCAAACACATTAATCATATAAGCTGGCAGGATAACATCGTCGTCGAGCGTTTCAATTTCACTGACGATCTGCTCGGCACGGCCTTGACCGCTTGAATGTAGTTCAAGGAGTCTATCCCGACCTTGCTCCATTTTGGCGCGAAGTACTTTATTTTCCTTGGCAACTTGCTCAAGTAGTGGGTCTAGCTCTTCTTCGTCACAGTTGTGAGCTGCGATAAACTCGAGTAAATCTTCAGAAAACTCTTTAAAGAGTAGCTGGCCTGTGGTGCTGGTGGTTTCAAAAGCATCTAATGCTTCGTTGTACCAGCGCAGTAACACTTCTTGTGCGGTATTGGCAAAATAAGGCACATGAATATTTACATCATGTTGTTGGCCAATACGGTCTAGACGACCAATACGCTGCTCTAATAGATCTGGGTTCAGCGGTAAGTCAAATAGCACTAAGTGATGCGAAAACTGGAAATTACGCCCTTCAGAACCAATTTCAGAGCACAGTAATACCTGTGCACTGTCATATTCGTCGGCAAAATACGCTGCTGCGCGATCACGTTCAATAATAGACATGCCTTCATGGAACACCGCTGAGCGAATGCCTTCACGTTCGCGCAGGGTTTGCTCTAGGCTGATCGCGGTTTGTGCTTCTGCACAGATCAAGAGCACTTTTTCATGTTTTAACTCTTTGAGTTTTTCAATCAGCCAATTTACGCGCGGATCAAACTGTGTCCAGCTTGCGCTTTCCCCTTCAAACTCTTGGAAGATTTTTTCTGGGAACAATGCGCGTAACGCGCTTTTTTCAGCCGTTTGAATGCCACCCATATTGCCTAAAACAGACATAGCTGTCTTGTATTGTTTCGGCATTTCGACCGCGTGAGCGTGGATTTTTCGGCTTGGGTAGCCTTTAATACCGCTGCGGCTATTTCTAAACAAGATACGGCCGGTTCCGTGACGGTCAAGCAACATACCCAGTAGTTCTTGTTTTGCACTTTGTTCTTTTTCTGCGACACGCTTAAGTAACTCAGAGATATCAGTTTCTTTGAGTAGCTCAGTGATGGTCTGCGTGGCTTTTTCATCCAGTTCAGTATCTTGCAACAATTGGTTTGCCGCATCAGCAATTTCTTTGTAATTGCTCTCTTCTGCAACAAATGCATCGTAGTCATAGAATCTATCAGGGTCTAATAGCTGCAAGCGGGCAAAGTGACTGCGATGGCCCAGCTGATCAGGTGTTGCAGTTAATAGAATGAGGCCTGGAATATCTTGGCTTAGTTCAGCAATACGCTGATACTCAGTACTTGGTTTGTCTTTTTCTACGGTTAAGTGGTGTGCTTCATCGACAATGAGCAGGTCCCAATCAGCCAGAGTCGCCTGTTCAAACCAGCGGCGCTTTTTGGTGATAAACTCAAGACTTACCAGCACCAATTGTTCAGTTTCAAAGACGTTAGGAGAGTCGGCAAATGCTTCGTCACAGCGCTCTTCGTCGAAAATAGAAAAGTGTAAGTTGAAACGACGCAACATCTCTACTAGCCACTGATGTTGCAGGCTTTCAGGAACAACGATCAACACTCGGCTGGCGCGACCAGTAAGAATTTGCTGATGCAAAATCATGCCGGCTTCGATGGTTTTACCGAGTCCTACTTCATCAGACAGCAAAACGCGCGGTGCAAAACGCTGTCCTACTTCATCGGCAATGTACAACTGGTGCGGAATTAAGCTCGCACGTTGACCGATAAGGCCTTTTAGATGAGATTGCTGACGGTTAAACTGGTGCTGCCAAGTTTGGTAGCGCAATGTGTAGCGATCAAATCTATCGACTTGACCCGCAAATAGCCTGTCTTGAGGCTTATTAAACTTAATGAAGTGATCTAAAAAGGTTTCTTTTAGGCTGACAGTTTCTTCTGTGTCTAGACGAACACCATGATAGCAAAGCAGATCCCCTTGCTCTTCGATGCTCTCTACACGCATTTCCCATTCTTCGACACTGCGGATAACATCCCCAGGATTAAATGCTACACGAGTCACCGGCGCTTCTTGTACAGAATAAACGCGGTTTTCTCCACTGGCGGGAAACAGAATGGTTACTTGTCGACCCTCTAAGGCGACAATGGCCCCTAAACCCAAATCTGATTCGGTATCGCTTATCCAGCGCTGACCTAAGGAAAAATTCATGGTTTTCTCATCTTCGCAGAAAAAAGGCGGCTATGTTACCGAGAAGCAAAGCCTTGTTCAAGATTGTAAAAACACAATAAATGTGCCTTACAGCGTGGTGTTGTGCGGGTTTTACCAAATAACTCGTACATATTTGTTGTTTGCTCACCGTTGATTGTTTTTTATTGTGCAATAGTGGCTATTAAGCATAGTCAAACATACTCATAGTTGGAGATAAAATATACGATCCAATTGATTAAAAAAAGTGACAATGCACATATCTGGAAATAAATAGGGACAGTTTCAAACTGCACTTTTTGTCATAAAAACGACTTTTGTGACAAATAGACTAAAATTAAGTTAGAGCGATGTATTGTGTGGCGAGCAATGCAGTGTTCAATCATAGAAATTGCAGACGAATAGGAATGCACTATGGGAAAAGATGACCTCGACCGGAAAATATATGTACTAGACACCAACGTTTTACTTCATGAGCCCCTCGCTTACCTCTCCTTCCAAGAACACGATGTTGTGATCCCCATGACAGTGTTAGAAGAACTTGACCACATCAAAGATCGAAAGCGTGATGTCAGCAGAGATGCGCGGGTTGCAATTCGTAGCCTCGACGATGTCTTAACCGATGCAACACCTGAGCAAATGTTAGAAGGTGTTGATTTACCTAAAGTACAGAGAGACCCGAATAAACCAGCCAGCAGTGGCAAGCTCATTATCGTCAACGACCATTTATACCCTGATAGTATCTCTGGTCTGCCCGGCAATGAAAATGATCACAGCATTATCAACTGTGCATTGCAGTTGCAAAAACAGTATGTAGAAAAGCGTGTAGTCTTGGTGACCAAAGACATCAATATGCGACTTAAAGCAAAAGGAGTGGGATTAAAATTTGTTGAAGATTACCGCACTGACCAATTAATTGATGATATTAATTTACTCACTTCAGGGTATAACAAGTTCGAAGGCGACTTTTGGGCTACTGTTGGTGAGTGTCAAACTGAGCAACAGGGCCGTTATAGCTTGCATAAAGTGCCAAAGTCGCTGATGCCGGAAGTCTTTTACAATGAATATTTACTCGATGGCAGTGAGCATTTTGCAGCCCGTGTTGTCGGTTACGATGAGGCCCATGTCACCTTAAAGGACATCAGTGTTGAGCGTTTAATGCATCAACAAGCTTGGGGGGTTAAGCCAAAAAATGTGTATCAAGGTATGGCTTTAGATGCTTTACTCGACCCTAATATTGAACTGGTGGTACTCACCGGACCTGCGGGGTGTGGTAAAACTTTATTGGCATTGGCCAGTGCGCTAGAGATGATCATTGAAAAAGGGGTGTACGATAAAGTCATTGTTACCAGAAATACGCCAGAAATTGCCGAAAGTATAGGTTTCTTACCTGGCACAGAAGAAGAGAAAATGGCACCGTGGTTGGCAGCGATCACTGATACCTTGGAAGTACTTCACAAACATGATGAAAGTCCAATTTCCAGTCGCAATTACATAATGGAGAAGGCGAATATTCAATTCAAGTCTGTGAACTTTATGCGTGGGCGGAGCATTCAAAATGCAGTGGTGATCTTGGATGAAAGTCAAAATTTAACGGCATCGCAGCTGAAAACCATTATTACGCGCTGTGGCGAAGGGACTAAATTGATATGTACCGGGAATTTGGCGCAGATAGACAGCAACTACTTGACGCCGGTGACCTCCGGATTGACCTATATTGTTGAGCGCTTTAAAGATTTTGAAGGAAGCGCAACAGTCAACCTCAACGGGGTTGTTCGCAGTAGACTGGCGTCGTTTGCAGAAGAGAACTTGTAAAACACGCTGTGAGCCATTATTGACTCGTTAGCAGGTAGCTGGTGGATAGCGGTGAGCCCATGTGGTTTTCTGCTGTGCATCGGCTATTTGTGCAAAATAGATTGCAGCCAACGTGAAGCACTTGCTTATCTCAATTGTGCTCGCTACTCTTTCAAAAAAAGATGGAAGCAATTATTACAGGCCCATGAATGGACATTTTGTCAGAGTTCCTGCCACTTAAAACTTACCGAAAATCTATTTGTGTCGCTTTATTGATACCCCTAATTCTTGCAATCGTGCTGTGTTTTCACTTATTCAATATTAAGTTAGAGCGCCAATATGACGTGTATCAGGTGCAGTTTTCAGCGGTATTGGCACAGGTCGATCAAGCTGCGAGTGCCGCAAGTACGGTTATTGGTAGCATTAAAAGAGGTCTTGATACACCGATTAAATATCAACTCGCCAATAATGTGCAGCAGCAAGTGCGCCAGCAGTTGGGATACTATTATCATCGACTGCCTGAGCAGGGGGGGGAATTGGTTGGTCTGGGTACCTACAAGGCTTCGCCTCATATATTGGAGCATTGGTTGCACGTGATGGCGCTGGGCCCTAGCTTTGATACTGCGTTGGCATTGATCAGTGAGCTGGAGGCCGTGGCATACTTTAATGAACATGGCTTTGCCTTTGTAAAGCGCCGAGATGATACACAAAGCCATTTATTGACGGCCATTGTTGAAGGGCGTTTTAGTCCAAGAAAAGGTGTGCTAGCCAACCCTGATAGTAAACAGACTCGGCTTTTCGGCAATACCTATTTTAGTATCGCGCAGCCCATTATCAGCGGTGGTAAATCACACATTATTCTGATTTATAGTGCAGACAAAGTAACTGCATTGCTGGATAAGTTGACCTTCGATGGTGGGGCATTGGCACTGGTCGACGCAAATTCACAAGTTTTGGTACAAAGCAGCCAAGCAACTGTTTTACAAAAAGACCCCATGGTTGAGTATGCAAGGTTATGGCGCGGGGGGGTTGAGCTACAAGGAGCAATTAAAAATGCACCTTACACATTGCGGTTTCAGCAATCAGAAGACGCCTTTGTTGCAGCGGTGTTTGAGGAGGTCATGATTGAACTTGGCTTTTTGACCCTGTTTATTGTGTTCACCTTTTTTACGTTTTTGTGGTTGAACGGGCAAATTTTTATTCGTCCGCTAAAACATTTTGTACACTACCTGACCAAGCAAGACTTAGCAGAAGATCATACGCTCAACTATCCAGTACCAAGTGACTGGCAACCATGGTTTAAAGAAATCAAACAAGTTGTTACTCAAAGACAAGCCTTATTTGAGCAAATGGAAACTCATAATGCGCGTTTAGACGATCAGGTTCAGCGCCAAAGAAAAGCGCTGTCTCGCAGCTTTGAGGCCAAAGAACGCCAAGCTGCCCTGCTCAATACTGTGCTTAATTCAGTGCCGGATCTAATCTATTTTAAAAATATTGATGGTTCATTTATTGGTTGTAATCAGGCATTCGAGCGATTTATTGGGGTGGTGCAAGCGGAACTGGTTGCCAAAGAGCATCAGGAAGTGAGTCAAAAATACTTAGAATTACTCGATCTGGAGCAGGCGATGGAGTTACACAGTATCCCATTGACAGAAACGCTCAACTTCGATGAAAAAGCTTATTTGGTGAGTGTATCTCCTTTGTTTGATGAACAGGGGAGTCGTATCGGTAGTTTAGGCATTGCCCGTGATATAAGTGAACAACAGCAGGCTATGATCGCGCTGCGTGCCTCTGAGCAAAACTTTAAAGCAGCAATTAAACACGCACCAAATGGTATTTTATTGGTCTCAACAGAGTGTGTGATTTTAGAGTTCAATCGTGCTGTTCGTAAACTGCTAGATGGCGTTGAAGTTGGACAGCATTTAAGCGCTTTATTTGATAAAGACGAGCTGGATACACTCAATGGGGTGTTGGCGCAATTATTGGCAGAGCGCAAAGGGGTGAAAGTTCTGAGCTTGTCACAAAGTGAGTCAGCGCTGTGGCTTCAACTGAGTGTGTCACTCGTTTGGGACAAGCAAAAGGTGCCAAAATACTTTGTGATCCATGTGCAAAATGTCACAGCCCTAACTAAGGCTAAGATAGAGGCCGAGCGTGCAAATAGAGCGAAAAGCCGCTTTATTGCCAATATCAGCCATGAGATCCGAACGCCTTTAAATGCGATACTGGGACTGGTGGGGATCTTAAAACCAGGATTAACACGTGCCCAAGACAGTGAAAAGTTAGCGCATATTGAAACCGCAGCGAAACAGCTGCTGACGATGCTGAGCGATATATTAAGCTTCGCTCGCCTCGAAGGGGGAAGAGCTAAACTGCATAGCAAATCATTTACGATATTGAACTTGATGAGCAGTTTAAGTGCGCTGATCCAGCCGTTAAGCGACGCAAAAAACTTAGGCTTGAAATTGCAGGTTGCGGCTAATGTATGGCCGGAATTTGTGGGGGATGAAGCTCGGATCAAGCAAATTCTCGTCAATTTGTTAGGTAATGCGGTTAAATTCACAAGCCAGGGTGAAGTGGGCCTTAGAGTAGAGACAAAATGGAGCAAAGTAGGAGAACAGTGGCTGTCTTTTGCTGTATTTGACACTGGCCCGGGCATTAAAAAAGTGGACCAAAACCGCCTGTTTGACGCATTTACACAAGGAAATGAATCTAGCTCTCGAGAATATGAAGGAATAGGCTTGGGGCTGGCTATTGTAAAACAACAAGTTACTTTATTGGGTGGCAAAATTGAGATCCGCAGCGAAGAAGGAGTTGGAAGCACTTTTGAATTTGAATTGATGTTGAAAACACACGGCCGGACTTATCAGGCCAGTCACAACAACATATGTTTGGTATCAACAAATACACCACCGAGTTATTTATCGACCTATCAAGTCACGCACTTTGCCAATTTTGGTGAGGCACTGGAGCAGTTGGATAAATTTGCGTATATCGCCTGTGATGACATCGAGGAGTTGAGCTATTTGTGTCATCACTTTAGTGATATGGAGTCATCAAGCTGCTCTGGGCTTGTGGTGCCCAATAATTTAAATATGTCGCAATGTGCAAGCCATTCACTTACCACTCTTAGGTTACCTGAGCACATGTTTTACCAGTCGCTGTGTTTATCACCGTTTGAGCAAGGTACAACGTCGACGCCAAGTCATGATCGTTTGGCAAACGCTTTATGTTTGGTGGTTGATGACAATGTACTCAACCTTGATATATCCAAAACGGTTTTGGAGCAACATGGTGCGGTAGTTGTGGCGCTCTCTAGTGCACTGGGTATTTTGGATATTTGCCAAAAACTCAAACCTGATATGGTGCTGATGGATATCTATATGCCACATATTGATGGCTACCAGGCAACTCAAATTATCCGTGAGCAATTAAGTGAAGAGGCATTGCCAATCATTGCGCTAACTGCAAATGCGCATGAACATGAAAAAGAAAAAGCGTTCGAGCATGGCGTTAATGCATTTTTAGTTAAACCCATTTCCCCAGATGACTTATGTGTCGCCTTGCAGCCCTATGTAGGAAATCACCTGCGTGTTTTTGACAAATCGTTTGCTCTGAGACAGCTGATGAATAACTCAGACCTTGTAAAAGCAATGTTGGATAAGTTTGCTAAACTGTGTGATGAGTATGTGCGTGATTTGCAAGCCGTTGATAGCAATGTGCGGTTGGCTGAGATTGCACATAGTATTAAAGGGGCTGCTGGTGGTATTGGGCTGGTGCGTTTAGCCGACTATGCCAAATTGGCCGAGGCAAGCGCTCGCCGTGAAAAGCTGGATAACTCATTAGCTAGTGGACTAAGCAGCACCTCTTTGAATGAGCAGATACGAGATGAGTTAATCTCTTTAATTCAACAAGCTCAACAATTTATTTTATTGGAAGCAAAAGGAAGTTAAATGCAAAAGTCAGCCAATATCTTAGTGTTAGACGGTGATCCTCTCAATCGCGTGGTTTTAGAAAATACATTATCTGATGAGCACTTAGTGATTGGTTGTTCCAATAGTGATCAGGCATTTGAACGCTTATTGCAAACACGCTTTGACCTGATCATTGTGGATATTTTAATGCCTGATGATGAAGGCCTTGATTTTCTGTTACAGCTCAAAGCAGATCCCAGTAGCTATCAAATTCCGGTGATAGTCATTTCAGCTAGTAATAGCTATCAAGATGAAGCTCGTGGACTGATGTTGGGCGCGGTGGATTATATTGTTAAGCCGTTTAGCCCAAATATCGTCAAAGCGCGGATAAAAATTCATTTGGCAATTAAGCAAAAGAATGACTTGCTTGAGCGTTTAGCAAATATCGATGGATTAACCGAAATTCCGAATCGTAGAGCATTAGATGAGACCCTTGCTCAGCTTTGGTATCAAAGTCGGGATCAACACGTGCCACTATCAATTTTGCTGGTGGATATAGATTATTATAAAGAATACAACGACAGTTGTGGGTTCAGTGCTGGCGATGAGTGCTTGGTAAAAGTTGCCAAGGTACTGGAAGGTATCACACAAAAAGTAGAAGGGTTTGTCGCGCGCTACGATGGCGTGCGGTTTGTTGCACTGATGAATAAACGCAATGCCGATCAAGCTCTATCTCTGGCTGCGGCTATGCATCAAGCGGTGGATGCTTTGTCAATTCCTCATCCAAGCTCACCCATTTGTGCGCATGTAACGATTAGCATTGGTGTGGTCCATGTCAAAGAAGATTTTTCCGGTGATCACCAAGATAGTTTGAAGCAAGCGGATGAAGCTTTGCTACAAGCACACCAATTGCAAGAGCGAGTAGTATTGGTCAACCGCTAATAGTAATCCAAATGAAAAAGCCGCGAGATGCGGCTTGAGCAGGGAAATGTATAAATAATTGATTACAGGTAAGTGTCTACTGCCGACTGACCAAAACCAACGAGTTGGTTGTTTTTAAACACCAATGGTGTGCATTCGTCTTTGGTGATTTGACCATCAGCGTGTTTTCTGTTTGTAGCAAAGTACAGGACCTGATATGTGTGGCCGTCTTTTGATACTGCTTCGTTGAAGTCTGGCGTGCCAAATTCTTTAGTGACTTCTTTATAGCTAGTACCCAGAGCGAGTTCGCTGATCTTATCTCTATTTTCTTGGTGTTTTGCAGGCCAGCTATTGTAGTGACGCATTTCACCGTCAGACACGGCAACGATACAACCAGACAGTAATGTAGTGCTTAAAAGCGCAGTAGCAACAAGTAATTTTTTCATTGTGTTATCCTCATGACCTGATGTGTACAGTCATCATCAAGTTTTATCCTATTTTTTACTTACCTTAACTTTAGCAATTGTTTTGCCAGTTTTTTTGTGTTTAAAAATCAATGGGTTATGGCTTTTCTGGAAGGGTGGATATGAGTTTTACACTAAATAGTAACAATAATGAATAAAATGTGGTGTTTTAAGCCACTTTTATTGAGTGGCCTAAAATGCAGTGCGTTTGTCGGGTTAAACTACACGGTTATGTTGTCCACCATTCAAATAGCTGGTGATGTTTTCAGCGATACCAAGAATTAATCGGGTGATTGACTCTTGACTGGCCCATGCGGTGTGTGGGGTCAACATTAGATTGTCGCCTTGATACTTGATCAATGGATTATCGGCATCGGCAGGTTCAACCGAAAGCACATCAACACCTGCTGCGGCGATTTGATTGTTAGCGAGTGCATCAGCGAGAGCTTGCTCATTGACAATGCCGCCACGTGCTGTATTGATAAGAATGGCGTGTTTTGGCAACAGTGAAAGTGTCTCAACGTTAAACAAGTCTTCAGTTTGTGGTGTGAGTGGGCAGTGAATTGAAACGATATCAGCGATCTTCATTGCATCTTCAAATGCCATACGGCCATTACGTGTTGCTTTGCTATTTGGGCGCTCAGCAATGATCACTTTGGCACCAAATGCCTCAGCGACTTTAGCAGTTGCTTGGCCAAGGTTACCATAGCCGACGATAACAAAACGTTTATTGGCAATATCATTAATGCTGTGATCTAGACGGCAAAACATTTTGCTTTTTTGCCAAGTACCTTGTTTGGTATCTGCGGCGTAGCGATGAATATTGCTCATGAGGTTACCTAGCAAGGTAAAGGTGTGCTGAACGACAGAAGGGGTTGAGTATCCGGCAACATTAGTGACAGCAATGCCTGCGTCTTTTGCCGCGACCAGATCAATATTGTTGGTGCCTGTGGCAGCAACACAGATTAACTTTAATTCAGGTGCTATTGCAAAGTGAGTACTATTCAACTGAACTTTATTAGAGACAATGATATTTGCCTGTTGAATGCGGCTGTCGACCTCACAGGGGCTGGTGTACTCATAGGTGGTTACAGTGCCAAATTCGTGAAGTGGAGAAAGGTCGACGCCGGCCAAAGTAGCGGCATCCAAAACAACAATATTCATATTTTTATCTCGTTATTGACTTTGGAGTTAACTCCAAGGTTTATACTCTTTATTAGTGATGAAATTGACGAAATGGTGGCGGTGAATTTTAGCGCCTACTTAATTGGTGGGCATTAAACGCGCTCGTTCACGACACCATTTGCAGAGTTCATGTGTGTGCGTTCAGCAAATAGCAAACGCCAGTGTATCACTTTTAGCACTTAAATTTGATTTATTGTGGCTAACAGGTTGCACGGGCTTAAGAGCGTCAGCTGACTTTATCGTGTTAACTGAGTGGATAACTATGGCGATGTATCGAATAGGGCAACTTGCAAAGTTGTTAGACGTGTCAACGGATACGCTGAGATATTACGAGCAACAAGAGTTATTGGTTGCCAATGAAAGAAGTGCGGCGGGCTATCGTCTATATGATAAACAGGCAGTTGATAGGCTGCGGTTTATTATTCGCGCAAAGGAAGTCGGGTTTAATCTCAAAGATATTCAAGAATTATTGAGTATCAAGATTGATAAACAATTATATCGCTGTGAAGAAGTAAAAACCCTGACTTTACAAAAGCGAGATTGGGTTCGTGAAAAAATTTCGGAGCTGAGTATGTTTGAACGTTCATTGACTTTACTCGCTGATCAATGTTGTGGTGGTGATGAACCCGCAAACGCCTGTTCAATTTTAACGGCACTGGAGGATTTAGATGACACTCATCAGTAACTTTTGGCAATTATTTGTAATTTCAGCACCTTGGTTGATGCTGGGGTTATTACTGGCTGGTTTACTTAATGTATTTATTCCAAAAGACTTTTTACAACGTCATTTAGGTAAAGAGGGATTGTGGACGACTGTTAAAGCGGCATTGATCGGTGCGCCTATGCCACTGTGTTCCTGTGGTGTGATCCCTGCTGCCATTGGGTTGCGACGCGCGGGTGGGTCGAAAAGTGCTACTACCGCATTTTTAGTGTCAACGCCAGAAACCGGCGTGGATTCTATTTCTGTATCGTACGCTATGTTGGGGCCTTTTATGGCTGTTATTCGACCAATTGCTGCGGTAGCCAGCGCGATCACGGCGGGGTTATTGGTTGGCAGAGACAGCACTGAGTTGTCTGGGAACGCGCAGCATTGTGATAAGCAACCACAAGCGACGTCGTGTTGCTCTAAAGCTTTGCAAGCGACTCCTAAACCCCAAGTTTCTTGTTGTTCTCAGGAACAGGGAGCTGTCGCGGAAGCTGCACCTGTTTGCGCTGAGCAAGTGTCGGAACCTGTAACAACTTGCTGTAGCACTGAAAGTAGCCCAACCAAACAGCTTGGTGCGCACAGTCATGAACACATTGAGCAGGATCATCAGACCAACTGTTGCTCTAGAGAAGATAAAATAGACCAATCAGAAGTAAGTGCTTGCTGCTCTTCTCAAAGCAAACCCAAGGACGGCTTGCCTACCAAGCTCTGGCAAGCAGTCAAATTTAGTTGTAACAAGCTATTATCTGATACTATGGTTTGGCTTCTAATTGGTATATTCTTCGCAGCATTAGTCCAAACATATGTACCGACCGAGTTTTTAGCTCAATGGGGTAACGGTATATTGGCCATGATAGTGGTCATATTGATCAGTATTCCCATGTATATTTGTGCGACGGCTTCGACGCCTATTGCTGCAGGACTGCTGCTCGCTGGGGTGTCGCCGGGAGCAGTGTTAGTCTTTATGTTAGCGGGGCCTGCAACAAATGTAGCGACCATTGGGGTGGTTGCAAAAGAGCTAGGACGTCGAGCTGTAGCTGCATATATTACAGCTGTGATTGGAGTCGCTATTTTGTTTGGTTTTTTAACGGACTATCTCGTTTTGCAATTTGGTTTTGAAGTGGCCGCAATGGCAGGGCATCAGCATGAAGTATTGCCAAGTTGGCTGAGTCAAGTCTGTGCCATTTTACTTGCGGTGTTGATGCTGCGTTTATTCGCGAAAGATTTCAAACAACGTCTGACAACCTAGTGTGGTCAGACTTGATATTCTTAGCATCCGGGTAAAGAGCGAGATAGAATAGGCCGTTTTTTTGTCACACGCCTAGATCAGTAAGAGTAATTTAGTGGATAAATACGCAGATATCAGACCTTATAATGATGATGAAGTGCCCGCGGCCCTAGACAGGCTATTGGCCGACGAACAGTTTTTAGATGTTATTGCCGAACATAACCTACCAAAATGGATAGCGTCTTTTGCCGCTATTAGCAGGCCTTTGGTAAAAGCGAGACTCAAGTCTAAATGGAAAACTGTCAATAATGTTGAAGCGGTTCAAAATGAGGTGGCGCAATATTTGTCTATGTTGGTTGAGCGCACCACTTCCAAAGTTACCTATTCTGGGCTTGAGCGTTTAGATAAAAATGCCGCATATTTGTTTATTTCTAATCACCGCGATATCGTGTTAGATCCCGCGTTGGTTAACTGGGGATTGCACCAGAACAATTTACCGACGGTACGCATTGCAATTGGTGATAACTTGTTGCAAGTCCCTTATATTACCGAGTTGATGCGCTTGAATAAGAGCTTTATTGTAAAGCGCTCAGCAAAAGCGCCAAAAGAAATGCTCAAAGCGCTGTCGCAGTTATCAGGTTACATTTATGACTCACTGCAAGAAGGTAATTCGATTTGGATTGCGCAAAAAGAAGGCCGTGCAAAAGATGGTATTGACTATACCGACCCTGCACTATTAAAAATGCTGCAGCTTCAGGGCAGGCGCTTAAAAGAACCATTTGCTGATTACGTGCGAAAGCTAAAGGTAGTGCCAGTATCAATTTCTTATCAATACGAGCCATGTGCACTGGCAAAAGCCAAAGAGCTGTATCACAAGCAGCAGTTTGGTGAGTATCAAAAGGAAGAAGGCGAAGATATCAAGAGTATCATTGATGGATTTAGCGCTGATAAAGGCAATGTCCATGTCGCATTTGGGACACCAATTGAGGATGATTTTGAAACGCCAGAGGAGTTGGCGCAAATCATCGACAAGCAAATCATTGATAACTATTACTTGCATTCAACAAACTATTTAGCAGCGGGCGAACAAGCAAATAGCAGCAGTGAAGAAACTGAGCGTTTCAAGCAAAATATTGAGACACTTCCAAACGAGCTAAAAGAGTTTGTTTTGTCTATGTATGCGCAGCCAGTGAAGCGTAAGTCATCTATATAGACAATAGAAAATCAGTGTAAATAGTGAGCCCATAGGATGATGTTCTGTGGGTTTTTTTATGTATTCGGAAAAAGGAATAAGTCAGGCGGACTTTATGCGGGTTTTGATGGCAGATTAAGGTGTCCCCGGCTGCGCGGATGCGGATGTAAGTCCTTGAACCCTAAGGTTCAAGGCGGAAGGCAACAACCCACCGTAGGCTTCTCGGTACCTGCCAAGCTTGCGCAAAAGTGAATAAACTGCATTCCTAAAAAAAGTTTATCGGCTCAGGGACATAATCCACTGTCCGGCGAGCTAGGGAACAACTTTAGTATATAAGACAACACCGAATGCTTAAACCATAAAATGAAAAAATCTTACTTATTTGCTGGCAAAATCATCTACTGAGTATTGGCTGCTCAACTTTTGCTTTTTTTCCATACACACGACCTACATTCTATGTTCGAAAACTATCTATGTATTTGTTGGCAAACTGCTAGAACTGTGGGGTTTTTTCCCTACAGATAAGACAATGCATTGTAGTTGCTATACTTCGAATGTTAGCATTAACCTTATCAAGTGAATGAGAATTAAGCCTTATGATCGAATTAAAAGATTACCAGCAAGCACAGTTACTACTCGAAAAACACGGCATCTTTGTCGCACCAGCAGAAGTTCATGGCACCATTAGTGGCATTTTGGCCTGTGGCTTGAGTATTGATGATAAAGAATACTTAGGTTTGCTCAGTGATGTATTCAATGACGGCCAAGCTTTCGGTGTTGAACTTAAAGGGTTTTTAGCAGAGTTATACAAGCTTGTGGTAGAGCGTTTTAATGATCCTGAACACACTTTTGAAGTCTATTTGCCAAATGGCGATGAAGCACTTATCGATCAAGCCAACGCGTTAGTTTCTTGGGTTTCAGGGTTTTTGCTTGGCTTTGGTCTAAAGCAGAAAGACTATGGTAAGTTGTCTGATGATGTAAAAGAAGTGATCAGTGACTTCAGTGAGATCACTAAGCTTGATACGCATTTCGATGATACAGAGGAAGACCAACAAGCATTTCATGAAGTGGTCGAGTATATTCGTGTTTCTGCGCTTTTATGCTTTGCAGAGATGGGCAGAGAGCAAGGAAATGGCGCAACATCAAAAACAGTGCACTAATTATGATAAAAAATGAAGAGTTTGTAGCACGTCGCGCGCGACTGCTAAACAGCCTAGATAACAATGCGGTGGCGATTATCCCTGCGGCTGCTGAAATTACCCGCAGTCGCGACACTGAGTTTCCATTTCGCCAAGACAGCGACTTTTTTTACTTAACGGGTTTCAAAGAGCCGGATGCCGTTCTGGTACTACATAAAGATAAAGCAGGCAGTGGCCGTACTATCTTATTTTGCCGTAATAAAGACAAACTTGCCGAGATCTGGCATGGCAGACGAGTGGGCTTTGAAATGGCCAAATCCCAGTTTGCCATGGATGAAACTTATGCTTTAACTGACTTAGATGACGAATTGTTAGCATTGGTGAATGGCTGTGCAACCTTGTACTTTGGTCAGGGAACTTACCCCCTATTTGATGACAAGGTGTGGAGCTTGTTAAGCACATTGCGCGGTGCGCCGAAAAAAGGCTATAAAGCACCAGAAACCATCAAGGATATCCGTCCCTTGGTGCATGAAATGCGTTTGTTTAAGTCAGACAATGAAATTGCCGTGATGCGCAAGGCGGCACAAATTAGCGCACAGGCGCATGTGCGAGCGATGCAATTTGCTAAGCCTGACGCCACTGAATATCAATTAGAAGCTGAAATACACCACCACTACGCAATGAATGGCGCCCGCTACCCAGCATATGGCACCATTGTTGGCTCAGGTAACAATGCCAATATATTGCATTACACTGAAAATAGTGATGCGTTAAAGTCGGGGGATTTGATCTTGATCGACTCCGGGTGTGAATTGGAAGGGTATGCTGCTGACATAACACGGACTTTCCCGGTTAGTGGTCAGTTTAGCGCGGCGCAAACTGAGATATATAACTTAGTACTCAAAGCGCAATTGGCAGCATTTGAAGAAGTGAAACCGGGTGGTACTTTAGTTAAAGCCAACAAACAGGTTGTGCGTGTTTTAACTGAAGGCCTAATTGAACTGGGTATCCTTTCAGGCACCGTTGACGAGTTGATCGAAGCACAGGCTTGCAAAGCATTTTATATGCATGGTGTAGGTCACTGGCTCGGTTTAGACGTGCATGATGTTGGCGAGTATAAGCTGGATGAAGCAGATCGACCATTTGAAGCGGGCATGGTCTTGACCATTGAGCCCGGCTTATATTTCGATGAAGATGCTGAAGTACCAGCACAGTACAAAGGCATTGGCGTGCGCATTGAGGATGATTTACTGATCACGCAAAATGGCCATGAAAACTTAACTGTTGATGTGCCAAAATCGATAGCAGAGATTGAAGCGCTGATGCAAAAAGCCTAACTGCAAGAATTGGGAGTATCAGGCTTGCAACAATTCGACGTACTTATTGTCGGTGGTGGCATGGCAGGTGCCACTGCTGCCGTCAGTATTAAAAAACAAATTCCCAACTGCCGTATAGCTGTGGTGGAAGCATTTGCCCCTAAAGCGCAAAGCCACCCAAGTTTTGACGATCGCTGCATAGCGCTGGCTGAGCAATCCGTTGATTACTTGAGCCAGCTTAACCTCTTTAATAAAACCTGGTCTTTTGCCGAGCCAATCTTAAAGGTCAATGTGTCTGATAGAGGCCATTTTGGAAAAGCGTCGATCACACCTCAAGAGTATCAAGTTGATGCACTGGGCTATGTGGTAGAAGTGAATCCATATGGTCAATTCTTGCACCAGCAATTGCAAAGCCAAGACATTACTTTGTTTTGTCCTGCAAAGGTCAACTCACTAGTGCAGCATTTAGACTGTGTTGAAGTGACACTCGATAGTGATGAAGCCGTAAAATTACAGGCAAAACTGCTGGTGGTTGCCGATGGGGCACAATCACCGACACGAGATTTAATAAATCTCGAGTTTGACAGCTTTCCATATGAGCAAGGGGCATTAATTGCCAATGTGAAAGTGTCGCCTGAGCATCAGGGTCAAGCTTTTGAACGTTTTACATCACAGGGGCCTATTGCGCTGTTACCGATGAGCGAAGGTCGTTTCTCGGTAGCGTGGTGCATGAATCAAAGTGCGCTTGAGGAAGTCTTAGCGCTTGATGATAGTCAGTTTTTAATGCGTCTACAGCAAGAGTTTGGCTATCGTGGCGGCCTGTTTGAAGCGGTGGGTACACGCAGTCGTTATCCGCTGGTTCATGGCCGTATCTCTAGTGTGGTGCATCATCGAGTGGTGGTGATAGGTAATGCCGCTCACGCCATTCACCCGATTGCTGGTCAGGGCTTTAACCTTGGTATGCGTGATATTCAATGTTTAGTCACACAGTTACAGGCAACAGCGCTCGATAGCTGGGGTGATCATGGATTTACCCATGCGTATAAAGTCGCCAGAGATCAAGACATCGGGCGTGTGATGACTTTGACTGATGGCCTTGTGAGGCTATTTTCTAACGAGTCTCGCAGTATCGCTTTTGGACGTAGTTGCGGCTTGATGATGATCAGTCTGTTTCCCAATTTAAAAATGCCATTGGCTAGACAGCTAATGGGCCGAGTGCAATAGAGGAGCTCTCATGCAGCAAGTGCAAGTATGTATAGTCGGTGGAGGCTGTATTGGATTAACGCTGGCATTGGGTTTAGCACGACAAGGTATTTCAGTGATGGTGCTTGACGCTGGCACTGCGCCACAGCCATTAACTGAAGACTACAGTGTGCGGGTGAGTGCGATTAGTCTTGCCAGTCAGCAATTATTTGAATCACTGGATGTTTGGCAGGATATCTTTGCCAGTAGAGCAACACCTTATACCGCAATGGATGTCAGAGATGCGGACAGCTTTGGCAAAATAGCATTTGATGCGCAAGCTTTACAGCTCCCCGAGCTTGGTCACATCATTGAAAACGATGGTATTCGCTACGCACTGTACAATAAGTTACAAGCATTTGAACATGTCACGCTGGCGTTTGAAAGTCGCTATCAAACGATTCATCAAACCGATACTGACGTATTGATCACCTTAGCGTCAGGTATGCCGGTGATGAGCAAGCTGCTGGTGGCTGCCGATGGCGCAAACTCTGGGGTGCGTAAGTTATTTGATATGCCGCTGAGCTTTTGGGATTACGACCACCATGCAATTGTAGCTACGGTCAAAACAGATTGTACCCATCAGCATACGGCGCGTCAGGTATTTTTACCAACAGGCCCATTGGCGTTTTTACCATTGCGCGAAGAGACTATGCATTCAATTGTTTGGTCGACGTCTCCTGAGCATGCAAAACAGCTTATGGCGCAAAGCCCTAGCGAATTCAATAAGTCGTTATCTGTCGCTATAGATATGCAATGTGGGCTGTGTGAAGTACAAAGTGACAGAGCGGTGTTTCCACTTACCATGCGATATGCACAGCAATGGTTAAAAGGTCGCGTAGTATTAATGGGGGATGCTGCCCATACCATTCACCCACTTGCGGGTTTGGGCATGAACTTAGGCTTAAAAGATGCAGCTCATTTAATTCAAGCGCTGGGTGAGCAAAGTCAGGAATTTGCTGCGCACAAAGTACTCAGGGAGTACGAACGAGCGCGTAAATTGGATGCACAAAAGCATATAGCTATGATGCAAGGCCTCAAAGATTTATTTGAAGGTGCACACCCGGCGAAAAAGCTCATCCGAGGCCTGGGCTTGAGCCTAGTTGATAACTTAGGCCCGATCAAAAACCTGTTTGTAAAGCAGGCTGTAGGGCAGTAAAGTTGCTGCGTTACGACAATCGTAACGCGATAAACTCAGCGAGTTTGTTTACTGCATGGGCAGACTCCTGAGTATTTTTAATTAAACTGATCCCTATTTCGCCAAGCATCGGTAAGTCAGGGGTATATTCTTGATAAGACAATTCACTTGGTACGGTGTTTTTGGCCAAAACCGTGATCCCCAATCCTTCGTTTAACGCCGCAGTCAGGCCGGTTAAGTCTGCATTGCTGTATACGATGCGAAAAGGCCGGCCGCTCTGTTGCAGCGCTTCAATGGCACGACGTCGATAAATACAGCCCTCCGGCGCGGTGACTAAGGTGATGACATCTTTTTTGGCAAGGGTTAAGTCGCCAACCCAGACCAGTTGATCGCGCATAAATATTGGGTGGGTTACAGATTCTAACTCTTCATTTAACGCCAAAACCAAATCAAATTGATCTTGCCTTGATACTGAGAGTAAATGCTTACTTAATCTTGACTTCACTTCTAAAGCCACATCTGGGTAAAGAGACACAAAATCGCCGATGATGGCAGGTAGAATTCGTGCGGCAAACTCACTGGGGATCCCTAAGCGCACACGACCCGTGACGCTTTCAGATGTAAATTGCTGCAAAATGGCATCATTGTATTGCAACATCTGCTTTGCTTGTGGCAGGAGTAGCTCGCCGTATTGATTGAGCACTTGGCGCTGGCCTTGTTTTTTAAACAATTTACATCCAAGTAAATCTTCTAGGCGCCGGATCTGCAAACTTACCGCTGGTTGGGACAAGCCGAGCAATTCACCTGCTTTTGCAAAACCTCCGACCTCTACAACCGTGACAAGTGTCCGTAGGCCATCAATTGATAAGTTCTTCATATTTAAAAAAGCTATTTATAAATCTTGAATACATTAATATTATTTATCAATTGATAAATAATTACAATTTGTTGTTGGTTATCTGCCACCCTATACTTTTGTCCATCTTAATTTCACTAAGGTGGTTGTATGACGTTTTCTCCGATAATTTTTGCCAAACACCGTCAAGGGACTGTACCAGCAAAGAATGCTTACAGTGCACTGGCAGGTCAAGTGGTATTAGATTTTAGTGGCTTTGAAACGACGCCTTTCCTTAATCAAGAGCTTGGGATCAATTTAAATAAGTTGATAGCGCCTGGGCTTGGTATTCAAGGCACATTTGCCAATGGTCACCGTTATGCGGTTTACTACTTTAGTGAGACAGCTTATCGCTTTATTTTGGATCAAGACGCTGCACTAACCTTACAAGCGTTAGTTGAACAGCATGAGCACGAGTACGATATTGAACTTGTACGTCGAGAAGACCTAGTTATCGCACAGCTCAGTGGAAATGCTGCATTTGATTCATTATTAACGAACTTTTCGCTCACACCTGGCATAGGCATTTCTGACCTACAGGCTTGTTATGGCAAACAAAGTGGTGATGTATTCATCACAACTTTACTGCAAGATGGTGTACAGCAGCATCAACTTATCGCGCAGCAAGACCCACTTTCAGCGTGGCAAAAAAAGCTCAGCGCAGAAGGTTTTTGCGTAAATTAATTCCGTGCATTTGAGCTGGTCACCGGCTCAAGATTAACCCCTTCGAGGTTTTTACCTCGATTATATGTAAAGCACCTAAAGTGACTTACATAACACAAAAAAGTGAAGGACAAGTATGACTTCTAAAACAGTACTACATGCTAAGCACCTAGAAGCAGGCGCTAAAATGGTTGATTTCCACGGTTGGGAAATGCCAATCAACTACGGTTCACAAATCGAAGAGCACCACGCAGTACGTCAAGATGCGGGTATGTTTGACGTATCGCACATGACCATTGTGGATGTTAAAGGTGCTGACGCACAAGCATTCTTACGCAAGCTTGTAGCAAACGATGTTGCAAAACTGACTGTGCCTGGTAAAGCGCTATATACTGGCATGTTGAATGAGCAAGGTGGTGTTATTGACGACCTTATCATCTACTTCTTCACAGAAACGGATTATCGTCTAGTTGTAAACTCTGCAACGCGTGAAAAAGACCTTGCACACATTGGTGCAGTGGCCGCTGATTTTGAAGTGACAGTCACTGAGCGTCCAGAGTACGCAATGATTGCAGTACAGGGCCCAAATGCAAAAGAAAAAACAGCGACTATCTTAAATGATGAGCAGCGTGCAGCAGTTGAAGGCATGAAGCCATTCTTTGGTGTTCAAGCTGGAAAACTATTCATTGCAACAACCGGTTATACTGGTGAAGCAGGTTACGAAATCGTCGTTCATAACGACGATGCAGCAGAACTTTGGCAGCAATTACTGGACGCAGGTGTGCGTCCGGCTGGCTTAGGTGCACGTGATACGCTACGTTTAGAAGCGGGCATGAACTTGTACGGCTCTGATATGGATGAAACGGTTTCTCCACTGGCTGCTAATATGGCTTGGACCATTGCTTGGGAACCAGAAGATCGTGATTTCATTGGCCGTAAAGTAGTTGAGCAACAACGTGCTGATAAGAGCACTGATAAGCTGGTTGGCTTGGTGCTTGAAAGCAAAGGTGTATTGCGCGGTGGCTCTAAAGTTATCGTAGAAGGTGGCGAAGGTGTTATAACTTCTGGTACATTCTCTCCGACTTTAGGTTTTAGCGTGGCGTTGGCACGTGTTCCTCGTTCAACTGGGGAAACTGCACAAGTTGAAATGCGCAAAAAGCTAGTAGACGTTAAAGTTGTGAAGCCTAGCTTCGTACGTAACGGTAAGTCAGTGATCTAAGATCATTGTAACGAGTAGAATTATGGGCGGTTGCCCAACTAAAACGACCAAAGGAACAAAAAATGAGCAACATTCCTAGCGAGTTAAAATACGCATCTTCACACGAATGGGTTCGCAGCGAAGGCGATGGTGTATTCACTGTAGGTATTACTGAGCATGCACAAGAGCTTCTAGGCGACATGGTATTTGTTGACCTACCTGACGTTGATGACGAAGTAGATGCTGGCGAAGACTGTGCAGTTGCTGAGTCTGTAAAAGCGGCTTCTGATATCTACGCACCAATCACTGGAACTATCGTTGAAATCAACGAAGAGCTAGAAGATTCACCAGAATCTGTTAACAACGACCCATATGGCGACGGTTGGTTATTCAAAGTTAAAGCGTCTGACGAGTCAGAGCTTGAAAACCTACTTGACCACGAAGGTTACAAAAACTCAATCGACGAAGACTAATTCGTTGTGTGATTAAAAGCCCCATTTTTTGGGGCTTTTGTTGTTAAATCAAACCGCTTTGGTTTGGTTAACGTTCAAAGCATTATTTGTGACTGCGTTACCAAGGCCTTTGTCTGGCAAAAATGTCAGGCATCAATGCAGGAACACCCATTTTATTTGGATCATAGGAATCTGGACTAATGTCAAACGCCAAATCTCTTGAACAATTAGAGCAAAAGCAAGACTTTATTCGTCGCCATATCGGCCCGAATGCCGCACAAGTAAGCGAGATGCTTGCTGAGCTTGGAGTATCAAGTGTTGAAGAGCTGATCGGTCAAACGGTACCTGACTCTATTCGTTTAGAAACAGGTCTTAAGATTGGTGAAAGCCGTACTGAAGTTGAAACGCTTAGCTACCTAAAATCAGTAGCAAGCCAAAACAAAGTATTTAAATCATACATCGGCCAAGGTTATCACCCAACACACGTGCCTAATGTTATTCTACGAAACGTGTTAGAAAACCCAGGTTGGTACACAGCGTATACGCCATACCAGCCAGAGATCGCACAAGGGCGTTTGGAGTCTCTTCTTAACTTCCAAACACTAACTATGGATGTGACAGGCCTAGATTTGGCAAGTGCATCTTTGCTTGATGAGTCTACAGCAGCGGCAGAGGCAATGGCCCTGGCTAAGCGTGTAGCAAAAGCGAAAAAAGCAAATACTTTCTTCATTGCAGATGACGTACACACTCAAACAATTGACGTAGTAAGCACCCGTGCTGAACAGTTTGGTTTTGACGTAGTTGTAGCGCCTGCAAGTGACGTTGCAAACCACGAAATCTTCGGTGCACTATTCCAGTACCCATCAACATCTGGTGAAGTGGTAGACCTCACAGACCTTATCGCACAAGTACAAGACAAAAAAGCGATTGCCTGTGTTGCGGCCGACATCATGAGCTTAATGCTATTAAAAGCGCCAGGTAAATTAGGTGCTGACGTGGTGCTTGGTTCTGCACAGCGTTTTGGTGTACCTATGGGCTACGGTGGTCCACACGCTGCATTCTTTGCAACACGTGACAAGTACAAGCGTTCACTGCCAGGTCGTATCATCGGTGTTTCTAAAGACCGTTTAGGCAACGACGCATTACGTATGGCGATGCAAACGCGTGAGCAGCACATTCGCCGTGAAAAAGCGAACTCAAACATTTGTACAGCGCAGGTACTGCTAGCGAACATGGCAGCATTCTACGCGGTATACCATGGCCCACAAGGCCTTAAGACGATTGCACAGCGTATCAACCGCTTTGCAAGCATCTTGGCTTCTGGCCTTAAATCAAAAGGCGTTGCGCTGAAGCACGACACTTGGTTTGATACCATCACAGTTGTAGCAGAAGAAGCAGACAAAAACGCCGTTGTAGCACGTGCAGTTGCAAACGAAGTGAACTTTGCAATTAACCATGCAGGCGAGTACTCAATCGCACTGAATGAGACAACAACACGCGCTGACATCACAGAATTATTCGACATTATCCTTGGCGAAGGTCACGGTCTTGATGTGGCTGCGCTTGACGCAGAGGTTGCGGCAAACGGCATCACAGGTATTCCAGCAAGCTTGGTACGTGATGACGAAATCCTTACCCATTCAAACTTTAATGAGTATCACAGCGAAACTGAAATGCTGCGTTACATCAAGCGTTTAGAGAACAAAGATTTAGCATTGAACCACTCAATGATCTCTTTGGGCTCTTGTACTATGAAGCTAAACGCGACAGCGGAGATGATCCCAGTAACCTGGCCTGAATTCGCTGAGCTTCACCCATTCTGTCCACTTGAGCAAGCACAAGGTTATCAAACAATGATGACTGAACTGCACGACTGGCTTGTAAATATCACAGGCTACGATGCAGTTTCACTACAGCCAAACTCAGGTGCACAAGGCGAATACGCGGGTCTTATCGCGATCCGTAAATACCATGAATCACGTGGTGAAGGTCACCGTAACGTATGCTTGATCCCAAGCTCTGCACACGGTACTAACCCAGCGTCTGCACAAATGGCAAGCATGAAGGTTGTGGTTGTTGGATGTGACGACAAAGGTAACATTGACCTTGACGACTTACGTGCAAAAGCAGAAGAAGTGTCTGAGAACCTATCTTGCATCATGGTTACTTACCCGTCTACACACGGTGTATACGAAGAGACTATCCGTGAAGTATGTGATGTTGTTCACCAGCACGGCGGTCAAGTATACATGGACGGCGCGAACATGAATGCGCAAGTTGGTGTAACAAGTCCTGGTTTCATCGGCTCTGACGTATCGCACTTGAACCTACACAAAACATTCTGTATCCCACACGGTGGTGGTGGTCCAGGTGTTGGTCCTATCGGTGTTAAATCGCACCTTGCGCCATTTATGCCTAACCACAGCATCATCAATGTTGCGGGCACCACAGAGGGCAACGGTGCAGTATCTGCAGCGCCGTATGGCTCAGCGGCAATTCTACCTATCTCATGGGCATACATTGCCATGATGGGCAGCGAAGGTCTTAAGCAAGCAACTGAAATGGCAATTGTGAACGCGAACTACCTAACGGCTAAGTTAGCGGATCACTACCCAGTGCTATATCGCGGCCGTAACGATCGTGTTGCACACGAGTGTATTGTTGACTTACGTCCACTTAAAGAAGCATCTGGCATTACTGAAATGGATGTGGCGAAGCGTCTTATGGACTATGGCTTCCATGCACCGACCATGTCGTTCCCAGTTGCAGGCACGTTAATGATCGAGCCAACTGAGTCTGAGTCTAAGGTTGAAATTGACCGCTTTATCGAAGCGATGATCTCAATCCGTAAAGAGATTGCTAAGGTTGAGTCTGGTGAGTGGTCTGTTGAGAACAACCCACTAGTGTTTGCACCGCATACACAAGCTGACGTACTAGGCAACGAGTGGGAGCGTGCATATGACCGCTTCTATGCTGCATTCCCAGTACCAGCGGTAGCGAAAGACAAGTTCTGGCCAACGGTAACGCGTATCGATGACGTATACGGTGACCGTAACCTTATCTGTTCATGTCCAGCTGTTGAGACATATGCAGAGTAATTGATATCTGATTGTCGGGAAAAATCCTGACATGGATTTTGATTTGAAAACCGCCTTAAGAAATTAAGGCGGTTTTTTTGTGGGTGAGTTTTGGGGTTCTTACTTTCGTCATCCTGACGGAGGTCAGGGGTCATTTTGCAGAGGTGCTAGGCTCAGCTGCAATCCTAATCAAAGGGGTCAGAGTAATCAAAGGGGTCAGAGTAATTGATTCTTTAGAATACAAATCTTCTCGATTTAACTTTGATACCAAATTAATAAGACAACTCCCTATAGTTAAACCCTTCGCACAAACTCACCTTGCTGCTGGTACGATGAGTTGTTACTCTCAAAATAAATAATCATAATTTGAGATAAGGTCATGCAGGAGTTTTTCGAAAAGTTTGCAATTAACACAAAAATTAATGTGGTATGGGGTGAAATGGATGCATTGGGGCATGTGAATAACGTGTCGTACTTTCGTTATTTCGAAACCGCACGCATTGATTTTTTAAAACAAACAGGCTTACTTTCTATTTTATCTGAACCCAGCCATAGCCCGGTTCTACGTGATACTTATGCGCAATACAAACGACCGGTGACTTTTCCTGATACTTTGTATATTGGTTCATATATTACTGACATCAAAGAAGATCGTTTTACCATGCGCTACGAGGCGTTGAGTGAATTACAGCAAGCAATATGTACAACAGGGTACGCAACTGTGGTGATGTTTAATATGAAAACGGGACAAAAAGCGCCCATTCCAGGCGATATGCTGACGATACTTAAGCAATACGAGATGTAAGTCAATGGGGTCAGAGTATTTCGATCCTGCTTTCAATTGACCCGCTACTTTTGTCTGGATACGTTGGGGAAGGCGTAACGTGAATTTCAAAAACCGTTTACTCTAACCCCATTGATTCCGGTATGATTCTAATATCAACTATTTAGTACAGCTATCAATGTCAAAATTAACAGCGAATCAGAATATCAATGCGATAGTGACAGCGATTAAAGCCGAAGAGTCATCGCTAAGAGGGCGTTACCCTATTCTTAAGCAGCAAAACAGCATTGCGATGGTGATTTTTCTGTTGTCATTATGCTCCTTTATTGGCGTTGTGACGCTTTATTATTTCGCCGTTGTGCCTGCGTGGCTGTGCGTTATTTTAGTTGCCTTTATTACTTCTATTGGCCATGAACTAGAGCATGACCTGCTCCACAAGCAGTATTTTAATCAGCATCCATTTATACATAACTTTATGATGCTAATTGTTTGGTTGATGCGACCAAACACTGTGAACCCTTGGTATCGCAGGAAGATCCACTTACATCATCATAAAGTCTCTGGTACTCCACAAGACTTAGAGGAGCGCCTAGTGGGTAATGGTATTAAGTCTCCATTTTTGAGAGCGGTTGTGGTAGCTGATGGGCTGCTGGGTTTATTGATCAATTCAAAGCGTTTTAGTAAAGAAATACGTGACTTTAAGTTTTTTCAGGTCTTTAATGCAGGTGTTCCGCTGGCGACGGCTTACTTTGCAATCTTACATAGTGTGATTGTTTATTATGTGCTGCAATTTATTCACCCATTTGAATTACCTGCATGGGGAATGGAGTTACTTGCAGTTGCTGAGTTCTTGATGGTGGTACTGATAGTACCAAATATTATTCGTTCAACCTCTCTTAATTTAATTACTTCTTCAATGCACTACTATGGTGGTGTGAGTAATGTGCTAGAGCAAACGCATGTGATCACGAGTCGCTGGTTTTTACCTTTTCAATTATTTTGTTTCGATTTTGGCCGTACACATACCATTCATCACTTTGTACCGAATCAACCCTTTTATATTCGGCAATTGATAAGCAAAAAAATACGGCCAATTATGGTCCAGCACGGAGTACGTTTTAATGACTTACAAAGCTTAAAGCGTGCGAATGAGTACTCAGGAAAAGAGTAGAGTAGTCGACCTTTGTGTTAGTCAATCAAAGGGGTCAGAGTCATATGAACCCTTTCAAAATACTCGCTTTAATTGCTTACTTTGAATGACCAACAGCCCGCATCGTCATTGTTCAAATGAAGTTGGTAATCCCAAATAACATGAACGATCAACGACTCTGACCCCACAGTTTCATTGTTTTAAGAGAGTGCTCTCGCTGCGCTCATAGTCATAAACTCTTTGCGCTAGTGCACGGTAATAGGCAAGTCATTAACCACCAATGACTGGCCATTTTTCTGGGCGCGCTGAAAACTAGATATCAAAACGTCATTGGACAAAGTATTGATATCATCAACCTCTTCAACCATGCAAAACGTGATGGAGTCCCAACCTAAATCTTTGATAAAGGTTTTAAGGTTGTTGATATTATCTTTGTAGTTTTTATCGGTCGTTAACAGGCCGATAGAGTGCTTGTTGCCGAGTTTGTATTTACTTTGATCTGTGGTCGAGCATTTTGCGTAGCCGCTCAATACATACACGGTATTTGTGCTTTCATTCATGGTGGTGACATCACTCAATTTAAATTTTTTTCTTAGTGAGTTTTTGATGCATTTTTTAAACCAAGCTTTCTACGTAGCGCGAGATTACTTTGCTAGGCCTTGAAAGTAGTGGGCAAAATATTTTTATTCGAGGTCAAATCCACCTAATGTGTCAATTTTTTGCTAGATACAGCCTTTCTATCAGGGGAGTCAGCGCATTGAAGCTTGAGTAGCAAGCGTTCACTATGAAATCAATAACCCTGACCCCATTGAGATTGGCAATATCAGGAGTCCCTGACAAGCCTTATTGTGTTAAAAAATGATATGCGACGATGTCACACCATTAAAGCTCTCCGATGTGAGTAGGACGATTTGACACGTGACGATAGTGAGTATTAAGTCGTTTTTTATCTATACCTACATCGATATCTGAGCTCTTTAATTTGTAGATAGTGTGCGCGGAGTTGATGGGGTAATCGCATGATGTCGTTTCTAAGGCTTTATGCTAAGCATGCCATTAAATTACGATTTCAGGATGCTCCACTCTCTGTTTACGCTCGTATGTAATCGACTTTTGCTTCTATCTCTAAGATTCATATAGTTGGCCGCTATTTTTTATTACCGAGTTCTATCCATAGCTCTTTATCATCAGTCAGTGTGGACTTAGGTAGAAACGGATTATCTATGGTCAATATCGTTTTATCGTCCCATTTGCTAAGGGGAAACAAATGCTTGGTCGTAGGGTGAGTTTGGATATATTGATCAAAGCTTCCATCTTTGATTGCCAGCATTAAGCCCGACTTCAGATCATCAATGAGCTGCGTGTTGTTTTTATGAGTAAAAAAATACATTGGGAACCGATAGTGCAAAATAACATCATCAAATACCATTAACTTAGGCATGATTTTTTTTCGACTTTCTACTTCAGAGAAGGCTTCATTGATCCCTCTGGGAAAGGCTTTACACCTATCTGCATAGACTTGCTTAAACATGTTTTCATATACGACGTTGGTGATCACGCTAAGGCCCGCCGCTAGCATGATGTCTGTATCAGGCCAGTGCTGCCCTTGACACAAAGTGGTATTTTTTAGCGATTTTAAAGATTTGATTTGAGAAAAGAATTGTTCACTATCTTGATGAATAGTAAAAACTCGATACCCGAGTAGCCCTTTAATCAGTGGAATGGGCACCACGCCCAATTCTGACTCTCTTTGCTGGTTGGTACCTGCCCAGTACAAGTCAATTAAACGATTAGACTGCAGTTCAAAGAGCGCTCTGTCCTGCACCATATAAGGTGAAAATTGAATCCTAATTGGTTTATTGAGTTTATCAAAAGCCAGCTCTATGAGTCCCACATAGTAATTATGGGTACTATCATACTCTGACTGACTGCCTCGAACGCGAATTGTTTCTGTCGCAATAGACGCCTGGCTTACTAGCAATAACCAAATAAGTATGAGCCTGTACATTGGTCTCTCATCATTGTCGCCCAATACTACTAGCGTAGTGCATCTTTTGAAATTGCGTTGTGTTCATCTGATTATTTACTTTTTACTAGCTGGTGCCTTGTCTTGTGAATTTCAAGGATCAAAGGGGTCAGAGTCGCTGATCCCATTCAAAACACTTGTCTGGAATCAATGATCTAATACCCAAACCGTGAGTTGCGTTACAATCCTTATCGAGGTCAATAAGTGTAAAGCATAAATTTAATCAACGACTCTGACCCCATTGATACTGTGATCAAAGAAGTCAGAGTCGCTGATCCTATTAAAATATTTGGCACGAGGCCATGATTTAATATCCAAAGCTTGATCTGCGCTACAACTCTGAAAGAGGTCAACAAGTGTAAACCATAAATTTAATCAATGACTCTGACCCCATTGATAGAGTCGCGAGAAATTTTATTTTGTTAGTATCTCTGTTCAAAATTACTTGTTTTGGCATACATCGATACTAACAATACGCAACGGCACAGAAAGTATGAGTTTTACAGACATTCCTTACTTCAGAGAAATTCAGATAAAGCGTGACAATATAGAGAGTTTCGAGGTTTGCCCTTTTAATATTCCTACGATTAGAGAGCTAGATTACTTAGAATTTCATTCCGAATTTATCTTTTTTTAGGGGGAAGTGAGCCGGGTAAGTCTACACTCATCGAGGCGATTGCGGAGGCTATGGGGCTTAACGCTGAAGGTGGCACTAAGCAGTCAACATTCACTACCCATAAAATCCATTCGTCACTCTATGAGTATCTCAAGGCAACTAAAAGTATTAAGCACCCAAGAGACGGGTACTTTCTTCGAGCTGAGAGCTTTTACAACCTCGCGACGCTTATGGGTGAAGTGGGGAGCCAGAGTGGCTATGGCGGTAAATCTCTGCATCAGTAATCACACGGAGAATCATTTATGGCGACCCATTCGCCAGTATTGTTGGTATACCCAAGGGCAAAAATTTATCACTTCTCACAGATAGGTATAAGTGAAGTCAAATACGAAGATCCTGATCACTATGCAATTACAAAGGATTTTTTGAATCATCAAGAGCAGGTGACGAAAGTGCTGATGGAATAATAAACTGATCAAAGGGAGCGATGAATGCGGAGTCAATTGTATTTGCAGCTAAATTTTAGGGGTCGACCTTTTTTGTCTTCTGCTGCAATAACGACTAAGCCATAACTTGGCCTTTATTCCTTTCATTTCGATTTAGTATCCTAGTGCTCATCTTTCACAACGTATTGGTGTATTATTGCATTTAATTATTAGTGCAATAATTTACACAGTGAGCATAGAGTCATATGGCCAATACAGCGCATGCATTACACATATTGGTAAAGCATAAAGAGCAAGCGGAAGATATTCTCAAACAGCTAAAAAAAGGAGCAAAGTTTCAAACTTTAGCGAAGAAGCATTCAACCTGCCCATCAGGTAAGAAGGGTGGAGACTTAGGTGAGTTTAGGCGCGGCACCATGGTACCTCAATTTGATAAAGTTTGTTTTTCTTGTGAAGTACTTACTCCGCAGCTGGTTAAAACTAAATTTGGTTGGCATATCATTAAAGTGTTGTACCGCACTTAAATAAGCTCAAAAGGCTTAGAGTTTTATTTAAAATGAAAACGCAGTGGCCTTGTCATAAAACACTCTGCGTTAGACACTTTTCAAAAAGATCGCAGCTTCATTGATTGTGGCCAACGAAGCTAGCGTCTAACGCGGTTAAATATCTTTATTCCGTTGCGGTTTTTGGCGCCTTTAAACGGATGATGAGTGGTTTGATACAGAAATGTGCAAAAACAGATACCACGACAAATATCACCACGCCAACAAATGGGATCATAGGGCCTGTAAAATAGGCTCCACCTAAAACGTAACCGACAATCGCTTCAATTCGGTATAAAGGCAAGAACAGCGAAATAAATGTGATAGCCATTAATATAGACAGTGCTGCGGTTGAATAACCTAGGCTAAAAATAGTCGACTGGGCAATACTAATAACTAACATGGCTAAAAAACTTATGTAAGCCGCTTTATGAAATTTGGAGCGGTCCTGATTATCTTGTAAATGCTGACTTCTTTTTTCAATACTGTAAGCGGTGATCCATACCAAAAATGGTAAGATCACAAGGCCCCACCAATTCGACAAACCTGGCATATCCTCTCGAGCTAAAAAGTGATGGGTGACGACACCGCCATTTAAGCTTTCCCATATTAAAAGGGCGATTTGACACACAATAGCAGTTGCCATTAGGTAGTTTCTTATTGTTTTTATGTCCATAACATAGTTCCTTATTTTATTCAGTAAGTGCATAGCCATATTGAGCAATAAGCGCACCAAATATAAAGTCTATAATTTTCAATGTTTTATCGTTGATTTGAGCATGGATATTGTTGTTAGCTACCAATTATTAGTGATTTTAATGAATAAGTGGTGTGAATTGGCATGGTCATAATCAAAGGGGTCAGAGTCGTTGATTCATAAAATAGAAAGCGATTCGCGCGCACAATTGATATCCAAGTAAACACTTGGACTTTGTACTTCATAAACAGGTATGAAATCTCTTTGCTTTACTTTGTTCAAAAGCAGCTTTGCACGGTCAGGTTCTTCGAATTCGGATCTGTGTGTAATGCATTTTTTCGGGAACACTATGCCAATTTTTGTAAGTTATGTTCAAAGTGAGCCATAACTTTGTCTCTCAAAGTGCCATATTTATCAGCGCTGATATCAAGAAATGTAGGTTGAACGGCCTGATCTGGTATTTCTATCACGAATCTATCATCTTTAGGTGTTAGCCACCTGACAGGTATTCTCCATTCATTTGTTGATGTAGACTTTTTAAGCGCTTGCTCGGGGATAACTTTGTTGGCCCTTTCTAGGGCTTCTCCTATTGCAATTACTCCGGTTTTTTTGGCGTAAAGAAAGATAATGTCGCCAGGTACTACTCTTTTCATGTGATCTACATATCTGTAGCTTTCCCAAGCAATTGCATGTTCACTGGCAAGCATTAATTCCTCATCCAAATAACTGCCATCTTTGCTTCGTTCGCTGTACTTTCGATTGCTATTACAAATAAAAAAATTAGATTTTTTATAATTGTGATGTTCAAATTTTGCTTGTCGATAATTGATTTTCAATTGATGGTAGTCGTTTTGAATTTTCTTTATTTCTAGCGCTGTTTGTTGGTGTTTACTTTGGAAACCAATCAAGTTTTCAAGTATATCGCTTGTTAGTGGCGTGGCTTTGAACCATAGGTTTGCGTACCACTTTACTAACTCAGAAACTTGAGGGGAGTCACTGCTTACACCTACTTCGAGATTGTTTTCCATTGCGTTGCGAGTGAAGTTTGCCGAAGTAATAACAAACTTGTTGTGGTCGAATATATAAACTTTAGGGTGAAAGTGGTTATTGTCTGGGTCTAGTAATCGAATTTCGATACCTTGTTTAAATAGTAAGGCAATAGCGTCCAAACATACTGAGCCACTCAAAATATCATTTGCAGATATTGATGTGAGGATCCGAACTTTTACATTCTTTTTTTGTTCAAGCAGCGCTGTCTCAGTTAGGTATGCTGTTGCAATATCAATACTCTTTTTAGAATTAGAAATAAGGCTCTGCAGTTTTTGTTTATGCTTTCTCACATTGCCATCTTCAATTAAAATATCCATAACCTTTTTCTAGTTCCTTGTTTTGCAATTGCTTTGTGGCAATGTATCAAAAATAATATATAAAAGTAACGTTCAATCAAAGAGGAGTGTAAAAAGCTTAAACCTGTTATCAATAAGGAGTTTGTTGTCGTGATGAAAAGGTTAGGATTAAATAATCAATGACTCTGACCCCATTGATTTTAAAGGTTGGTACTCAAAGTCATGCTGTCATGTAGTATCGCTTTGGCTCTTCGTCCAATTTTTAATTTTTTAATATGCAAATTTGTTGAACAACTGCTGATGTTGTGGCGCTTTCTACAATCTACTTAGATGCACCTGTTATTATTTTATTCGAAATTTAAATTGCTCTATTTGTAATGTTAAATTGCATGTCGTTTAATAATTTTATGATTGTAATAATGCTTTGCGCAGAAATAATCACATCACTTGTGCTAAAACGGATTGTTCTTGTGAGCGTGTGAGTTTGCGCTATTTTTTATACTCTAATATTTTTTAATTTAGCTAATTATTCGCATATGGCTATCAAGGATTGGAGCAAAATGATGGAAATTAATCGAAGCCGCAATGTTACTAGTCAGCCAGCGCCCACCCGAGGTGAGCAGCCTGCACTTAAACAACAATTGAAAGGTTCACAGTTGCAACTTGAAGTGCCTTTAAATTCGGCAAAAGTGACTATGCAAACACATGTTCGTGTGAGCAAAGAGGATGTTAAAACGGCTGAAGACGAGGCAAAAAGAATCACCCTTGCATATGTTGATGCAATGGAAAAAACTCACAAAGCACTGAAGACAAGTCTGAGTGAATTTGAGAAGTTTAAAACAGAACAAGCAAACAAAAACCCAAAATTGGACTTGAGTGATTTGGATTTGTATCAAGACAAAGAAGGGGATTTAAAGCTGAACAGTGGCAAGCTTTCTGCCTCGCAGATAACTGACTTAGAAACAGCACTGTCGGGTAACGAGAAATTGAAAGACGCATTTACTCAACTACACAGCGGAATTGTTGAGGGCTTACAGCTTAAAGATTCGTATCAGTATGCTGATTTGAATGCGTCTTCGTTAAATGGCTCAATCAGATTAAATGAACTGACTGAACAATACAGTAAACAATTCCACTTTGAAGGCTTTGGACAGGAATATAAAACCCTTTCTGAGCGCTTAGATGTTGATGCTGGGTTGTTTGGCCACTTTTTATTTGAAGCGATGAACCCGAAAATACGCACATTTGCATAGGTGACATTAAAGAACAAAGGGGTCAGAGTCGCTGAACTCTTCACAAATTTTGAATAAAAGTAATGAATTACCGTAGCCACAATAGCTAAAGGATTAGTGACAACATGGCGAGATTACCAAGATTGAACCTACCTCATATACCGCAGCATGTTGTTCAGCGAGGCAACAACCGACAAGCGACGTTTGTTAATACAAAAGACTATACGGTTTATTTAGATAAACTAAAACAATATGCTAATGAATATGGTGTGAAAGTTCATGCATATGTTTTGATGACGAATCATGTTCATTTACTGCTGACTCCAACAACGGCAAATGGTACGAGCAAATTAATGCAGTCTTTAGGGCGCTATTATGTTCGATATTTTAATACCACCTACCAAAGAACCGGCACTTTATGGGAAGGGCGTTATAAGTCGACGTTAGTGGATACTGAGCGGTACTTTTTACTTGTGAGTCGCTATATTGAATTGAACCCAGTTAGGGCTGGTATGGTGTCGGAACCTGCGAAATATACTTGGTCAAGTTATCATCATAACGCATTGGGAAAAAACATTTGCTTACTGACAGAGCATGATGTTTATTTGGCTCTGGGTTTATCTTCTCAAAAAAGGCAGGCAAACTACCGAGCTTTGTTTGTTGACGAGATCCCAGCAAAAGCGCTGACAGAAATTCACGCAGCGACAAATAAAATGTGGGTGCTCGGCAGCAAGCAGTTTAAGCAACATATAGAAATGTTGTCAGGTAGACGCTCGACTCCTTTGCCCCGTGGCGGCGATAGAAGGTCAGAAAGTTACAAAAAGCAAAAAGACAATCAATAACTCTGACCCCATTGATTTAGATGATATCAGCTGGTTTTGTATCTCTGACAATTTTACCGTCCTTGATTTCAATAATGCGATCCATCATGGTGAGTACATCGTAAGAGTGGGCGATTGAAATGACGGTTTTCCCCTTCATGAGCACTTTGAGGGTTTCGATAAACTCAGTTTTTAAAGCTGGATCAAGCGCACTGGTTGCTTCATCGAGCAGGAGTATTTTTTTATTTCTCAGTATTGCTCTGGCAAATGCCAGACGTTGACGTTGACCGCCAGATAGTTGTCCGCCATTTTCCCCGATAAAAGCAGACAAGCCACGACGGCCTCGCGCATCTTGATAGCTGTCAACAAAATTTAAGGCGTTGGCCATGTCAAGAGCATGCCTTACCGATGCCTTGCTCACGTTATTTAAGCCAAAAGCGACGTTCTCAAAAATACTCTGATTAAAAAGACCAATATCTTGATTTAAAAAACTTATTTCACTACAGATGCTTTCGGTTGAATAGTCTTCGATATTTTTACCATCAATATAAATGGCTCCTTCTTCAATTTCATCAATACCAGAGAGCATATTGAGCAAAGAAGACTTACCGGAACCAGAAGGGCCGATGATCCCGACTTTTTCACCCGCTTTTATTTTTAAAGAGAAGTCAGTGAATAATGGTGCTTTGTTTTCATAGGCAAACTCGACATTTTTAAACGTAATTTTGCCTCTTGCAGCATGGAAATTTCCCTCCTCTTCGATGAGCTCTACTTCTTCAAGAAACTCATTGATCAGCTCTCTGCCGACGGTCACTTGGCCCCAAGAAACAAAAAAGGCGTCAAACTCATCTTGGCACCATTCTGAGAGGGATATTACCCGATAGACTAACGCTAAGACCATGGAAAACTCGCCGATTGAGAGCGTGCCCTCCATCCATAGCTTTAAGCACATCCCGCCTGTCCCAACAAGTAACAATCCGTTGAGTAAACCTACCACAGAGGCAAAACTTGAAAAAACTCGATATTCCTTCGCGACGACTCTGCGATGTCGAGAGGCCCATTTTTCAGCGAATTTTTGTTCGTATTCTTTATTAGATAACATTTTCACTGTTCGAATACGCGCAAAGCGTTCTGTGAATTTACCGGTTATTTCGGCGCAACTCTCAGCTTCTAGACGGTTAGTTGTTTTGGCTTTGGGGATCCATTGCCCCATCAATAATACTAAAAACAGGCCAGTCCAAATAAGGAATGGGACGGTAAGCCATCCATCGATATTGCCCACGTAAACAAGTAGCGCGCCAATAAAAGCCAAGATAAAGCCAGCGAAACCACAAAACTGTAAAACCACATCAATGATGGCTTCGGACGTATCGACAATCACAATGGCTGTAGCCCCCGGATCGTCCTCTTCGTGGTAGCTCGCCGGTGTGCCTATTAATGTTCGGTATAGCTTAATGATGGTATTTTTTTGTAAGTTTGGGCCGAGCAACTGATGAAAAACAAGATTCTTAATCAGGGTAATAGTCGGAATAACAACGGCAATCGCAATAGCAATGAAGATTAAATCATGCCCTTTGTCGTTGAGTTGTGATTGATTGCCTGCATTATCTAACCAATCGACTAACGAGCCTAAAAAATCATAGGTCACAATTTGTAAAATCCCGCCGAATAAGGCAATGACGAATGCGATAGCTATCCAACTGGAAAACTCTTTTGAGCACTGCTGAATAAATAAAAGATTGTGTTTAGCTTGGTATAACTGGCTGTCAAAAGAGTCTTTTTGGCCTATTTTTTCAAATCGTTTATATAATGATTTCATCGCTTTATGCTGTATCTATATGTATCAAACAGAGTTCAAGAAAGTGAGTTGAGCTTAGAGCTAATAAGCCACTGGCACGGTACCAACCTCCGTATCAGTGACTTCTTTAAATATGCTTATGCCCAAGTGGCATATTGAATACGCGACTATTGATCGTTGCTGTTATTTGATGTCTCTGGCGTGTAATCGTCCCAATCACCGGCTTCAGGCATCGACAGTGTGTCCACGTTTTCGCATTTAACAGCTTGATCTACATGCTCTCGCATGTCTTTTGACAAGAAAAAAGCACCAAAGTGTGCCTCAGGTGAGTAGTATTTAGTTTGAATATTCGCTGTAGCAACACGTGATTCTAGCGTTTCTAGTGGCAGCGTATTAATGCTGCCATTTCGAGTAGCCCAAATAAATGCGTGGGAGCCGCCAAAATAGTCGTAGCAGCCGCCCATGTATATGCCAGCAGGGTTGTTAAATGCTTGAGTTAAACGCGACACCATGGACTGCATCATATAAGGTTCGAAATAAGGCGTACCACCTTGTGCGACTAAAATACCTTCAGCTTTTAATGCGGTTAAGCAATTGGCAAAAAATGACTGAGTGAATAAGGTTTCCGATGCACCGCCATCGGGGTCCGCTGCGTCTAAAATGATCAGATCAAAACAATCATTGTATTGGGAGATAATGTCAGCGCCATCGCCAATGCGCAACTCAAATCTTGGATCATCAAAGGCGCCATTGTTTATTTCGGGCAAAAATTTACGGCTCAATTGGATAATTTGCTCATCAATATCCACCATGACCACTTTTTCAACACTGAGGTGTTTTAGTACTTCACGTGCACTGCCACCGTCACCACCGCCGACAATGAGCACGTTTTTAACACGGTTATGAAAAATAATAGGAACGTGAGCCATCATTTCGTGATAGATGTGTTCGCCTTTTGTCGTTACCTGAATACCATCGTCAATGCGCATTACTTTACCAAGGTGGCGGGTCTCAAAAATACTGACGTCTTGAAATTCTGTTTCCACATCTACCAAATCTTTTTCTGAACGAAGTGCAATGTGAATACCACTTGTCATTTGCTCATAATGCCAATTAATTTTAGTCATGTGCTTGAATACTCCGTTTTGTTATGCGGTTATTGAGGTTGCTTGTAATTTGTTGTGCAAAAGTGGTTGGAACTCTCCCAAGCGACTGATGGAGCCGCCTCTAGTGAAGTCATTGACTACCATTTTACCCGGTTGAAAATACTGTTCTATCACGGGCAGGCACAGCTGGGGTTGTGCATCACCACACATAAAAATGTCCATGGCTGCAAAGTTGTACTCCGGCCAAGTGTGAATAGAAATATGACTCTCAGCCAAAATAATCATGCCAGATACACCGCCGTTAATTTCAAAAGGGTGCACATGGGTTTTCAGGATCGTGGCGTTTGCAGCGTTGGCGCAGTTAATCATCATGTCCTCGATGTTTTGCTCGCCCATTAAATTTGAGGCGTCGAATATATCGACAATAATGTGTTGACCCAAAGGGTGAACTAGCTGTGGCTCTGCTGAGGTTATATTCATTTTTTTACTCAATGTGCTGTTTTAGATACGCTCTGGGGGTACCGCCCTTTTCAATATTTTTATAGTGAAGTAAGGCAACACGTAACAACCAGATATTTAGTTACTGGGAAAGCCATTAAAATAAATTTTTTCTGACCGCAGGTATTCCAGCATTGAAATGTGCAATGATTGTGGACAAGTACAAGGTGATGAAAATTGCCCTTTTTGGGCAGTGAGAGACATTCTTTTTTATCTTATCTAGTATTTAATTTTAAAAAGGCATTTGTTCAATTTCGTAAGTCGCTTTAAAATTCTAAGTTTTTTATTTGAAATCTACTTTCTTATTAAGCCCTTCCATTTTATTTAATTAATTTAATGTCAATAATCCACGATGTTGATTTTTGTAAGTTATTGCATTTAAAGGAGTGTTTGTTTTTTGGTGCGTAAGATAATTGATTTAATATATTTTGTGTGTTTTTAATTCGTTTTTTGTGGTTGTATTAAAAAATAATGTTGATATATTCCTTAATTAGGAACGTTTAATGGCTTTTTTATTTCCCTTAATTTTAAGGGGTAACGTTAATATATGTATAAAGGAATAATATACAATGAAAGCAATAAATAAATTTTTAGGCGCATCTGTTTTTGCATTAGGCATGTCAGCAAACCTTGCATCTGCTGCTGAGGTTACAATTTCTGAGCAAAATTATGGCTCTGTCACGATTGATGTCGCTGAAGTTGTAGTTAATCACAGTCAGTCAGGTACTTTTTCCATGAACGTGAGCGCAAATCATTTATCAATCACTGCAACAGATAGCAATGGCCGTCAATTCAGATGTTTTATGAGTAATGTTGTTACCTATGACGAGCCGGACACACTTGAAAAAGTGGTGAATATTGCCTCTGCTATTTCAGAGGGTGATAGAGTAAAAATTGAAATGCAAAGAGGTGCTTTACCTCAAAAGTGCTTTGTTACTAAAGTCTTAGATTTTTAAACCCTTTAAATCAATGGGGTCAGAGTCGTTGATCTCATTTTAATATACAGTGACAACCTGTTCATATGTACCCCTAAAGGTACCTATTGTGGGTTGTTACTTATCAGCTATAGCTTTAGTTTCTAGAATATGATCACAAAACCCAATTTCAGAGGGGGTCTTTCAGGCAATTAAACAGCCTCATTTTAATTTCGTTTTTCTATTCTCAATCGTTTCCAACCTTAGCTCAACGATGACCTAATTGTTATTTCCTCGCCACTTTCAATGATTATCTACTTTTCTTAGCCTTCGCTTTTTTAGCGGGATTTAGGTCGTTTTAAATACTATTTTGTTAAAGTTAGGAGAATAAGGTGTGTATTTTTATTGACAAGTTGAAAGTCAGAATGCTAGAAATAAATTGAACCCATAAAAGGAACTTGTTATGAAAATAAAAAAACAATATCTTGCAGGTCTCGTTTCTGCGCTACTTTCAGTGAATGCATTGGCAACAACGGATAGGGATTATGAGCACCGTTGGCTTGATCCAAATGGTGATCCCATGTTGGCACTGCAGTGGAATCTGCTTAATTCAGGCGCCATAAGCAATACGCAGTCGGGTATCGATTTGAATTTATGGCAAACGCATATTTGGGGGCATAAAGGCCAAGATGTGCTTGTCGCTGTGATTGATTCTGGCGTTGATCTGGGTCATGCGGATCTGGCCGCCAACGCCATTGATGATCCAGCAATAGATGCTCAGCCGACAATTGGTGGCGATCATGGCACCATGGTCGCTGGGATTATCGCAGCCGCTCAAAATAATATAGGTGTTCGAGGTGTTGCACCACTTGCGCAAATTGCTGCATTTACCAATTTCGGTGGAACATTTGACAGTCATGAGCATTGGAAAGTAAGTCACGGCTTTGATGGTAATCAATTTGACAACACGACGGCTGATAGAATTCGTGTATTCAATAAAAGTTATGGTATGAGCCCATCTGTTAGCTTACCGTATACTTTTTCTAAAACAGTTAAAGATGCGCAAGGTAATGACGTACTGCTCTTTAGTCAGCCCGAACAGGAAAAAATCTATGAGACGGTGACCTTGTCGACTAAAGAAGATCCGCGCACAGCTGTTTATGTGCAGGCTGCGGGTAATTCTTATCTTGCTTCTCGCATTCATTATTTTTCAGAGCAGGGCCTGTCGTTCTACGGCTATAGTTTTCCTGTCGGAGATAACTATGGATTGCCTTGGACCAATGGTAACTCACTCTATACACCAGCTAACTTTTGGAACCTCGCCGTGAGCGCGCTAAGTGCCGATGGTGTGCTATCTAGTTATTCAACAGTGGGTAGTAACGTATTTCTCACCGCGCCTGGTGGGTTAGACAGAGGTACGCCCGGACACGCAACCACCCGTATTTCATGTGACTGGATCATTGAACATGTTGATGCGAATTTTGACTGCTCAGAACATGATGATTTTACAGTACGAATGAATGGTACGTCGTCTGCAGCGCCAAATGCATCAGGTGCTATTGCGCTGTTGTTATCAGCGGCTGAGCAACAAAACCATGACCTTACTCCGCGTGATATTCGTCACTTGTTGGCGCGCACTGCAACCAAGGTAGATCCAACTCGAGCAGATATTCAAGTTAATGGCATCACTGGCCTCGAGGGCTGGTCAACCAATGCGGCGGGGCATACTTTTTCTCCTTACTATGGGTTTGGTTTATTGGATGTGGATAAAGCGACAGAGTTAGTGCGTCGCTTTGCCATTGAAGACTTGCCATCAGAGTTGGTAAAAACACCTTGGTATGGTTTAGGTAATACGGTAAATGCAATGATCCACGATGATGCATCGCGCACTACAACTGCGTCAATCCAGGTTGATGATGACTTGTTTATTGAAGGTGTTCAGATCCGCCTAAATGCCAAACATGCTCGTATTTCTGATATAAAAGTGGAATTAGAGTCACCAAGTGGTACACGCAGTATTGTTATGTCACCATTTAATAATTTAATTGGTCAGCACCTTAACCTGCCTGAGCAGTCACCTGGCAGTGCCGATGGTTACAACGATCATTTGATGCTGAGCTATAAATTTTGGGATGAAAAGGCAAATGCAGGTACTGGTGAGTGGAAAATCCACGTCACTGATATGAGCAATGAGCCTATGTCTTTTTCGACATTCGATTTTGATACAGGCCGACAAGTACAGTCTGTCGAGAATAATGTAAAGCCAGGTACCTTAGAGAGTTGGTCAATTCGTATCTTGGGACATAAAAATAAAGTGACAAAGAAAAAAGCACTTTAACTTGTTTTAACTCGCTAGCTAAGCCATGGGTTTTGCTAGCGACTCACACTTGTGGGGGCCGGGTTGCGGCGCCCATTTTTACTTTCCCCGTTCGTAAACTTTTGTAAATTCTTAAGCTTAGCGTTTTACATTGCTGACATTTCATCACATTAATAGGGCACCGACTTTGTTGCAGTTATGTCCATCTCTTTGTGAAATAAAAGGAGCGTCACGTGTATTTACGATTTAGTCTAATTGTCTTGATGGTTTGGTTTGTGCAACCAGCCTACGCAAAAGGCACTGAAGCGGTGATCAATGAAATAAAAGCAAAGTACCAAAACACACTTTCAATTGATGCGTTTTCTTTGCGATATCACTTTCTGAATAATGTTTATAGAAGTCAAAACTATTGGGATATGCAAACACCTAACCGGCATATGTCAATCAGATCAATCGATGTCGACATGGTCAATAAGCACTTTTATGACAATGATATCTTATACTTTGCCGGAGGCAGACTATATGACAGAGTACAGTTTCAAAATGATACACATAGCTATTTTTACGAAAAAAATGCGTCGACTATAGGGAAAGGGGTGATCTCAAGGGGGATGGATAATTTCGATCGTGCCTTACCTTATACACTGAGCAATGTAGACTTTTTGGCCATCAGACCTCTATTGCGAGAAAGCGAAATAAAAAAGCATGTAAAAGTAACTTATAACAATGAAGCCAACACGTTTTTGATCACACATCAAAACGCCAATCAAAAGACGATTAAGTATGTGTTTGATGCTACAACACTGCGCTTAAAATCTCTTGATCAGGGTGAGGGCGGCGGTCGGTTTGAATATAATAATGTGCAAACCATCAATGGCTTTACGTTAGCGACTGAAGTAAATAAATATTACACTGGCGATTCTTCTCCTACCTATATTAGCTTCAATGCTGATTTTTATGTGATAGATAAAATCGACTCCGATAAACTTACATTGCCAGCTGGGTATGGGCCTATCATTAAAGCCGGGGATGGGGTGAGGCAGGCGACCAAAATTGCTGAGAACTTGTATGTTGTGACTGATTCTTCAGCGCGACATAACAGTGTATTTCAAGTGAATGGAGATGAGATCACTCTATTTGGAGCAAGTCCGAGCGAACGTGTTGCCCGGCAGACTCTGAATTTAATCAAGCAGCAATTTCCCACCAAACGTATTACGTCAGCTTTTATTACTCATCCTCACCTAGGTCAAATTAGAGGGGTGAAAGTACTGGTTGAACAGGGGATCGAAATATTGGCAGATGCATATAGCATTTCTGCTATCAAAGCATATGGTCCATTTGCACCACATATTGAAAACTTTAAGTTTAAACAAATTGAACATGAGCAAGTCATTCAAGGTGCACAATTTTATATTTTGGAAAATATGTCAGCAAAGCGCCAGGGGTTTGTATATTTCAAAGATGCGCAGATAATTTTCCAATCAGGTTTTATGCATATCCCATATGATAATACGATTGCGACAGTCGTTCCTAATTATACCCGTGCATTCATTCGCTTTATTCGTGAAGAAGGGCTTGTTTTTAAACGTATTGTCGGGAACTTTAACAATAATAATATCTCAGTAGAGGTGGTTGATAAAACCTATGAAGCGAAGATGTAAGTGAACTTAATAGGTTTAAGCCTTTAAATAGTAAAAAGCCGAGCAGAGACTGAGCCTAAAGAGGTGGTCACAGAGACCACCAACTCAGTATGGCAATAATCTTATACATCAGCCACAGGTAAAACAATTTCTATACTTCTTTAGCAAGCTATCTAAGTACATTAGCAAAAGCGCCAACTATAAAGTTAGTTACGGCCTATAAGATAGGCTTTTTTTGTCATTTCGGGTAAATAAAAATCGTAGGATGAGCCATTTTTCATCAACAAATATACACCATCAAATCGATCTCCGAGGATAAAACTGCCATCGTTAAATTTACCCAGTCGCTGTGGTTTTATATGGTAGCCATATTGAGGATCCGCTGTGTAAGGGACTCTGTCCATGCCCTGTGGGTAATCAAAATAAACAACGGGCGTTATCTCATTATTTTTTACTGATACTATGCCATTGGAAGAGGCTAAATACATAGCTTCATCCGAAATCAATATGGCACTTGTGGGTAAGAGCGCCTGCCAATGTATTTGGTGTTCCGTGGTGATGGTTTTTTTGAGGATCTAGACTGTTGAAAATAGAGGCAAACTTTGTATTGCCACTTTTGTCGAGCTTGACCAATGTTCCATTGTTTGGCGTGCCTATCCAAAGGTTGTCGTGGTTATCAACGGCTACATCGCTGATGTTGACAGCTCGCCTGCCAATGTATTTATGCACAAAGAACTTATTTGCACTTTCGAGATCCATTTCTGTTAACTTAAGCCGGTATAAGTCGGTTTCATTACCAGTATCTTCTACCTGAAAATAAACAGCATTGTTGAACAACAGCGGTGTTGCGCTTCTTTGCGGAAAGAAAAATTCACTAGCTTGTTGGTTTCCATAGCCGTCGGAGTCGAACTCAGGATATTGCCGAGTACTTGAATTAGCTTGAAATAGTAGAGCTAGTTTGTCTGAATTCAAGGTATAAATGGCATCTTGAGAAATAATGAGCAATCCTGTTTTACTTTTACCCAGCCGCAACCAGTCAAATTGAGTGGGTAAGTGCAGCGCCTGATGTGTCGAAGGTGTTGTAGGTTCGGTTGTGATAATTGACCACTGGTTATTTTCTTTACATAGCCATTGGGCCTGATTTCCACGCACAATAACATCGTAAATTTCTGGGCAACCTTGAACCGTGACTGGCGAGAGCTGTGTTGACTTTGCGGATATAAAATAAACCCCATCATGCCATATATTTTTATGAGTTTTTCTCCAGCCTTTGACTGTGACAATAAAACCATTGCCATAGGGCTCGAGCCCCCAGATATCTTTATTAGTTGGCTGCTTGGGTAGCAAAGCTTTGGGGGCTTGATGTGTTTTCCATTGCCACCCCAGCATGGCCGACTGTCGCCTAGCGTATCTTTTTTGTTCCTGTAAAAGGTGCTTTTTATGAAGAATTTCAATCTCTTGCTGAGATATTTGATAGGTGTGGAGCTGCTTATCAACTTCCCATGGAAGACCATTAAGTTCGCGATGTAAGCTTTTGATAATAATACTGCTCATATTGTCAGGGTGACGAATATCACGCTGTGCAAACCATTGAGCGAGCGCCGACTTAGACCAAAGGCCCAGTGAGTTTCTGAGGCCAGCTCCAAAGCCATGGTGATACTTAGCAAGGTCTTGTTCTGTAGTATTTTTCAGTGCGGCTAAGTCCTCAGGCGGTAGCGTAGATTGAAGTCTTAAAACCGCTTCTTTCAAGTTTTGTGGCGTTTGTTCTACGGTTTGGGAGGGGGGGATTGCACAGCTACTGATGAACAAAATCAAAGATATGCTGAACAATTGGATGAACATTCTTTCCATGAATAAAACCGCTCGTATTATTGTTATTTCTTGATTTTATTACTGTCAGTTTAAGACATCAAGAGGTTGTTTCGCGGCTTGAAAAGTGCGTTTTATTGCAATGATTTATTGATGCCTCTGGTACTTAAGAAGTCAATATTACATACTCGCGACTAGCAGTTTTACTCGGGAGAAAACTGCTTAGGAACCATTGCCACTTATTACTTTGGCTACTTAAATTAGGAATATTTAATGAAAAACATCAATAAACTTACCGCTTTTGCTCTGCTCATGCCGACAGTCGTTTTTGCCACAGAGAATAACTTTTCTGGTGACTATCAACTTCATTTAGATACTGTTCATGATGGACAGCTTGTTAACGAAACAACAGTTGATCTGACCGTGAAGGGCTCTAGAGCGCACTTTGTGGCGAGCGAATCTGAACTGATCCTATCAGGAGAAGCCAGTGTCAATGCGCTCAATATCAAATTCCAAACCAGTGATTTACTTTCTGGTGAATTGCGCTACTTTGCAGGGGGGCTCAGCGACTCTGGTGTTTACCAAGGCAGCTGGCATAGTAATACAGGAGCCAGTGGTGACTGGCGTTTCAATCATAATCCGGCAGCGAGTTTTGAGACTTGTAAGCAAGTTTTAGATGCAGGTTATAGTGTCGGTGATGGTGTGTATAAATTGCTAAATGAGTCTGGTGAGCAACAGTCATTTTATTGTGATATGACCACAGATGGTGGTGGCTGGACATTAGTCGGTAGTTATCCTAAAACTCAGCCCGGTGGTATTGCTCGCATCTCTGATTATGGCACGATACCTGAAACCAGCCCTAATGACCCAAGTTCACTATTTCTCTATCAGCAAGACTTAAGCAAGTTTCGTGATGCTAGAGAGCAAGTTGCCTGTGCTGGTGCAAATTGTGTAAGTGGCAAGACTGTTTATGCTGACAATTTATCAACCTATGATTTGAATTTGATCCGAAGTGCGTGGGGCTATTTAGATCGCGTGGAGCATATGCCTAAGGTTGCAGATATTCCAAGCTGCAGAACAGATTACAACGACACAACAACGCTTGTGTCGAGCTGCGTTTTACCTACTTATTTAACGTGGGCAAACAACTCTCATCAAGTTGGTTGGCAGGTTGACCCGCACGGTCTAACTCATTGCTGGGTTGCACGAGGTACCTATGCGTCTGGAGCAATTGGCTCTGGTTTATGTGCAAGTAAAGTGGAGCCAAATGGCACCCGTTTTGCGCTATTGTGGATGAGGTAAGTAATTACCTATGATCAAAGGGGTCAGAGTCATTGATCCCTTCCAATCAATAGGGTCAGAGCTATTGATTCTTCTGAATAAGTTACTTTGGAACCCTCATCGCGCTTTATGGTATAGCGATGATTAATGATTATAAAATCTGAACAAAGTGGGGGCTTTATTGAATGCAGGCGATCGATCCTTATGGCAACTTGGCTGTTTCAATATGAGCTTTGCTTGTATCAATATAAATTGCGGAATGTAAGAATAACTCGCCCCTGGGATCAGAGGTACTAGACCTCTGCACCAGCTTTTTATCTACAATAAATTTTTGGGGCGTTTTAATACTATGGGTTGTGTGAAATGTATGAAATCACTGTACCTTGACTTTAATTTCACTTCTGATGGAATGCACCACCATAGAGAGTAATGTTCCACAGGTCAAAGCCCATGCTAAATAAATTAAAGTCTCATTATTGTTATAAACTAAAATAAGAGAGGGGAGGTCAAATACGTTTCGTAACGTGTATTCAATCATCGCAGCAAGATAAACGAGCGATGTATATAAAAATATCCAATGAAATATTCCATCAAAATAGGTGAGGTCGACCTTTTCAGACTTTGATATTTTTCTTGAAATTTGCACTCGAAATATAAATATTGCAACGGCAGTTAAGCTAATAAGCATCTGTATGCCATATATGAGTATTCCATGAACTACTTTATTAATGTCAATGGCTTCAAGGCTGATAATTTCGTAGCCAAATATTATATATTCAGATAAATTAATTAGTATCAAAAATATAGAAATGTGAATAATGTTAGGATCTTTTTTAATAAATCCATATAGAAGAGCCGGTAAAATAGTTATTAGATAGATTTCCGTAACTACTTTTGGGTTGCCGACCAATGTGTAAAATACTGAAATAGATATAATTGTCAGAACAATTAGTTGCGAGGGCTTCATACTAATTACCTTTTTTCTCCTGCTTTGGTTTTTTGGGAGAGAGAAGATCAGTGCTTATTTTGGCTGAAGAGGGTTCTACAGGCTTCCAAGGGCCGCCACCTTGTATTTGCGTACACAATTCTAATTTAAGAGAGGAAAACTGCTTACTCGCTGAACGTACCTTTTTGCCAACATTAAAATTTATCATCATTCTTCATCCTGTAACTTTGATTCAGTTTGGCCATTTACTTCATCATGTATCATCTTTATTTGATTTAGCAATGATTTCGAGTCTATCTTACAATACATAAGCCACTTAAAGAAATGCCCAGTTCTAGGTTCTCCTACTCCAAGCTCGTAATTGCTTACCGTTTCTCTGGTGATTTTTAGCTTGTCGGCCATTTCTTTTTGGGTTAGCCCTGCTTTTTTCCTCATTGCTTTGAGGTCATCTCCACTTACCACCGTTTTTTTCCTTGCTAACTTGAAAGCCTTTGACACTTCAATTATGTACGATATATTAACAAAAATGCTTCATAAGTAAACAGTGCCATTCGTCCCTTTTTTAGTATTTTTACCGATTTGATTTTGTCTTTCTTTAAAATTTAGATGCAAAACTCAGCAGCTCAATCATATGCAAAATTGAATCAATGCATCTTCCTCATTTTGAATTTTAAGATGTTTCTGAAATTTACCTTCAATATTAATTGGAAGAACCTGTAGGACTTAAACGATATGGCTAATAACATGGGGTAAGCATCAAGCAAATTTGAAACGTACTTGAAACGCAACATATTAAAATAAATAGCAAAAACTCACTGGTTGATGACTAAAGGAGAAGGACTGTTTACTACGCTTTGGGCGTATAGCTGAATACAACTAAATCTAATAGAACCTTGCTAGCCTGGGTAGACTACCATTTGCAATTCTTAAGTAGGTAAGACAGAAAACTTTATGCAAGGTACTGAAATTTATTACTTTATTCCCTGTGTTTTTAAGCTGTCGACTAAGAGGAAATCCCTCAATTAGGCTTTGAACCATTCAGAAGTTTTAAACTATAGGAGAACAAAACTAATCGCGAACAGACGGAAAGCCTGTTTTATGCAAGCGGGATGATTTGGCTAACCTTCAGGAAATAACAGGGCTATTTTCTTTTTATTGAACCGATAAATGAAATAGTAAGTTACTTAGAGTCTGGTCAAAATTAAAGCAAAATGCTCTGAGTGAATACCAATTACCAATAAACATCAGTCAAAGGGAGCAGCGCTGCTGGCCCCTATCGTTAAAATGACGCAAATCGGATTACAGTTAATTTGCCGCTTGTTGTGCCTTTGCGGTGGTGGCGAGCCGACTTTCTAAACGTTCTAATTGCTCTGCTAGTGCGTTTTGCGTAATTTCAAGCTGGGCGATGCTGCTACCAATCTCGACTTGTTTTGCGTTGCTGCCACGTGACTGTGATTTCAATTGATCTAAATCGGTATTAATTGACGTTAACTGATTTTTCAGTGATTCAGCAGCTTGCAATTGCTCTTCTAAAAGAGACAGCTTGAATACCAAATCAGTTTGACTTTGCGCGAGAGTGTCTACTCTTGTTGTCACGCCAGATTGGGTGTTGGCGTGCTTTGTCTGGTTGCTAGCAATGGTACTTGTCTGCTCTTTGAGCTTTTTGATTTCAGACTGATTTCGTCTCCATGCTGAGGCCCAGAGTTTATCCATTTGTGACCAAAGTTCATCGGTACGTTCGCTCAGCGCCTTCAAGTTTGCCTGCATAGCGCCTGCGGACAAGCCCATTTCTTCTCCTGTCGCAGAGAGTGTACGTTCAAGCTCTGCTATACGCTTTGTTGACTCAAATAACTGCGCCTGCGTTGCTTGGTTTTGTTGATAGAGCCCATATACTGCCGCTGTTAAAGTAATGATAGCCGCGGTGCCCAGCCAAGTCATAAAACTCGTTTTTTTGGTTTGCCCTAATTTTTGTTCAGGGTCTTGCTGTGGCAAAGGCGCTTTATTACTAGATGGATTGAGGGACTGTTTAAAGGTTTCAACCTGATCTAAGTCGGGCGTAATACTGGGTAATTCAGGTTCTATTCTTTTATCCAACGCTCTTTCCTCTTTTGGGTTCTCTATGGAATTGAGGCAGCTTACTTGAAAACAGCTTAGGATGGAATCTACAAATTAGACGTGTGAGACACGTTGATTGATTATTCCGCTCAATGACAAAAAATGAACACCTCTGCACTGCCAAGGGATGCTTGTGCGTTGACTATTTGAAGGTTCAGGTCCCTACAAATTATCACTAGTGTGGAGTTATGAATTCATCTAAATACTGTCAGTGACCCAGCCAATCGTTGCATTAGAATGGAAGTTGTCAATATGAATAATATTAATAACTCCATCTTGCGCTGTACCGAACAATAGAACCTTATTTACAATCATAATATCTTCTTAAAACTAGCCTGTAGACCTTGCTAGTAAAGCATTTCTTCTCCTTATTCTGTTGGTGGAAACAATAATACAAATGTGAATTTTTTAATAAATACGATTTTTCCAATGTGACTTACTGGCGAGTAATTTTCTTCCTGCTACTTTTTGGTATGAAACAGTAAAAAAATCGTAATGATAATTAATTACGCCAAGGATCTGCTCGAGCGCATCGGCAGAAGCTTGACTAAACGGACTCTTTTTACAGGCTAGGTACTATGGGGATCTCATACCACAGTTATATTGGTACGACTGTTGATCAGTTGCCACAACTACCGTGTTCGACAGTAGGACACCTTTCTCTCAGCACCCCAGTTGGGAGCTGTGTCGACAAATTTGGCCGCGTATGGCTTGCGGATACAGCGCACAATCGCGTGTTGGTATTTGATTCAAACATGGATCAAATACTGGCAAGTTTCGGCACGATTGGGACTGGGCCAGAGCAATTCAATATGCCTTTTAGGTTACTTGCACACCCGGATAAAAACTGGGTATATGTGACTGATATTGGTAATTTCAGAGTTCATATACTGGAATACACCGAGCGTTTAGAGATCAAGCCAGTTAAGATATTTGGCGACGAACCAGAAGTCGCACTTAGGGGCCCCAACGGTATTGTGGTCCACGATGGGAAAGTGTGTGTTGCTGATGAGTTTTATGAAGGGCAACAAAGTCAATCTCGACTCGTGATATTTAGCGAAGATGGCAAGTTTGAGCGGTCGATTGATGAGATTGTGCCAGAAAATGGTGGAGATCCTGTTCATCTTTTGTGGCCTCAGGGATTGAGTTTAGATAAAGATGGCAATATTTACATTTCAAATACTGGCTTCTCCACTGTGGTGCGCTGTAATTGGCAAGGCCAAGGCGTGGTATTTAGCGCGACAGGAAAGTGTTACATCGATGGACTGGCATTATCACGCGGAGTGTCTGTGATCCAAAATCGTGTGCTTATTCCCGGTGGCTTGCCCAATGCTATTTCAGTGTATGATTTAAATGGCCAGTTTATGGGTAGCTTAGATGGTTTTTTTGCGCCAGTGCAAATAACTGAGTTTACAGGCGCGAACACTTTACTAATTACCGAACCATTTTTGGCATCTCTGCAAAAACACACAGTGAATTTAGCCACTCTCAAAGGGGGGAAATCACGTGCAACCAAAGTACTTAAGTCTGTGGGTGATGAGCGTGATAACCCTGGGCAACTGCATTTTGTTACCTCGGTTGTGGGAGATGTCACCAATACGCAATCTAGCTACTCAAGTAATGCGCCCCTTTTTGAGCATTGGGTTGAACATCAACTTGCCCTGCAAGATCAGTTACTAAAAGTGATGCAACCTCCAGGGTTACCATCGTGGTTAAGTATTGCATTATCAGCACAAACCGAATGGGTGCAAAGATGGCAGCAAACCATGGTACGTATTTTCCTAAATGATAAGTTTGAAGACCCAGAAGATTTACTGTGGATGATGGACTCAGGCAATTATCAATTGCAAGCCACGGAAGACGGCAAGAGCGATTCTGCTAGGCCTATTAGCTTGCCAATGTTACCAGGTTCGCTGGGCATCGCTTCTTTAACACCCTCAAAACCACTGCCAGGACAGTTAGATCCTGAAGTGCCTTTACTGGTAGTAAGCAACTATTTAAGTGGCATTGTCACCATATTGCAGTATAACGACAGGCTTGGAGAACTGGTGCCATACACCGTTTTTGGTGGGCTGGGTACAGGAGATGAGCAGCTTAACCAGCCGCAAGGTATCGCAATAGATCCTACCAATAATGACATTTTAATTGCTGACTCGGGGAACAATCGTATTTGTCGCTGGCGATTGTCAGATACCGGCGGTCCATTTTTAGTCCATACCTTTGGTCAATTAGGCTCAGAGCACGGCGAGTTTCACACGCCATCGGATATTACCGTCGATGCACAGGGTACGTGTTTTATCACAGACCAAAACAACAACCGAATAGAAGTATATGATCAGCAAGGGAAGTGGCTCCGCAGCTTTGGTCAAGAAGGATATGGCACAGACAGTGAAAACTTCTTGCTACCAACCAGTATTGATCATGAAAACGGGTATTTATTTGTTTCGGACTTGGTTAACCGAGCAATCAAGGTTTTCACCTGCTCAGGTGAATTTATGGAATCGTTCAGTGGATTCGGCGCAGACAGAGAAAAAGGTCAGTTGTGGCTCCCTTATCTGCTTCACGTCAAAAATAGTAAGGTTTATTTGCCGGACTGTGCACTGAACAGAGTAAACGTTTATCAATTTAACATTTAACAAGGACTGTACATACGCTATGGCTGGACGTGATAGATGAACATAGCCACGTGTGCAGGAGAGGCCGGGGGGAATTATGGATAGTGTATTTAAGCGTGCGCAGGGAAAGAAGCTGTCACATCGCAAATCACAAGATTCAAAAGGGGTCTGCCAAAAGTCTGAAGCAGACTCAAAGCAATTATTGCAACAGTTTCAAGATGTGATCAAACATGTTGAAGACAATGCCAAGGATGAGGGGTCGTGCAAAGATGCGCTGCGTCGCTTATACACCAGCCATGAATCCAGCTTTTCTGCTAAGAAAGTGACTGGTCCGCACGAGTAATGAGGAGGCATCATGAACTTTTCAATTCATAATGCACCAATTAGTACACGTGCTTGGATGATAGTGGTGTTATTTGCACTGGGGCTTTTTGCTAATTCCTTGCTGGATGCTCATAACACCAACAAACATATGCGTGCTAACTATGAATATGGTGTGCAGCTGATCATTGAGAGTGCGCTCGGTGTTATCAATCATTACTATGAGCAAAGTAGAAGTGGCGCACTCAGTGAAGAAGAAGCAAAGCGTTTGGCCTTAGTGGCCATTTCTGCAATGCGCTTTGATAACGGCAACTATATTTTTGTGGCTGACAAGGAAGGGATCCAGCTGGCCTCTGGTCTAAAACACCTGCTTGGTACAAATATTTTGCCGCTCAAAGATGGCAATGGAAAGTTATTTGTGGAAGAGCTATACGCGACCGGAAAAAGTGGGGGGGGATTCGTTGAATATCTTTGGAAAACTTCACCAGATGCAACGGAGCTGACGCCAAAAACCAGTTATGCCGACTATTTTCACGAGTGGGATTGGATGATTGGCACTGGTATCAATATTGCGGCGTTAGAGGAAGATATCGAGCAATCTCAGATGATCTCCCTGATGAACGTCGTTATGGTGTTGGCGGTATTATCTACCTTGGTGATTTATTTCATTAGAAGTATCACTAAACCAATTAAAAGCACCGTGTCAGCAATGCGCGATCTTGCGAGTGGTGAAGGGGATTTAACTCAGCGTTTGAAAGAGGAAGGCAGTCAAGAGCTGATCGATTTAGCTCAGTATTTTAATCGCTTTGTGGGTTCTATTCAGGACATTATGCTCAGTGTCAGTGCCGCAGGAACACAACTGGCTGACTCTGCAACTCGCTTGTCATCGTCAGTTTCAACTGTCGACATGAACTTGAACCAGCAGCGCAGCGATACAGAAGAGCTTGCAGGGGCAATGAATGAGATGCTCGCCGCGGTGACTGAAGTGTCGGGTAGAACGGTAGATGCGTCAGAATTCAGTGTGAAAGCAGCCAAGCAAACAGAGCAGAGCTTGGAGATCATTGAGTGTAATATTCAAAAGTCTCAGCTTTTGGCTGAAGATATCGGTGAAGCGAGTCAAGTCATTGCTCAACTTGCCGCAGATAGTCGTAATGTCGATACCGTACTTGAAGTGATCCGAGGAATTGCCGAGCAAACCAATCTGTTGGCATTAAATGCTGCCATTGAAGCTGCCCGGGCTGGTGAGGCTGGACGTGGATTTGCTGTGGTTGCTGACGAAGTGCGCACTTTGTCACTGCGCACGCAGGAATCAACTATTGAGATTCAAACGATTATTGAGAAGTTACAAGCTGGCGCAGAGCAAGCGGTAGAAGTTATGAGCAAAGGCGCTGAAAAAGCGTCTAATACATCGCAGATCTCGTCATCAGCGGGAGATGCGCTTAACGAGATAGCTCAAGAGGTCCATGCCATTCAAGGTATGAACCAGCAAATCTCTGCTGCAACAGAGCAGCAAACCATGACGGTCAATGGTATCAATCAAAATGTTGCCAATTTGAATGACGGTTCTACTTCGTTGGCCGGTGAATCGACCTTAATGGCAACAGCCAGTGAAGAGCTTAGTCAGGTGTCTGAGGACATGATGAGGATGATAAACCGCTTTAAGTTAGCATAATGCTGTTAAAAAACGGGTTGTTAGGTGAATTGGTTTGGCGTAAAACTATGAATCGACCCTAACAACCTAAGTACATTAAGTAAGGCGTCTTGTACTTCAGCGCAACATTGTCACAGTTAGGATCAGGGTTTTTTCGCCATCCTAGCGGGTGCGCTCCCCATTGTAACCTGTTATCGTAACGAAAGTTGGGATCCACTGTTTGATACGATGCATGATCTTCCCTACTCGTCATCCTGAAATAAGGTAGGATCTACAGTTCAATGCGACTCATGATCTTCCCTACTCGTCATCCTGAAATAAGGTAGGATCTACAGTTCAATACGACTCATGATCTTCCCAGCTCGTCATCCTGAAATAAGGTAGGATCTACTGTTCAATACGACGTATGATCTTCCCAGCTCGTCATCCTGAGATAAGTCAGGATCCACTGCTCAATACGATTCATGATCTGCCAGTCCGTGATCCTGAGATAAGTCAGGATCCATTGTTCGATACGATTCATGATCACCCCAGCCCCTTTACTCTGAGATAGCCAGATCCTTCGGCAATAAGATGTGTACACGCTCTTTTAATCGCTTTGTGACAATCAACCAAGTCTACAGGGGACGAAAGAGGAGTATTGTTCGAGAGAAATATATGTTTTAGGGACGTGCTCTACTCATTTTTAATATGCCAAGTTTGAGCTAAATCAACATCACGAATTGTTTGTTTTTTAAACACTGAATCTCCCCTGTGTATACCCTGATTTGGTCTATATTGAGTGTGCGACTAAAAACCTCAAAGCAAGGATACAAAAATGAGCTTGATTAGTAATGTACAACAAACCCTAAACAGACTATCCCATTTTGGCTGGAATGAATGGTTTCAAGAGCATGGATTAGATATTTCTGCAGAAGATCTGACCGCAGAGTTGCAACGGTTACTTCCTGCTATCCGACGAGACAAGCCCGGAATGGAAGACTTTTCAACGAATGGTAAACGGGCTATTGAGGCTGGAAAACCGAGCTTAAGTCTACTTTATCACGCCTTATCCAGCCCAAATGTACACCCGACATCTGATGGGAAACCACACCAAGACAGTGCTGCCTACCCAACATTGACTGAACTTGACCAAGTAGAGAACTTGATATTTAGCTTAAGTAAAAGAACACTTAGCTCCTTTCAAAATCCGGTAGTCGCAGTATTCGCCTATCAATATCGTGTTGCTCAAAACAGTCCGCACAAGTTGCATGCCGATATTGGCTACTCAAGGTGCGGGATAGCCCGTATTGGTACAGAACCGGAGCGCTACGATGCGCCTACGCGTTCATTTACATCTAGCCCGGAATCAGAAGAGCGCAGTATTGCTGTGTTGCCTGCCCGGTATGGCGCGTTTATTGCTGAGCGTCGCTCACCAGATAGTCAAGATGTTGTGTTCCGTGACTCCCCAACAGATCATAGTCAAGAGTTCCTATTTCCCGTTCATAAGCTATTTGCAGGTGATGAATGTCTCTTTGATGACCAAGGTCAGGGTATTCATTTATCTCAAGTCGAGTTTACTGAGTATCATATTAATGAAAAGCTTAGACGGCTCCACAAAAACCCCGGTGATAACCCTGATTTTGTGCCTCCTTTAGCAATTTTCGATTTAGATAAACCGCCATTTACGCGCGACTCTGTCAATGATGAATTAGTGGAGATGAAGCAGGCGGGGGACTCTGTATTGGTCATTTCCAAACCCCAAGCACATCTATCGCGCACTGCATCTCAGCAGGTGAATGGCAACATGGAATTGGCGCGTTTTGAAGTGCCTGAGGGGCGAAGTTGCTTTTTTAGTTCACTAATTATCACCGCCCATGCAGGAAGAGCTGCACCGGAATATGTCAACATCCGACACAAAGTGATCACAAATAACAATGGTGATATTGAACTAGAAGACTTAAACAAAACACTTAACACCAGAGAGTTTACAGAGCAAGTTATAAACTTAGAAGGGAGATCTGTTGGTGGGTACGAAGCTGCGCATTTTATAGATGATTCTTGCGATGGTTATTTATCTGTTTCTATTCCTGAGTTATCAAATTTACAAACTTATAAAGCCTTTTCCTTGGTGACCGCTGTCGACTTTTTCCCGCAAATCCGTCAACTCGATATTCAACGTTGGGTTGAAGAGCTTTACGGGGCTGGGGTTGGTTTAAGTCTGGATACGGTGCAAAACAGGCTGCACTTTTCTCAAGGCGGTCCACGACCGCTTAGTGATGGCAGGTTTACCAGAACCCTTTCCGGTCAAACAACTAAAAACAACACAGTGCCTAATCAGTCTCTCACAATACCTAACTCAGCTGATTTAGTGTTCCCTGCTGCGGATAGAGTTAACCGCACTATGACGAGTATTGTCGGGCCAGCTGCGAGTGGGAGTGCGTTTAACAAGAACGAATCACTTGCGAGGGCTTTGAGCTGGTTACCTGACTCCGCAGCTGACGTATTTGCGCCAGGTTGGGATATTTCGACGCATGTTGATCAAGGCCAAAATACCTATGCTTCATATGGATTAGGAAGCCCCTTCTTAGAAGATGCAAAACTTTGTGCCGCATTGAACTCATACTGGCCTGCCGCCGCACCTGACTCGTCTAGGACGTTCAATATTTCTTGGTCTCCAACTGCACAACCGCTGCTGGATAAAGAGCTTGGTTATCACCCCGCTCACCCTCGGGTACTGAGTCAGGAAGTGTCTGCAAACTTAGGTTGGGATGGTGAGCATGGGCCATTTATTGAGTCTGAAAATGGTCAGAATTACGTAAACTGTGCACATAGAAATCGCTCAGATTACGTTAGCAATGCACTGGCGAATAAAATAGGCTTCAATGGCTTGGATAAAGTCCCTGCTGAAGAAATGATCCAGCGTATGGATGTGTTACGTGCGTGTTTTGACTCATTGCGTCGCCAGACAGTTACGAACAACCAATTGTGGATGGTTAACGCAGAAAAAGTACCATCATGGCAAAATTGGCACAGTACGGTACTTCCCAAAGCGAGTAATAACTTAGAGGGTATTGGTTATATATATCGTTTTGCCATTGTCGGTCAAAATGCCGTTGATGTAGAGGCTAATCCGATCACCCGAGAGCGCTATGAACTTGTTAATCAGGTCGAATTTCAAATCAGTGCTCGTGAAATTTATATTAAAATTTTCGATCAAGACTGGGTGTCTCAACCTGTTAATTTGGTATTAGAGGAGTACTAATGCCAAATTACGAGTGTGATTTAGTGATTGTCGGTTCAGGGCCTGCTGGGTTAGCTGCGGCACTTTGTGCATTAAAGTCTAATTTAAGTGTGATCCTTGTCGAGCCTCGCGTATTTCCCCGCTATCGACATGGCGAATCCCTTCATCCTGGTGTGGAGCCTGTGCTCCAACACTTGGGTGCAGGGTCACTTTTATCAAACGGTGAGTTTATTCGGTATTTAGGCATTTGGTCTGGTAGCTCGACAGATTTAACCTACCATAAACTGGGTAGTGACGATGAAGGGGATTGGCGAGGGTATCAAATTATGGGAGCAGAATTTGATGCTGAACTACAAAAGCTCGCAGTGCAAAGAGGTGCCAAGCTGATAGCGGATAGAGCTCACTCAGTGGTACGAAAAGGAGAGCGTGTCGCAGGTGTTCGCACTGTGGGCGGGTTGCAAATTCGGGCTAAATTCACGTTGGATGCGGCGGGAGGTAGACACTGGTTGGCCAATCAGCTCAATATTGAAGTTGAGCCTTTTTCGCCCCCTTTGGTATCAACGAGTGAGTATGGTTCACTGTCATCGGAAGGTGAGCAAGTTGCACAATTACCAAGGTTTGAGTTTGATGAAAATGGCTGGACATGGACTGCTGAGGTAGAGCGAAAGATGTATTGTGTAACACGGCTAAATTGGCATACAAACTTAAATAAAAAGCCTGAGAAAACTTATAGTAAAACCCTCAATAGCACCACAAAAGTCAGGGCAAGCAATGTGACGTGGCGGTGTGCGCAAAGACTAGCAGGTGCAGGTTTTTTTATATTGGGTGATGCCGCAATGGTGCTGGATCCTGCGTCGTCTCAAGGTGTGATCCGAGCGCTAACTTCCGGGGTTACTGCGGTAGAGTTGATCAAGGTTTTGCTCTTTGAGCCTGAGCAAGAAGCCAGCTTATATCAAACATATACCGATAAAATGCAATGGCAGTTTCATGACTCACGGCGCAGTTTAATCAAGCACTATCGACAGTCGCCCAGTTGCCCTTATTGGTTAAGCGCACAATAATCAATTGCAAGCTAAGGGATGCGTTTACCCGAGGCGTGTCGCAATGTGAAAGTGTAGAGGATAACGAAAGCAGCTGTTCGGCGGCAATAAAAAACCAGATGAAGATCTGGTTTTTTGTCATTTTTAAGTATATGTGTTCTGGTTAAGAAAGCTTACGTTCGTGAGGGGGACTTAACCTTGGGGCACAAATTAACATGGTAAGCAGAGCGCCACAGCAGAGTGCCCATGCAATGTAAATCAACCCTTCAAAATTGTCATAAATCAATGTCCAAGACTTCATATTGAAATAGGACCAAGCAATATTCTCTAGCAGAGTTAACAAGTTTACAATTGCCATATAGATGAAGAGCCAATGAAAAACACCGTCGAAATTAGTAAGTTTGATGTGTTTCGAATTGGACAAAAGTCGTGACAATTGCACTCTGAAAATTAGTACAAGAGCTGTGGTAACAGTAAAAAAGATTTGTACACCATAAATAATGCTACCTTGAAGCAGTGCATTTTCGGTAACGGTGACGTAGTTAATAATACCAGACTCGAAAATGATAATTTCAATCCCAGTTAAAGCTAAAATAAACCCTGCTATGTGAATTACATTTATCTCTCTTATATATATGCCATAGCCTATACATGCAGTTAATAGGCTAACATATATCGGCGTCACTAGGCGTTGGTCCCATAATTGAATATAAAAAAAAGCCAAAGAGGCGATACTTAGCAAGATTAAATTTGAAAGCTTCATTACTTATCCTTATTTAAGCTTATCAATTGCAATAGGGATATTGCCAAATTGCAATTGAGCTGTTCTTGGTGCCTTGTAAGCTGTGTTGCCTCCTGATATCGAGATACAAGCACTGATGGTGAGTTGCTGCCCTTCTTTGAATTGAGAGTAGATTGGCTGAACGTCAATTGAGCTTACTTTTGATGGGCTATTCGTTCTTACACCATCAGATACTAAGTCACAGCGATTTAAGCCAAGGGTTTGTAGTTTTCGAATAGTTCTAAAAGGGGAGTTCATTGCTGTTTATCCTTTACGTTTTGTTTATCAAGCTACCACTGATGTCATAACATATTTCAGCTTACTTAAAGTTTCGAGAGGCGTTGGTTTTTTCATGCATACTCGTCGCTCAGAATTGGACGGGTAAGTTTGGAAATAAAGTGTGCAGATCTGGCTGGCATCATCACAGCATATGTATCTGTAAAAGTAATATCAGTCAGTGTTTGTCTGATAGATTTTACCTTACCGTTTTTGCGCAGTAGGAGGGCATTGTTAACTATCCAAGCAATTGAAGTTTTTAATTTACTTAAAAAAATATGAGGTAATATTTTGTTCATTCTTCGTCATCCTGTAACTCAGGCCTAGTTAGAGCATTTCTATAGGGCCTTACATGATTAAGTAAAGACTTAGTATCTAGTTTGCAGTGCGGTAGCTCAAAAGAGGTTTAAATTTTATTGAATTTATACCCTGCTGATAGTTACCAATTGCTTTACGAGTACATCCTAACTTTTTGCCATAAGCTTTTGAGATATAACTGCGATTATATTAATTTGCTTTGAGTCACCGCGATTGCTCTCGTTTTCTGCCTTGCTTTATTGCGATGTGGGGGTTGATATGCACCAATAGAATACTCTGCATTAACAACTCTGTACCAAAATAGAAACAAGGGTGAGCAAATCATGCTCACGACTGCTAAACGGCGCCGATTTCATAGCCTGATCGGGTTATGAATTACACGATATTTCTTAATAGTCCAAAGGTCAACATGACGTTTACATTAAACATGTTTTTATTTCAGGTATTCTGAAGTTTGATAAATTGAGGCAGTACGATTTAGCCTACGTGCAGCGCTATTGGGGGTGGAGCATAAAATAGCAAATGTGATTGATAATCTGAATTAGGTAAAAGAGAAACTTCTAATGCAAAATATGCGCTGTACATAAAGGTAATCAACACCGCAGCGCAGGGCTGTTAAATGAGCTTGAGGACGCCTGTATGGTGACCACATCCAAATATCAACGATGCCAGAGGACTATAGCGCTGCACAATGGACTTTTCAAAGCGCCACACGAGAGGCGCTTGATAAGTACGTAAGGGTTAAATAAATGCCGGTACAACTCTTTGGGCTACTTGGTCAAAAATTGTGTCTTCTCTATCGTATCCTGTGATCACGACCGTTAAATCTAACTCTTTGATAATTATCAGACGCTGACCACCACCGCCCCATGCGATATTGGCGTTGTAGTTTTTACCTTTCACATTGATATCGGTCTGGTACCAGAAGTAACCATAGGAGTAATGTTTGGGGATCCAGTCTGAGACAGGGCGAATGAGCTTTTGCATCGCCTTATTTAGATAGTGCTGGGAAATCAACTGCTCCCCTTGCCATTTACCGTTATTTTTAACGAGCTGGGCGAGCTTGAGCATATCTCTTGATGTCATTGATGCCCGCCAGCCACCCTCAGGTAATCCACTTATTGCGTTTGCCCAAGTAAAGTTTGTAATGCCTAACTTGTTAAACAATTCTTTTTTTATAAATTGCTCAGCACCACCTGGTACTACGGCATCTATGACTTGCATGACCAAGGTTGGGTTGTAATTACCGTAGCGATAACGTTGAGACTCAGAAGTAATTGGTTGACTGTGTTCTAGTAGCTCTTGGATAAAGCCCTGACCTTTTAGCTTTTTCAACGTTTTTAATGAGAATTCATTTTGATTGCGAGATAGCTCCTTGGTTTTATCTTCTGGAATTTGCAGACCACCGCTCATAATCAGTGCTTTATGCAATGTGATATTTTTTGCGCCTTGGGTGAACTTTTTTGCATCTAACTGAGGCAAAAAACTGACTAAGGGTTTATGTAAGTCCGCCATGGTTAAATAACCAAGCTGAATGGCTCTGCCCAATAACAAGCTGGTGTAGCCTTTCACTGCGGATGCTTGGTCATGAGGTAAATTGATCCTACCGCGCAAAAAGTAAGATTCAAAAACCAGTTTTCCTTGATGTGAAATCAACATACTGGTGTAGTCACCATGTTTTTTGTTTGCCACCTCTTGTGCGAATTGCATTACCACATTTTGGTTTTTGCTATGTAAGGCCAACTCTCCAACTGGGGTGCCATCTTTCATATCTTGTGGTGCGGAGCTTATAAAAGCTTTATCGAGCTCTGAGATGTCCCAAAATCGCCCTTGAAGTTCTTTTTGTGTGGCGACTGGTGCAAAGTGATCAGATTGCGAAACACTGTTTGCCATTGTTGTGCTGCTCAAACTTAGCAGTGCGGCCAATAACATGGTTTTTTTTAGATTTATTGAATTGCCCATAACAAGCCTCTTGATTTAACGTCATTTGCTCAAACGCTACAAGACAAGAGAATTTGAGCAACTTAAAACACCTTAAATCTTCTAAAGTTACAAATAGTGTTTGCTAAATAAAAATATATCCAATACTTTCAATGGTATATGGTTTTATGGTTATGTCGAAATATCCGAGTTCCGCGGATTTTAACACTCGTTGAGACTTTGGTTTTGAGGCGAGTCAGCGTTAGACACTACGCTTAAGCGTTTATTTTTGATATTTATATATGCAGTCTGCACAATGTCTATGGCCCAAAGTATTGCCAATTGTGTTCATTCTACATGGCAAAAATTAAACAATGGGGTGTCAATGAGGACCGCTGCTTGCAACTAGAAATATATTTACCGAGTGGGATTAGGGGATGATGCACAGTCAACAGTATCAGCTCGGTCGCTGGCTGGTATGCCCGAAGACCAACAGCATCAAAAACAAATCAGAAACGCGTATGCTCGACAATAAGAGTATGCAAGTACTTTTGCTATTGATCCAAGAGGCCGGAAAGGTTGTCACCAAAGAGACAATATTCGAACAAGTTTGGGCTGGCAAATTTGTTGCGGCTGACATTTTGTCGGTGACTATCAGCAAAATTCGCAAAGCGCTTGATGACAGTGCGCGCAATCCCATTTTTATAAAAACCATACCGAATGAAGGCTATCTACTCATTGCTGAGGTGAAGAAGGTTGAGACACCTTATGTATCGAGTATGGAGAGCGCTACACAGCAAAAGTTCGTGGCAATATGTTGTGTACTGCCAATCTTATTTTTGATTTGGTATTTCACTCAGCCGGATGAAAAAGCCGAGCCTCAGTCGGTAAATGTCCATTCTATAGCGGTATTACCGTTTGAAGACTTAAGCCCATTGCAAGATAGCCAATATTTCGCGGAAGGGTTATCTGACGCCATTATCAATCAATTGTCTCAGGTAAAGTCGCTTAAGGTGATTTCACGTTATTCATCATTTTTATATCGAGATAATGACAGTGCCACGGAGATAGGTAAGGCGCTACAAGTTGACGCGATCCTAGATGGCCATATACAAAAAATGGGTGAACAAACGCGTATTCATGTAAGGATAATAGGCACTCATGATGGTCAGCTATTGTGGTCAAAAATCTATACTGGTCAATCCGATACTAGTTTTCAGCTTCAAGATGAAGTGAGCGCTTCCTTATCTGGTGTTATAGACAATACCAAGAGTACCCATGAAAAACAGCGACAAGACATCGATGCGCAAGCGTATGAGTGGTATCTAATGGGGCAATATCATTGGCGTCAAAGGACGCCTGATTCATTGAACAAGGCGGTCACCTATTTTGAGCATAGTCTGGCGTTAGAGCCGGATTACGCAGATGCACATATAGGCCTAGCCATTAGTTATGCTTTTTTACACACATTTGGTAGTTGGGGTGAGATGGAGGCAATCCATGCTGCGCTTCCACATATTGAAAAGGCATTAGCACTGAAGCCCAATTCGCCTTTAGCACTGGCCACGCAGGGGATGCTGTTATCAGACAAAGCTGCGGCGACAGGCAACTTTGCACTTTATCGCCATGCTCAAGATGCGCTGAGTTTATCGCTGGAGATTGAAAACAATGCTACAACACATCTTTGGTATAGCAAATTGCTCAATCGCTTGGGTAAACAATCAGAGGCTTTAGCCCACTTGGAGCAGGCGATAATATTAAACCCACTGTCAGCGCCCCTAAAGCGAGCGATGAGCTTTTTGTTAAAATCCATGGGGAAACAAAACTCGGCACAGCTTATATATCAGCAAGCCCTAGAGCTGGATCCTGACTCGGGTACTCAGTTATTGGATGCTGCTAAGGTGAATCGGCATACTCAGACGTCTATTTTGGCGATGGCAAATTGGCATAGGCAGACTCCAGCACTTTTTGATGTTTGTTCAAGTATTGAAGTGTGTGAACAACAGGTGCTCGCTTACCTTAGCGTCGGCGCAGAGCAGGCCGCTCGAGTACTGTTGAATCGAATGGAGCCTTTACATGGCCACTTTATACATTCGTTGGACATGATTGCTCTGAGCGAAAATAAAAACGAGGCGCAGATCTTAGCGAATATACGAAATCGAGTGTTTCGACTTCCTTATAGTGTCGCTGCGAGATTAAAACTGGCTCGCGCACAATATAGAGCCGCGCAATTTGAAGCGGCAAAAAACACTTTGCTACAAGTTTATCCAAGTTGGCAGCACGACACGCTAGGGCGGGTTGAAGTGAGTACAGACAACTACCAGTCAATCATCTTGTATGCTGCCACTCTTATACAGCTGCACGACACTAAACGTGGGCTGCAACTGTTAAGAAAAGTAGATAATTTACTGGGGCAAGGTGAAGTTTTTGATAAGGTACAAACGCAGTTTTCTTTGGCTGAAGTAAATGCATTGCAAGGAAATCATCAGCGTGCTTTAAACCACTTGGCAAACGCGCTTGAAATGGGTTGGGTGGAGTCACTTAATTCTCAGTGGTGGACGCTAAAAAATAATCATTTATTGCAGTCATTACAACCCTTGCCAGAGTTTCAAAAGCTACTTGCAAAACATCTAGAAACGCGAAAAAAGTTGGCTGACCGTATTGATGGTTTGCTGTGATTTTGATGCTTTATTAACTTTACTTTTTCACTTCTGGTGCGTTTATTTTCCGCTGAAAATAATACATTTTGGGGTAATTAGACAAGTAAATATACTTGTCCGGCATGTCAGGCTTTATCCGGCATTATTAACCGTGTAGAGGACAGTTAAGGTAGTGGTGGCGATATAGCACTCAATGGTGTTCGATTGATTTGTACTCCATACTAGTACTGGTTGTAGATAGCAGGCACATATGTACCTGCTATCTACACTCGAAACACAAGTTAACTGCATATTCGAAGTCACCCTATTCAGGATAAGTTGTTGTTGAATTCTTATTTGTAATTTATGTAGGGTGTTGTTATTTTAGGGACTTTTGATTGGCCTCTAATATTTATTGCTTAGCTTACACTACAAGATGCTTTATTTTCGTGACTTTGAATTTAACCCCAGTACTAGCACCCTATATCGGCACGGTGATGTCGTCGCATTGACAGAAACACAATTAAACTTATTGATACTGCTTTTAAATGAACCGGAAAAAATCTGGAGCAAAGAGGCCATTTTGCAAGTACTTTGGCAAGATAAGGACGTCACCGAGCAAGTAGTTTTTCAAACCATTAGTCAGTTACGTGCAGTGTTAGGCAGTGACGCAATTCAGACATTCCCTAAAAGAGGTTACAAGTGGCAACTCTCCCTCACTCAGGCTCGTGCGCAGCTATCTGTAAATAAAACACCCATACAACATAGCGGCAGTCGCTTTTGGGTAGTCAGTGCACTGTTGTTTATTTTCACATGTGGAATTGCGTATCTAGGTGCGCAGCAATCGAGCTTGCAAAAAGCGACTTCAAAATATGCTCTTGCCCTTTCACCAATAACCGCAACACCGCACTCAGAGGTAGAATCTCAAATTGTACAGCAACTAAATGAAGCGTTAAGTACACAATTGGATGTTGAGCTAAGCCCGTTGAAAAAAGTCAATACTTTGACTTCACGGCAAAGCCATACTTTAAAGCCGCACGAGGGAACTCGTATGCTTACTGTGCACGGGGAAATTACAAAACTGAGTATGGCAGGGGGAGTCAGCTATCTACTTGACTATACATTAAGTGGTGAGAGTAGACAGTGGCAAAGCTTTGTTATTGCAGACGACGTTGCGTTATTAGCAAATCGTGTTCACGGTCAAATAGAGCGGCTTTCACACTCACGCTATTTTGAGTTGGTATCAGAGAATCAAGTAACAGCTGAGCTTACCTTAATGAATGCGGCATCTTCGGATAATTTAAGTATCGCATATGTGCTTATCTCTCAGTTAATTGAGAGATTGGAATATGACAGAGCCAGTACCTTGCTTCACCAGTATCAAAATCAGTTGAGGGATAAGGAGCAGTTCCATCAGGCATTGTTCAACCTACTAAAAGGACAGCTTTTGTATGGCCAAGGGCAAAATGCATTGGCCGTACAATCATTAAACCTCGCAGATAAACAGTTTGAAAAGCTTAAATTAGCGGGTTTACAAAGTGAAACTAAACAGTTACTCGTACAATCGCTGTCTCTAACAGAGGAGTATCGGATACTAAAAATGTATTTAATTGATGCTGCGCAATTAGCAAAATTGGCAGGGCGCACTCAGTTAGAGCTTGCGAGCTATTATCAACTATCGAAACTGGCTGCGCGTCATCAACAATCAACTGATAAATATCGTTATCTTGCACTAGTAAGCCAAGTAGTCACACAGTTTGGATTGGATGAGAGCCACCTGATGCTCAGAGATTATCATCAAGCAATTTTTGCCAAGGTCGCGAGTGAAAAGCTCACTCATTTACAACGTGCAATTTTACGACCTGTGAGCGAAGAGAATCGCTGGGTATATTATGCCGTTGCGGATCTTGCAAGCAACCTACTGATCACGGAGAAAAATTGGCAAGGGCTAGTCGCATTTACTGCGGCGCTGAACGATGACGTATTACGCGCAAAGCTGATCGCAAAAAAGCAAGTTGCAATGGGGTCAGCGGAAGCATGGCATTATGTGGAACGGGCATTTGAAGTGGCTAGACAAGAAAGTAACTATTGGGTAAGTGTCCCCATGGCATTACTGTTACTTAAATTAGAAAGTGAACAAGTCAGTGATCACTTGCATATTTATCAAAGCCATATTGAACAGTTTGCCTCACCTAGTTTTAAGGCGAGGCATAGCCAATATTTGTAATTGCTAAAGGGAGTTTACATTGGATGCATGTCAATCCAGTTTAGGCGCCAATTTCCTTCAGTGACTGCAAGGTCGAGGTGATGTTCGCCTTTTTCTAAGAAAATCGCGGTTCCTTCTTGTGTCTGCCAATGCTGAAAACCACCCGTGTCGGTAATTGGGAACGGATATTGTTTGCCATTTACAGAGAGCGTAAACCCTTGGTTACTTTCTTTAGAGGCAACCCGGGAGTGGACCTTGTATAGTCCCGCTTTTGAGACTTTTATTTTATAACGACCGCTTTGTTCTGGGAGTACACCACGCCAACCACCGATGTGGTAACGTCCATCTAAGTCATTGGTTATTTCTACCGTATTACGGTTTTTTCCAACCGTATTCTCGGCCTCAATACGCCCTGGTAGTATATGAGTATGTACCCGCGAAGCGTAAACTTGATTGCTATAGTCACTTTGCATAAAGTGCTTAACTGCAACTACAGCATAGCGATATGTAAAAACGTCACTATTCGCGTCAGTGAAGTAGGGATCTAATACGTTGTTTGCAATGAGCTTCAATGCACCCCGACTGGAGTAGCTGCGATAAACACGATAGCTTGAGACCTCAGGATCAGGGCTTTTTTGCCAGCTTAAGTGAGTTAATAACCCATTTTGTTTGATTTTTAGTTGTTGTACTGCATCGGGAATTTCACTTGCAAGCTTATTTTGAGTGCGAGCAGCGTGTTGGGCAGCCTCAAGGCTGGCTTTAAATACGGCGGTTCTTAAAGTTTGTTGTTCGATAGGTGGTGCTAAGCCTGATAAAGCAATACGGAAGCCCTCGACTGCCCCGGAGAAATCTGTTGGCATGTTTGAACGGTGAAAATAGGGTTTTATCCCGTATTTCCAATCTCCACCTACACTGATTTTGGTGTGACAATTTTGCTCGCTTGTCTCAGTGGCTCCCCAATCTTCAGGGCAGCTGAGCGTCATTTCATTTAGGTTTGACAACATGTCATGGAGACCAAACTGATTTGGCTTGAATGTACCCACCACGCTGGTATAGCCAGTGTTATCGATGCAGTCCCACTTGAGGCGGCCATTGCTGCTATTAGTGTGAAATTGTCGCTCGCCTTCGGAGCTTAAATCTCGCACATTTTCGAAGTCACAGGCCTGTGGGTTTCTGTCTTTATCGCCAAAATAGTAATCACTGGATTGTTTTGCTTTGGCGGCGTATGCCCACTCCACCGAGGTGGGCAATCGGTAGGGTTTGCCGGTTACTTTTGCGAGCCATTGTGTGTATGCATGGGCGGCATGCCATGTAATGCACGTAACAGGGTGATAAAACCCGGTAGACTTATCGTTGGCTTGCCAGTTGCCTTTGGCTTCAAAAGTGAGACCATTGGCTGTTTTGTGATAGCACTTATCCGGCATTGTATAGTTTGTCGCTTGAATGAACTGGTTGAACTCAGCAACGGTGACTTCATATTTACCGAGTGAAAATGGCGCTATTTGTACAGTACGGTTTAGATATTTGCCTTCTGTGTCACGCAGCGTATATTCACCCTTTGGCAGTGTAATCATTATAGGTTCTATCGCTTGTTGTGGGAGTGTGTCTAAATCACCTAAGCCTGCTGTGCCAATTAATGTGGATGTCATTAGGAGGGAGGTTGTAAGCATAATTGTGTTTTCCTTTATAAGTCGGTGTCCACTTTAGGAAACATGAGATGTCGAGTCTTATCGATAATTTATAAACTACTAAAAATAGAACTTATCAAAATTATAATTTTAAAAATCAATGGTTTGAATGTTTGTCTTGTTGGTGGTTTTACACTGTTTTTCAGCTTGTTGCGGAGCATAAAAAGGCGAGAGGCCAATTAAGGCCCTGCCAGACTATTTAGGTTTTTTTGTTGGGAAGACGAGGTGTTGTAATACTTCGCATAGGATTTTTTTATCTCGCTACCCATGCGTAAAAATGGCTTTAAAACGCTGTTGTTAAATCTTATTCCTTGAATCAACGACAGACTAAATCAGTTTGGCTTTTGGCGACATTGAGCGTGAATAATTGGCTCAACTTTTCTCGATATTCATCGTTTGTTGAGCGTAGATGTATAAGGCTGGCGTTTGCGTCTGGCGGCATTTTTTCAGCCGCTTGAACGGTTGAATTAACCAGACTTAATCCTCAGGTCCATTCATGGTAAACACTAAGTGTTTACGCATATCTTTTAAGATCACGCCCTTTTTAACCATGGCTGCACTGAGGCGCTTTTGCCATTTAAGTAGCTCTGGTTTTGCAGCTTCTAGGGCTTGTTCGCTGTCAAACTGAAAGCACAATAGTAAAGAGCTTGGAAAGAGATGAAACTCCATATCAAACCAGCATTGCAACATACCGGGGATTTCCTCGCGGGCTTGTGCTTCGAGTCGGTCTGCGACGTCTAGTACAAGCGCTTGTTGTTTTTCTTGTACTTTAGAGAGTTTTTTCATGGTTGAGCTCCGAGTAAGCGGCGATAAGTATCGTTATGTACGCGAATTATAACCAAGCAACAGGTCTCACAACAACGTCATGTCACCGTTCAATCGTCCCCAGATGTCCCACTTTCACCAAAATTAGTGTTGGTTGCTCGACATGGGGTGTATGTTCACTCATGTGTGGGCTGCGCAGCCATGTACCTGCTGGGTATTTGCCATGCTGGTCAATAAATTCGCCCTCTAAAACAAAAATTTCCTCTCCGCCAAAGTGTTTGTGTGGCACAAATTGCTCGTTGGCGGGCCACTTAACTAAGGCTGTATGTTTATGCGCAAAACTGTGTAGTGGCATAACCTGTAAATTGCCTTGCCCCTTTTGCCACGTAGTTTCTCTGGTATTGATCCGCACTGTTTGTGTGTCCTGTTGATCAAATTGGTTGAGTTTTACAAAAATAACGCAACCATGTTGGCTAAAAGGGGCATGCACACTATTTGGTGGATTGCGCAAATAGGTGCCAGCCGGGTAATCTCCATACTCGTCAGAGAACACGCCCTCTAGTACAAATATCTCTTCTCCCATCGGGTGTGGGTGTGGCTGAAACTTTGAACCTGCGTCGTATTTTACAACGCTGGTGGTGTGCCCTGACTCTTTGTCCTCACGTTCCAGAGGTTTGCGCCAGACTCCTTTGGCTGGGCTGGCTAACCAAGGTTGATCGACAGTATGGACAATGACTTGTTCAGTAAAATTCATATTTAGCATAATATTCTCGTCTTGATTGGATCCTAGTGAGTAATCTTGCCTAATTTCTACCGGCCATCACTCCGCCATCGACATCCACAATTGTGCCCGTTATCCAGCTCGCCTCGTCGGATAATAAAAATAAGATGCTATGGGCAATATCCAGAGGTTCGCCAACTCGTCCAATTGGGTGAAAATCATTGAATGATGCGAGCACTTGTTGCATATCTTCAGGTGCTATAAACGACTCGTAAATGGGGGTTTGGACTACCGCAGGGGCAACCGCATTGACGCGTATATTGGTTTCGCCAAGCTCCATGGCCAAATGTTGTGTCAGGGCGTGTAATCCCGCTTTTGCCATGGAGTATGCTGAAGAAGGCGTTGCTTTTATTGCTTGTTTTGCCCACATAGAGCCAATATTGACAATGTTGCCCCCACCAAAACGTTGCATGTTTTTTACTACAGCCTGAGTCAGGATAAAAGTCGCTTTGTTGAGGTTATGGTATTTATCGTAGTCTGCAATGGTATGTTCTACAAAAGGAGTAGGCGAAAAATAACCTGCTGCATTGACGAGGTAGCCATAGTGTATGTCCGTGCTGGCGATGCTATGTGCTAGTTGCTCGACTGCCTTGATATCATATAGGTCGATTTGCAGGCCTTTAACGTCACCAAATGTGCTAAGTTCACCAACCGCGGTGTTTAGCTTATTGGTATTGTTGCCGAGTACTTCAACTTTGACACCTGCTTGCAGGAGTTGTTTGGCGGTTTCAAAGCCCATGCCGCTTGAACCGCCAATGATAAGGGCTGTGCCGTTACTGGAAAAAGTCATAATCACGTCTCTTGTTTTTGAAAGTCGTGATAATATTAATTTTAACAAAAGCCCCTGAATAGTAAGTACAATTTGGTTAGGTAGGTACTTTTTGGTACATCTTTATGACTTTACAAGAGAAAAAAATTTCAAGAAAGTTAGCACCGCAATCGAGTGCGAGAATGGTCGAGACTATTTATGGCTGTAAGTGGTCTTTAACCGTCTATCAATTACTAAAAGCCGGGGTCAATCGACCTGGGGAAATGGTGCGACAAGTCGAAGGGCTATCAACCAAAGTGCTCAATCAATGCCTTAAGCGCAACGTCGAGTTTGGAATTTTAGATAAACAGGTGTTCAACGAGCTGCCGCCGCGAGTCGAGTATAAGGTGACGCCATTTGGCGAGAAATTCTTAGCGATTTTGGATCAGCTAGAGGCGCTGCAAAATGATCTAGATGCTTTATAGGCAATCAAATTGGCATCAAGGCTTCATGGATGCCATTTAAAATATACACTGCCACTTTGTACCCGCTTCGTTTTAGTCAAAAAAGCAGCAATTCAATAACTCGAAAATATATCTCATTCCGAATCATTCTTTTCAGTAATGCAATAATTTATTACTGTGCGCGCTAGGAAAAAATTCCGAACTATCTTCTTTTAGGTTTTCTCTCTTATTGAGCACTCAAAGGTAAATATATGTCCTTCATCGCTATGGTGAGCCTTGCTGTTTTTGCTGCAATTCTCGTTCTCCTATTCCAAACTCAGAAAAAAGGCGCAACGCTTTCTCGACTTGTTTTAATTGGCCTCTCATTGGGCAGTATTTTTGGTTTCGCTTTGCAGTTTTCGTTGGGGGAAGGGCATAAGGCCATAGAAGAAACCCTAAATTGGACTAATGTTGTTGGCAGCGGTTATGTCGCATTGCTTAAAATGATCATCATGCCATTGGTACTGGTGTCGATGATAGCTGCTGTAGTAAAACTCGAAAAATCAGGTGCACTTGGCAAAATAAGCGGCATCACTATTTCTGTATTAGTTGTCACGACAATGATCGCGGCGCTTATTGGTATCTTTATTACGCAATTATTTGGGTTGAGCGCAGAAGGTTTAACTGAAGGGGCGCGAGAAACATCGCGGATTGCGGTTTTGGCATCTCGAAGTGAAACGGTTAGCGAGCTCTCAATTCCACAAATGTTGTTGAGCTTCATTCCAACCAATATTTTTCAAGATTTGGCATGGGAGCGCTCTACTTCAATTATCGCGGTTGTGATTTTTGGTATTTTAACAGGCGTAGCGGCACGCAAAGTGATGGCCGAGCGCGAAGAATTAGAAGCGCCGATCCGAACTTTCGTTGAAACATTACAAGCTGTGGTTATGAGATTAGTGAAAATGGTGATCTCACTTACACCATACGGTGTAGCGGCGTTAATGGCGAAGGTCGTGGCAACATCAAGCCTTGCGGATATCACTAATTTGCTTGGTTTTATCGTGGCGTCTTACTTGGCGATCTTTTTGATGTTTGTCGTACATGGTCTGCTAGTTGGTCTATTTGGTGTAAGCCCTAAACAGTTTTTCCAGAAAATTTGGCCTGTACTGACGTTTGCATTTACATCGCGCAGCAGTGCCGCCACTATCCCTTTGAACGTAGACACGCAAATCAATAAGCTCAATGTACCGCCTGCGATTGCTAATTTGTCGGCATCATTTGGCGCGACAATAGGTCAAAATGGTTGTGCTGGGATCTACCCTGCGATGCTGGCTGTGATGGTGGCTCCAAGTATGGGCATTAACCCGATGGATATCTCGTTTATTCTATCTTTGGTGGCAATTGTGGCGATCAGCTCATTTGGTATCGCAGGTGTTGGTGGAGGCGCGACGTTTGCGGCATTGATAGTATTGCCCGCGATGGGACTGCCAGTGACTATTGCAGCGTTACTAATTTCTATTGAGCCACTGATTGATATGGCACGAACTGCTTTGAACGTTTCTGGCTCTATGACTGCGGGTACAATTACGCATCGTATTTTAGGCAAACAAGCAGATGCGCAGGGTGCGCAGCAGCCTGTTGCACAGTCATAAATCACCATTTGAGGCCTGCATTGCAGGCCTTTTGTCAAACAAGTATCACCCCTTCTTCTCTTACAATTCAAACTTTGATTACAATTTATCACTTGAGCTCTTATGCACTTTTTAGCTTCAAGAGTTGCGTTTGGCACAGTAGACGTGTGAACTAATTGACAAGCAATACCGAGCTATCTTACTAAATGATGTAGGAGATTGTTATTGGCTTAGGTTGTGTTGGTAGTTTATATTGTTGAACACGGAGTGTACCCAAAGGTTGAATAACTTTGCAGGTCAATCACCAAAGGTAGCCTGTTTATCGGCTGTATTTATCGGTTAAGTGGCGCTCATTGTGAAATGAGTGAACAGAGGTGAACTATGTTAAAAGCGCTACTGTTTTGTATTCTTGTGTTATCAAATTTTGCTTCTATGGCAGCGCAGTCAAGCAGAAGTAAGATAGAGTCTGTGGTGTTTGTCCATTCTTATATAGAAAAAATAGGTGGCGAACTTATCCAAGATGAAGGTTCACTGAGCGGTGTGATGAACGTAGATGAACAATCAAAAACGCTTAAAGAAAGAACTTGGATCATCCCTAATAGATTGGGCACCGGCTTTGAAATTGGTATTGCTTTTTTATCTATCCCTGAACATGTAACTAACCTTGATGTTCGGATCTCTTATCCTGAAATGACACTCCCTAGCGGCGAGAAAAGGTCTCAATTAAATCGAAAGGTGGATATTTCAGGGCACAATGGTGAGTATATTTGGGGCTTTGCATACTACTTTGATTATCCATATGAAGCGACTCCCGGTGATTGGTACATTGAAATTCGTGCCAAAGGCAACTTAATACATAGCTCTAAGTTTACCGTTGTTGAGAATGGCAAAGAGTTTGAGTAAGTCCCCCAATATTGTTAAGCGCTGGCAGCAGCATCCACACAGGGTATGCCATCTAGTGACTGCTGCTTGGTAATATCCGAAACAAAGTGCAGATGGGCTACTCCCCTTATGTATACTCAGGCTTTTTTTTACCATTCAATAAGTGACCTAAAAAACGCCCTCGGACTAGAAAGTGGTAGGTAAATAAAGAGCTTGATAAGGTGGCAAGTAGGCTTATTGTAAACTTTGCAAATACAGGCAAGTCGAGGTTAATGAGAGGAAACTGGATATAAAGTAGCAGCGGAACATGGACCAAATAAACCCAATACGACGCTTCTGAAAGGTATCGGCTTAACCTGTTTGCTCGATTTAAAAAGAGGTAACCTAACTGTAGTACGAGTACAGTCCAACTTACTATGGCAACCGCTTGAATGGCCACTAATCGCATGTGTCGCCAACCTGTTGGTGTAAAGGAACCTTGTTTAGCAGCTTCAATTACTTGTTCTAATGTTGGTGGTTCTGGCAAATAAGTTAGGTAAAGACTTACTGATATCAGCGCAATAATTGTTGTTAATATGATTGTCTTGATACTGCATTCTAGCCTGTACGGTTTGTGGTGGAATCCTATGCCCATAACATAAAAAGCCCCGTAAAAAACGAGCCCCCATAATTGAGGCTGGATCTTATCGGGTGCGGGAAACGGCACAGGCTGGCCCAGCAGTGCAGCAAAACTGAGTGTGGCAATAGCTAAACACGCGATAATTGGCTTTGCGAAGACGCTGCACAGGTATTGGCATCGGGTTGAAATATGCATTATCACCCAATGTAATAAACAAAGCTGCATTAGTAACCACAAAAACCACAAATGCATGGTGCTAATCAGTGGTGTTTTAATAACTTTAAAGACAGTAAAAATAGCGGGTACAGGATCGGCAATATCTGCACCCCAAGTGAGTACATGTACGAACGAGGCTGCCAATAAAGGGAAGAATATAATAAAGGGGATGAGTATTCGTTTTAGCCTTAATTTGATAAACGCATAAGTACTATTTTGTTGGATAATTAATGCACTACAAAAGCCTGCGATAACAAAAAACAGTGGCATGCGAAATAAATGCAGCCAATTTGAAAGCACATCAAAAAATACCGAGTTACTTGGATCGGCACTAAGCCAAATGTTTTTAAAGTATGGCCCATAAGCGAGGGCTGTATGAAAGATGACGCCCAGTATAAGTGCAGTGCTGCGCAAGTTATCAATGAAGTGAAAGCGTGGTGTGTATTGCATTATAGACTCTCTATTTCTTTCAATACACATATGCTAACCGTCGAAATCAGACCGCCACTAGTCACAAATAGCCTATTTAACCTATGACATCTGTCACTGTTTTTGAACCGACACATTTGCCATAATGGTTAAAAAACAAAGTAGTACACCATGGGCTCTCAGATCAGACACACAACAGATTGGCGCTTTTCAACTATAGCTTCATGGCTCGGGGTGACCTGTGCCTGTGCATACTATGCCAATTCGTCAACATCCTTGTTGCTGCAGCTACCTGTGAGTGTAGCCATACTGCTGCTATTATTTTATGTAATAAAAAACCCTAATAAACACGTAGTTCTTGTCGCTGTTTGCTATCTTTTACTGATATTGTCATTAGTGCCTCTTTCTTCTACAACATTGTTATTTATCCATGCCGTGATGTTTTCTGCGGTATTTAGCCCACACTTTTCGTTTCCCAAGGTCATGCTATTTGTTTCTTTGATAATGTTTGCATATGGCCTGTATCATTTTGAACGCTGGCAAGGTGAGATCCCTTGGATAACTTTTGTTGTCTGGTTCTTTTTTTGCAGTATGAATTGGTTTGTCAGCCGTCGAATAGTCGAAAGTTTAAATATGCACTATGAATCGCGACAAAACTACAAAGAACTCCAAGCGGCGCAGCATATGATGGCTATTATGTCGGCCGCGCAAACGCGGCAGCATATTTCTCGAGAGCTGCACGATTCACTTGGCCACAAGTTAACCGCTTTGAGCATAAACTTAGACTTTACGAAACGGGTTGCACCTAACGATGTCGCAAAGTCGCTCGAGACATGCCATCAACTTAGCCAAGAGGTGCTCTCGGAGGTACGCGATATCGTCTCTGTGCAACGCAATGACAGTGCTTTGCTTGCGCATGCGTTAAAAGAGATTATTGCCATGACACCTATGTTGCGATGTGACTTAGTGTTAGATGTCGATGAAAAAAGGATTTCGCAGCAGCAAACTCTGTGCATTGTACGATTTTGCCAAGAGATGATCAGTAATACGTTAAAACATACTCAGGCAGAAGAGTTCTTTTTACATGTCTCGGTAGAAGTAAGAGGGGAGACCGAGCTGTTAGTCGCCAAGGCATGGCACAGCCAAAAAGAGTCCAAGCTGCCCAAAGCGGGTAATGGTTTAGTTGGCTTGACTGAGCGAGTGGCACAATTCGGTGGTCACTTTGAGCAATCCCTTGAGAACAGTCAGCTTTTGAATGTTATGATTTTACCCCTTGAGCTAGGAAAAGAGTGATGATTTCATGTCTATTGGTTGAAGATCAAACTTTAGTTCGGCTGGGATTGGAAAGTCTACTGAATCTGAGTGGGTGTATTAGAGTCACTGGTGTTGCTCAAAACGGTATTGAAGCATTGGAGCGAATTAAAGAGGTCCAGTTTGATGTAATGCTGTTAGATATGCGCATGCCTGAGTTAGATGGCCTAGGGGTATTAAGCGCAATGCAAAAACTCCCTCAGCCCACACCTCCTGTGCTGATCATCACGACTTTCGAAGATTGTGATACGCTAGTCAATGCCGTCAATTTAGGGGCAAAAGGGTATGTTTTAAAAAGCATTGAGCTTGAAGATCTCATTGAGGCCATTAAACAGGTGGTAGCAGGGCAGCAAGTATTGCAAAAAGCACTCACCGATTACTTACTAAAAAAGCAGTTGGTGCCACAAATGGTGCTAACAACAAAAGAGCTTCAGGTTTTAAAATGTTTGACTTTGGGGATGCCCAACAAAGAGATCGCAATCACTTTAAACAACTCAGATGGCACAATCCGCAATCACGTATCGCAGATCCTGGCAAAATTAGACGTTAATGATCGTACTCAGGCGGTATTAAAAGCTTTTGATAAGGGGTTAGTATAAGCGCTGACATCAGTACTGTATTGGCATGGGATGACAATTCAAGTGATTCCGTTGGATTTGCCTTTTCAACACCGCACAAGGTGGGGGACTCTGCCCCCGTTCAATGAGGCTATTTTGCTAACGCGTTATTTTCGCTCTTTGGGGAGCGAGATGATGGGGGCTTTTTTCCATTTAATAAATGACCTATAAAGCGCCCTCTGATCAAATAATGATAGCTAACCAATGAGATAACCAAGGTGCCGCTCACACTGAAAATAAACTTAATGGAAGCAGGTAAGTCGATATTAGTAAGTGGAAGCTGCATATAAAGCAAAATTGGCACATGCACTAAATACACCCAGTACGATGACTCTGAGATGTAACGACTCACTTTACTCTCTTTGTTTAGGTAGTTGTAACCAAGAATTAGCGCCAATGCGGTCCAGCTGACAATTGCAATCGCTTGCATCGCCACTAGCAGCGAGTGCTGTACACCTGATGGTGCAAAGTAGCCCTGTTGTGCGGCTTCAATTACTTGTGTGAGAGTTGGCGATGCCGGCAGTAACAGGAAGTAGTACCAAAGCGATACAATCGCTATACCAGTGATAACCAAAGTGCTTTTAACTCCTCGAGCGATCACCTGTAGATTGTTATATAAAATTGCGCCTGCAAAGTAAAAAGCACCATAAAAGCCCCATGCCCAAAATTGAGGATACAGCATGTCCGGGGCGTGGAAAGGGACGGGTTGCTCTAATAGTGATATAAAACTACACAGTACGAGCACGAGTAACAAAACGAGCGGGTTTATAGTTACTTTCGACAGGTAGTTGTAAACGTCAGACAAGCGAGTTAAACACCAATGAAGTATACAAAGCTGCATTAAGACCCATAAAAACCACAAATGTATGGTACTGATCTGTGGATTCTCAATGGCTTGAATTACCCCAAAAAGTGCCGGAACGGGATTGGCTATCTCTGTACCCCACATGAAGATATGCAGAAACACTGCAATGATGATTGGATAGAATACAAAAAAAGGAATTAAGACGCGTTTAAAGCGCAATTTGATAAAGGTTTGCTCACTTTTTCGAGCAATAAGCAGTGCACTACAAAAACCGGCAATTAAAAAAAATAGTGGCATCCGAAACAAATGTAGCCAGTTTGCGAGGTAGTTGAAAAATACATTGGTATTAGGATCCGCACTAAACCATATGTTTTTAAAATAAGGTCCGTAGGCAATTGCTGCATGGAAAATAACCCCAAGCAATAGCGCTATACTGCGTAAATTATCAATGAAGTAAAAACGTGAGTTTTGTTGCATTGTGTAAAGTCCGATTAATTTAAAATCCTTGTATTATTGCGTCTGTGAGTCGCTTTGAGCTGCGCAAATAACTTGTGTCAACTATGGCATTTGGCACCGCTCTAGAATGTAAGTAATTTTAATTATGTGTATAAAGCAAAGCTCCTCGATAGCGCTTAGCGAGCGGATAGGAATGAGTTCACATTGTACGGTCTGGTTTAGTGAACTATAGCGTGGCGGCTCGATACCTGAGAAAGTACAATATCATAGCAGCCACAGATAAGTGCTGAAGTCGTGCTAATTAGTATGTTTGAGTGGTGGCGCAAAAAGGGTCTAGTATTGCAGCATGCTGACCCTTCGCGTGAGGGCTAGAGCAGCTGGTGGCTCTTTAATTGTGCTTCTAGTGCGGCTTGGTTAAAACCTCGGATCAAGCCATCAGATACCAAGATCAGAGGTAACACCTCACCGCCTAGAGCCTCAAATTCTTTAAGTGCTTCGGCATCTTGCTCAATATCCACTTTTACGAAGGCAATATTACGTTGCTCTAAATACTGTGCTGTTTTTTTACAAAATGGGCACCACTGTGTGGTATATAACTTAATGGGGGTCGTAGAATTTACACCGTATGAGCTATAGTCCCCTTTTTCAATTTGTTGGCTTGCAAATAAGCTTTGGATCGCCTGCATACCATAGCCCCCACCAAACCAGCCAAGACCGAGGGTAAGGGCAAAAATCACCAGATACTTTATTATATTCATTGTTCTATTCACCGGGCTAAAATGAGCGATAGCAGGTACTATCGCTCAGGATGATTAATTATGCACAGTCGCGCATACATTGTGCTTTAATCGTGCGGCAGTTATATCCAGGTGTTCCGCCCCACTGGCACACATAAAACTGGTATCCACAATAGTTTTCTAATGTACCAAAGTCTTGCCAGTTACAGCCATGCGTATAGCCATTGCTTGCAGAGACAGCAAGAGAAGTACCTAACCCCATGGCGAGCCCCATGACGGCCATTGCTATTTTTTTATTCATTGTATTTCCTTTATCATTTTAACTGTGAGTAAAAATTGCTCACAGCTAAATATGTAATCGCGCTTGATGGAATGAGTCAATAAATAGTGTGAATTTTGAATTGATTAAAATTCACTCAGCTGTAGATGACATGGGATTTACTATTTTAGATTGAAAAATATAGGATTTAATACCTGTCTACATTAATAATTTTATATTGTTTATGATTGAGCAAGGGGCTGAATTTATCAACTTTGAAACTACTACTTGTCTATTGTGTGGAATTCTTTTGTGATTTTTAAATGTGTTTTTTGGGAAAGTGACAGCAAAGTGCGTAGGCACATTAGATATGTATTCATCAAGAAGGTATACAAAGCCATATTGCTGATTCAGTATGGCAATGATAAGGCGAGAAAGAAAATAGTAGACTCTATGTAAAAGAGCCTACTAATCTTGTTATGTTATCCGCAATCACTCATACATTGCGCTTTAATGGTACGACAGTCGTAACCCGGTGTATAACCCCACTGACAAACATAAGCTTGAAAACTGCAGTAATTTTCTAGTGTACCGTGTGATTGCCAATTACAGCCATGCGTATACCCATTACTAGCAAAAACAGCAAGCGAAGTTCCTAGTCCCATAGCCAGTCCCATGACTGCCATTGTCATTTTCTTATTCATTTAATTTCCTTTATCACATTAAAAGTGAACAAAAATTGTTCACAGGTAAATATGTAATAGTGCTTTGCGTTTTGAGTCAATGGCATTGTATTAATTTTGAATTGATTAAAATTCACACGGCTTTGAACGTGGAAATCGGACGCGATTAATATGAAAGATATTAAATTTATGCTGTTTTTTGTAATAGAGGCTCTCGTGCAAAAAGCGATTCAACTATGCGTTTATTCGCTTATTATTTTGAGGTGAAAATTTAACTTATTGTTTTTTGATAGTTATATTTTCTCTGTTGAGATAGGCATAAAGTTCAGTAAACAAATTAAGTTACGTTTGAATAGCACCTACGAACTCGCAAAAAGAGGTATATGAGGATATTTTTCAACTGCTTAAGTCATAATTAGTTGGCAAAAGAGCCCCGTTATCACAGCTTTTTTGATGAAAAGCGGCTTCTAACGTCGATATAAGTAAAGAGATAGAGGGCGGCAATTCAGGTAAGTAGGCTGGGCCTGTACTAATAGATTGTGTTGTTAGTAACAGGTGTCGAGTTTCAAATAGGCGCCAACAGTTGCTTTGAGTATCTCAACCAATGCACCATCCATAAATTGGTAATCATCTGGTATGTCAAGCACCTGGATATCTATGTACAGCAAGAGCTGTGTAAACTGAGCTCGTAAACGGCATTTATGCTTTTCTTCCATGACAAAAATGACATCAGCCCACAGGATACCCCCTTTGTTTACTGTGCGCTTTGCACTAGGGCTAGTTCCGGCGGAGCGTACCCAGAGGTTAGCGTGGTTTCTCCACATTTGTTAGCCAGTAGCGCTTCGCCATTGGTTGCGATTACAAACAAACAAATAATACGTTTATCTTTGTTGGATCTGGCATAGTTTGCTTCACTTTTTAACGGAGGTGAAGTTAACCCCTTTAAACGTTTTAATTGGGCTGCCTCGTTCTACTTCTCTGTGATGTTGCCAGCGAGACTTTTGGACGCTTATGTCAGCTTCTTGCTTTGAGGCCAATTTTTGCAGCAGTCATGCACCAGATCATACTTCACAATAAGCAACTGTGGGTAACTTAAAAGGAAGCTATATCAGGCGTTGAGTTTGCCTGCAGCTACTTAGCGGATGAGACCTGCAAAGGATAATAGTGTGTTTGTCATGAATTTTTCTCCTCTACAGTTAGTTGATAGCCATAGAAGCTCGCTAAAGTAATTAAAAAATGTAGGAAAGAATGCAGGTCGGAACTGCGTAGCGCAATAAAAGCGGAGTTTCATGGTGAATAATAATTAACTTGTTTTTGTGTTAAGTGCTTTGTTGTTAAGGTTTTTAATGTCTGGTTATACAGATTTTTCTTTTTAGTTGTTTGTTTTGTATTTATTTTTATTTTTGTTTTGTTGTTGGTTCAAAGGTGTGTAGAGAATTAAAATTCAAAATAAAAGAATAAAAATTCTTTTATTTTGAATTTTAATTCTCTATGATGGGGGTGTTTTGGTAAGTTAAATTATTGGCACTTTTATAAAAGGTAAATGCTCGTGCGCACGACCGAACTCGTAGATGGTTTTCGTCAATCAACTCCTTATGTAAATGCTCACCGAGGGAAAACTTTTGTTGTGATGCTAGGTGGTGAAGCTGTTGATCAGCCTGGATATCGCAGCATTATTAACGATGTGGCGTTGCTGACCAGTCTTGGTATTAAAATTGTGTTGGTGTTCGGTGCTAGACCTCAGTTTGATACTGCGTTGGCCAATGCGGGTATTCACAGTGAATTTCACAATCATATTCGAGTCACTGATGGAGATTCACTCCACATTATCAAGCAAGTGAGTGGGGCTATGCAGCTTGATATTACAGCCATGTTATCAATGTCTCTGAGTAGCACACCAATGTCAGGAACATCACTTAATGTGGTGAGTGGGAATTTTGTAATTGCGCAACCAATAGGTATTGATGAAGGGGTGGATTATCACCATTCTGGTCGAGTGCGGCGTATTGATGTAGAGGGTATTCGACACCAACTTGATAATAACAGTATTGTCTTACTCGGCCCCATTTCGGCCTCGGTAACAGGAGAAAGTTTTAATTTAACTGCCGAGGAAATTGCAACGCAAGTCGCACTGCGTTTAGATGCGGATAAGATGCTTGGTTTTTGCCATGAAGCCGGTATCTTGGACGAACACGGTGAAGCCATTGCTGAGTTAATGCCCAATGAAGCTGAGCTGTTACTGGCCCGTGGAGAAACTTGTAATGCACCTTGTAAAAGTGCAGCCGTGTTTTTACAGGCCTCAATTGATGCATGTCGTGGCGGGGTACACCGCTGTCATTTAGTCAGTTATCGAGAAGATGGTGCCTTGTTGCAAGAGCTTTTTTCACTTGATGGGATCGGTACTCAAATTGCGCCACAGAGTTCAGAGCAACTGCGAAGCGCCAGTATCGCTGATATCAATGGCGTGCTTAACTTAATTCGCCCTTTAGAGGAGCTGGGTTATCTAGTTAGGCGCTCTCGTGAGCAGCTGGAAATGGAAATAGAGCAATTTACTGTGATAGAGCGTGATGGGGTGATTATTGCGTGTGCTGCGTTTTACCCTTTTTCGGAGGAGCAGGTAGGTGAATTTGCCAGCCTTGCTGTTCATCCACAATATCGAGATGCCGATCGGGGCAGCTTTTTACTGCGCACTGTCATTAATAAGGCGCGCAGGCAAGGGTATAAGGCCCTGTTTGCGCTGACAACACGAAGCATTCATTGGTTTTTAGAACAAGGCTTTGATTGTGCGGGTATAGAAGACTTACCAGCAAAGAAGAAGTCACTTTATAACTACCAAAGGCGCTCTAAAATTCTTAAGTTAGATTTAACTCGGTTGCCTAAAAACCGATTGTTATAAAAAACGGGGCTGAAAGGCCCCGTTTTGCGTAATAACGTGAAATGTATTGCGCTATTGCTCAATAAACATCTCTTCCATTTTCAACCCTGTGAGCTTTTTCAGCGAGTTAATTAGGTAGTACAGGGCAACAAAAAAGATCACCATGGTGGGTAATACAATAACCGGATAACTCAATGCGGTCATACGGCCTAATTCATTGTTATATGCTTCAGTCCCAGCTGGACTAACGACAATCATTTTAGCGAGCACATAATTGAGTACGGATGATAGGAAAAAAGATCCAGCAAGAATATTAGACGCAACAATTTGCACTTTGGGTAACTTATCTAAATTCCCTTTTTCTTTTAACGCGGAGTCAATTTTGGGAATGTCCATGACGTTTTCATTAAACAGCATGGTTTTAAGCAATGGGTACTTGGTATATTGACTGACCACAATCGCAACCCCTATCACCCCAGGGATCAAGGCTTCTTTAATGGCGATATATTTGGCGTCGAGCTCGAGAAGGCTAATCCCGCCAGTTAATAAAACAGAGACAATACCAAGGGCGGAAATAAAGTTAAACTTCCCCGTTTTTTGGCGCTCCCAAAGACCAAATCCAACAGGGAATGCCAGTGCGACTACGACACCCAGTGACGGCCCTAAGTGCTCTTCTCCTGAAAAGCGCGTCAAAATAATCACTGGAAGAATAATATTAAAAAGCATCTGGCTAAAGAAGCCAGAGGGTTTGTTGTCGGGTTCAGCCATTGATACCTCAAAAAATAAAATGCATTAATGCCCAGAGTGTACGGCAAGAGGGGGCTGTGCGGCAATCCCTATACGCCATAGTGGTAATATTGCAGAGCACGTAGCTGGCAAATGGATTGCGAGATATAATAGAGCCATTAATGTTTATTTTGAGTTTAATTCATCTCAAAGTAGCGTGAATAAGTGTATAGAGAGTTAAAAACCATGATCAACGACCAAGAAGAAATCAGCAGTTTAGCTGAATTAGAAGCATTTTTACTGCTAGTGGAAAACGGCGGGTTAGGCCTTGAAAACGTGGCGGGAATTGCACTGGCAACCCACAATAGCAATGGTCGCCCATTCGTCGCAGTACTTGACGACAAACATCAACTGCTACTAGGGCGTTGGGTTACCCAAGACGTATTTGAGAACGGTAAAGAGTTGGTACGTACTGGACCGAAAAAAACACATTGATGGCCTCGGTGAGGGTGGGTGTCTATCCTCACTAACTCACTCCCCTCATGGTCGTCATGATCAACTCATTGATACGAACCTAATATACACAAGTTAATTTGGTTCCTATTTCTCTTCGCATACCCACCCTTACAAGATAATATTTTACTACATTTGTAACTGGTAATGATTTGCGTTAGCATTTATGTACATTTGCATTTGGGTATTTAATATGAAAAGAGAACGGCCTACGAATCTGGCAATTCAGACTATGGCGTTACCTATCACGGCGTACGCGTCAATTTTACACCGTGTCAGCGGCGTAATTGTTTGGATGGCATTGGTTGTTTTATTACCGCTGCTTATCTTCGCACTTCAATCGACACACAACTTTAGTACATTAACGTCTTTATTTACCGAAAACTTCTTGATCCAGTTTATTGTTTGGGGCCTGTTAACAGCATTGGGCTATTACTGCTTGGGTACAATTAAGCATATTATTCAAGAGTTTGGCTACTTTGAGGAGCTTGCCAGTGGCTGCATGATTTCACGGGTTGCTATTGGTTTGGGGATCGTATTGAGTATCGTAATTGGAGTTTGGATATGGCTATAACGGGAATTGCACGCTCGGGAACAAAGCAGTGGGTATTACAGCGTATTGGCAATGCACTGATCGTTGCATACAGCATTATGTTGCTTGTATTGCTGTTCAATGCGCCTATTTCGGATCACCAGAGTTTGCGTGATTTTCTAGCGCCAACTTGGTTCAAAGTGGTGTCTACGCTGTGTGTGAGTATTTTTGCTTTGAATGGCATGCTTGCCGGGTGGCAAATAGCTGGTGATTACGTTAAAGGCACCGGCGCAAATAAGGTATTTAACACACTGTGTGTTATTTTAAGTTTAACAACCATTGCTGCGGTGATTAAACTGCTTTGGTTATCCTGATTTGATCAACCAGCTATGCTAGTGCTCTTCTTCTAAGGAGAAGAGCAAATCTAGCCCAGGTAACAACACACTGACAGCCAGTAGAGCTGCACACAATGCCCAAGCATAGCTCAATTCAGTATGCGTCTTTACCAGCCAAGAAACGCTGCTACTTAGCCAAAAAACATTAATAAGCATAATACTAAAATTGGGTCTTAGCGGCTTGGCACAGTATTTACAAGTCAAGGGCTCGCGATTCAGTAAAGCGATACGCTCGGTTAGCTTGAGTGGCTTATTACAGCAGGGGCAGGTTCGAGTAGCAAAATCTTTAAACATACGCGTAGACTTGAATGATAATTGTTATCATTCAAGTCTACGCGTATTATGGAATAATTAAAAGCCCAATGAGAAATTTATTGTGTAGTAAGGGGCGTTTTTGTGTTTCAATTGGAGGGGGAGTTGTGGTTGGTTTTGACTGCGTTAAAACGGGTAAGTAGCGAAGGTGAGTTTCCTTCGCTATGATGATGGTGTTACGCCGTAGTACCTGGGCAGGCAAAAGCGAGTTTGGTTGGCAAAGGCATATCACCTTGTCTACCACCTGCAATGATTGCTGTGGTATGTGGTGAAATCGCCTCGCTGTGTTGAGACAAATTCTTAAGTTGCTTTTTATTAATTTTTGTTTTCATAAAATATTCCTTATTTATGTTGTTATGTGAAATAAATATACAATTTCATGTTTGTAATTGAATTGCAAGCCTTTTAAGGCCTTTAAGTACAATAATAAGTAGCTGAAAATGCAAATGAAGACATCCGTGTCTCCCGTTTAATTAGTTAAACAAGTCCAGTCACGATCCCGGCCAATATAAAAGTTAACACCAACCAAATGATGGGGAGCTTGAGTTGTTTCAGTAAGAAAAAACCCACCAGTACTAGCGCAATATCATAGGGAGCGAAGACCGCGCTGACAAATACCGGCTGGTACAAAGCGGCTATTAACAGTCCCACTACGGCGGCATTAACGCCATTGAGAGCTCCTGCGACGCGCGGCATTTGCGCGAGTGTTTGCCAGTTTTTTAGCACTGCCAACAGCAGTAAAAAGCCAGGTAAAAACACGGCGATTGTTGCAATCAGAGAGCCTGCAATCGGGTTGTCTGGTAGTAGTTCATAGCCGATATATGTTGCAAAAGTAAACATTGGACCGGGTACAGCTTGTGCCGCGGCATAGCCAGTTAAAAAGCTATCTTGGCTGAGTTGATCACCTACGATGTTTTGTAATAGAGGCAGAACAACATGACCACCACCAAATACTAGGCTGCCCGCTTGATAAAAATCATTAAACAGGGCGACCGAGGGCATGAGCTTTGCGGCAAATGGCAGACCAATTAAAAGTGCTAAGAATAAAAAAAGTGGGGTGTAACTCGGTTTAAAAACTTGGTTTGTTGGTTTGGGTTGCGTCTGTTTTAAATAATGTGCACCGACCATAGCTGCAAGTAGTAAGATCCCAATTTGCACTGAGATACTTGGTGCGATGAGTAACACCGTCGCTGTTAAAATACACAAACCAACGGTAAGGGTGCTTTTGCAAAAGTTTTTGTACATACCCCATGCAGCGTCGGCAACCACGACGACAGCAAGCAATTTCAAGCCATGTACTACGCTCTGAAAGAGGTCATTTTGGGTGATTTGGCTGGCAACCACAGCTAAGCCAATCATGATTAATATCGACGGTAGTGTGAACCCTAAAAAGGCGGCCAAAGCGCCGGGCAAGCCTCCTCGTTTATAACCAAGAGCAAAGCCCACTTGACTTGATCCCGGCCCTGGTAAAAATTGGCTGAGAGCAACTATTTGGCCATACTCATGGTCATCGAGCCATTTGAGTTTTTCAACAAAGGTTTGTCTAAAATAACCGATATGTGCAGCGGGTCCGCCAAAGCTAACCCAGCCAAGCAAGAAAAAGAGTTTAAATATGGTAAACATGTTGAGTGCTTTTTTGGATGCGAGTTTAATTCATGCCATTAGGTTAAAAAATGCATTACAATTAATCAAATTAATAGTATTGATTGTTTCTATGAATTATATGGGATGTTTGGGTGAGTTTTAGTGACGTACAGTGGCGTAATGTAGATCTGAATTTATTGGTGGCCTTTGCGTATTTATATCGTTACCAAAGTGTGAGTGTTGCAGCACACAAAAGTTGTGTTAGCCAATCCGCTATGAGTCATAGTCTTTCACGACTGCGCTCGCTGTTTAACGATGTGCTATTTGAACGGCAAGGACATAAAATGGTGGCCACCGAGCGTGCGCATCTCTTGGCACCAACAATCACCAAACTACTAGATAGTGTAAGTAACGACCTTTTGACGAGCACACCATTTAATCCGGCAGAGTATGCAGGGGTGTGCCGTATCGGGCTAACCGATTATGCGGAATTTATCTTTGCTCCGGCGATTTTTGATGCCATCCGTAAGCAGGCACCGAAGGCACAAATTAGCTTTATCAATGTAAATCGAAGTAACTACGTCACTTTGGCAGAGCAAGAGAAATTGGATATTGTCATCGGCAGTATCGCAAAGCCGGATCCCGCTTTTTGTGCTCATCATCTTTACACTGAACGGCACGTATGTATTGCTGATCCTAGGCATGTTGTATGTGAAGAAGGGCTATCTGCAGCGGCATTTGCACAGGTTGAGCACGCCTTGGTCAGCCCCGATGGACAGTTGACAACGGGCGTTGACGACACGTTAAAAACGCTAGGGCTCACACGCAGAGTCACTGTGGCCACGCGTAACTTTATGACTATCCAGAGTTTATTACAGGGTCGAAAATTAATCGCCATAGTGCCAAAAAAGATGGCTGATATTGCATGTAAAAACAGCCGGCTGCGTCATTTTGAGCCCCCCATTGTGGTGCCCGATTTCGCCATTGCGATGCTGTGGTTTAACCGCAAAGAAGGCGATGACAAAAATGTGTGGCTCAGAGCCCTATTACATGACTTGCTGGCAAGTGCATAAATGATAGCCACCGTTGACTAACCGTGGCTATCTTATGAGCCTATTGCATTAAAGTGATCTTGATAAATCCAATATTCTCTCCACTTGTAAAGTGAACGCCATTTGTAAAGTCAGTATCAGTGCGTTCACTGCTGAGTAAAGTGATGGTGGCTTGTGGATCTGTGGGCGAATCAGCGGCGCTAAATGTCGCGCCACTGTCACTGCCAGCATCGTACACTTTAAGTTGGATAGTTTGTTCATCTACCCACTGATTATCATTAAAAAGTAACAAGCTATCGATCCCAATAAACCAGTCAGGGCTGGGAGCAACCATAGAAACCACACTCAGATAAGGGAAAGACTGGCTTGCCTCAAATGTCATTGAAACACTTTTACTGCTACCTGAAATGCCAGATTCATCAATTAAGTAACTCGAATTACCCAGATTTTGTATATCGCTTATTTCATTTCTAAGTAGTGTCTTTGAGCCAGTTTCTGCCATGCTGGCAATCCCCGCGCTCGCCGAGGTTTCTCGCTGAAAAATCCGCCCTTGTTCATTGTGTGTGAGGCCGATAACAGGTGAGAAGTGAGTACCGCTGGGGTAATTTGTCGGAAAGTTGCTGCGCTCCCAAGTACGGGTAAATGTCAGCTCATAAGTCACTGTATTGGCAGGTGCAGGCGTCGTGGTTGTTGTAGAACCAGTGGATGTATTGGTGGGTGTTGTTGCGGCTGGCGAATTTGTTGGAGATGACGAGGAGCTGCCGCCGCAAGCAGTTAAGCCCATAACCGTACACAGTATTGCCAATTTGAGTGGATTTATCATAATTGAGCCCTCAAGCGAATCAAAGTTGCCTGTCACACAGACCTTAATAACAGTAGTTATATTTCACTTATTCTGCGTTTTTTTTGCACAAAAGTGCTAAATCCTGATCGCGTTTTGCATAATGGCTCTGCCTTCGGTTTCAACATAGGTGAGAAACACACTGGCAATGGGGGAGAGTGCTTTTCGCTTGGTCCAAGAAAAAGACCACTTGGAGCGAATCGGTAGTGACTCGACATTGATCACGTTGACATCATGTATCTCGCCAAATGCGAGGGTATGCGACGAGAGTATGGAAACCCCTAAACGTGACAGCACTGAGTGGATAATGGCCTCGTTACTGGCTATGGTCATTTTGATATTGGGTGTAACATCTTTGTTTTTGAAAAAAGCTTCGGTTGCAAAGCGGGTCCCAGATCCAGACTCACGGATCAAAAAATCTTCTTTGCAAAACGCCTCTAGCGATACGCATTCTTGTTGGCTAAAAGGATGAGAAGCTGGTGCAATGGCAACCAGATCATTGGACATAAATTCAATCACTTCCAAATCTAATCCCTCTGGTAAATGACTAAACACATAAAAGTCATCCAACCCTTGTTCAAGACGCTCTATTACCTGCTGTCTGTTGGCAACCGTAAACTGAATATCAATATCTGGATAACGCTCGCAAAATGGCCCAAGTAAATGGGGGATAAAATATTTTGCGGTGGTTGCGCTGGACAATCTGAGTGTGCCGGCTTTGAGCCCACGCATATTGGCAAGGTGCATGTCTAATTCTTCGCAACTTTGCAATATTTGTTTTGCCGTAGAAACGGTTGCTAGCCCGGCATCGGTAAATTTCAGCTGTTTTCCTACTTGTTGATATAAAGGGAGTCCGATAGCCTCGGCTAATTTTTTAAGCTGCATTGAAACCGTTGGTTGGGTTAAATACAGCTTTTCGGATGCCGCTTTAACACTGCCGCCTTCATGCAAAGCAAGCAAAATTTCGAGTTGTCTAAAGGTGCCGATGTGGGCATGTAATCTGGAAGCCATATATCCTACTTAATTATCAAGTTAGATTTTTATCTATGGTTATCATAGTTACTATCTATTTTTATCTATGTTGTGACTTTTGTAAAATCTTCAAAAATACAGAGGAGAGAGTTATGGCATTTAAAAGTTTGGTGTTATCCCTTATAACGAGCTTAAGTCTGTTGGCGTTTTCTTATTTGAGTAACTTACTCGGTCATGGCGGCATTGGGTTTATTTTATTGGCCGTACTTCTCTTTACGTTGTCAATTTTTAGCGTGTTAAAATCTTCACCTAACAAAACTCAAAAATCGCAAAGCACCTCTCATTCTTCTCGTTTGGCTGAGGTTAAGTAATCCATGATAGACGCGGTTGTTGCTTTTTTTATACTGGGTATCCTAGCCCAATTATTAGGTGCAAAACTCTCGTTCCCAGAGGGTCTGTATAAGACATTAAGCCTCTTTTTGATGGTGGCTATTGGCCTTAAAGGTGGAATAGCACTGCAGCAACATATTGACCCCGCACTGCTGACAATGTCTCTTGCCGTTGTGGCGTTTGGACTACTATTGCCGTTGGTGGCGTACCCGCTATTACGTTATTTTGGTCAACTAGATAAGATCAACGCCGGTGCGATTGCGGCGCATTATGGCTCGGTCAGCGTAGCAACTTATGCTGTGGCTGTGGCGCTTTTAGAAGCCGCGAATATTGCCTATGAAGCCTATTTCCCGCTGTTTGTGGTGTTACTTGAAATGCCTGCAATTGTGGTTGGTTTAGTACTTGCTAAAGGGAATATAAAGGTTATCAATCGCGCGTTTGTGAAAAAAGAACTGATAGCCAACCAGAGTATTTTGTTAATGGTAGGGAGCTTAATCATCGGCTTTGTCGGTGGTGAGAGCGTGCAAAAACTCACACCTTTTTTTGTCGAGTTATTTTCCGGTGTTCTGGCTCTATTCTTATTAAAGATGGGCCTAGTTGCGGGTGAGCAATTGGGCACATTAAAAAAGAACAGTATATTTTTAATTAGCTTCGCGATTTTAATGCCAATGTTAGGTGGCCTAGCAGGGACAGGTCTTGGCGTGATGTTAGGGCTCAGTGCCGGTGGACTTGCGCTAATGGCGGTGCTTGGTGCCAGTGCCTCTTATATCGCGGTGCCAGCTGCAATGAAAGAGAGCTTACCTGAGGCCAATGCTGGGATGTCTATCACAGCGTCACTGGGGATCACTTTTCCGTTTAATGTGCTACTTGGTGTGCCTTTTTTCATTGCTTTAGGGCAATATCTCGGTGCTTAGTCAAATGTACAATGTGAAGTAAAATCGAGAAATTGATGTTTTATGCTGACGCAGCTGTGGCGTCAGTGTAAATTAGGCGCACTGCAATGAGAAAGTAACCTAGGCTAGCAAGTGTGTCTGAAAAAAATCTATTAAAAGCTGAGCGTGTAGCATATATATTGACAGAGCTTCAATCTCGTTACCCTGAGCCTCCAATCCCCCTTGATCACAAAGATCCGTATACATTATTGGTTGCGGTTTTATTATCAGCGCAATGTACCGATGAACGTGTCAATCAGGTAACACCGGCACTGTGGCAACTGGCTGATAATCCATTTGATATGGCAAAACAGTCGGTTGAGGATATAAAAGCGATTATCCGCCCATGTGGTTTATCACCACAAAAATCCAAAGCGATTAAAAAGTTGTCAGAAATTTTAGTCGCTGAATATGACGGGATTGTGCCTGAAGATATGGATGCTTTGGAAACCCTACCGGGCGTTGGACACAAAACCGCAGGTGTTGTGATGTCGCAGGCATTTGGCGTGCCCGCTTTTCCTGTTGATACCCACATTCACCGTTTGGCACAGCGCTGGGGTTTAACCAGTGGTAAAAACGTGGCGCAGACTGAAAAAGACCTAAAGCGACTATTTGCAAAACAGTATTGGAATGACCTTCATCTGCAATTTATTTACTATGGTCGCGAGTTTTGTACCGCCAGAGGGTGTGATGGCACTGTATGTCCTATGTGCACCACCTGTTACCCAAACCGTAAAAAGCCCAAAGTGGTTAAAAAGCCATAAGTGTGTTGTTGCAGGTTATAAAAGGTTATTCCCTCTGTGTTTATAGTGGAATGACCCGAGTTTATCTGCTCAGTTTTAACTAACTTAGAAAGGGTAAGCCATCCACACTTAGGCGTGCTCTTTTGTGTACTTTGTTGAGCAAATTCAAGTTTAAAAGAGTCACGCCTGCTTAGCTAATTCCTTGGAAAATAATCAATATGATTGTTTTCCACTATAGCGTATCAAGTTGTTGATGGATGCTATTGACCAACTCGCGAGGCAAACAAAGCTGATTGGCTAGCGCTTGCAAATACTGTAAAGAGACTGCCTGTTTAAGGTCAATGGCGCTCGCACTTGCTGCATATACTTCAATACCCGTTTGTGCGTTTGGCACCGCTGCCACTAATTCGTTAAGGCTCATAGGTGCTCTTAACTCATCAAACAACATGGCCTTCTCTTGTACGCTTAAGGTCATGGTTTCGACTTGCGCAAATATTTTTTGCCGTTCAGTCTCATCGATATGGCCGTCGGCATATGCGGCAGCAATCATTGCCCGCATGAGTAACAGTTGCCCTGAACCCGTATCATCTTCGACAACTTGTTCGAAGCTTTGTTCGGGCATACTTGCAGGTTGAAAATCAAATGTCCGATGAGAGTGTGAACGTTTTGCCATCGCTTGTTCATATGCTTGGCTGTCGCGTTGTTGTGATGCGGATTGAGTTTGTTCGCTGTACTGTTTGTATGCTTTCCAAGCGAGCCCACCAACAGCTGCTAAGGCACCATATTTAACCGCTTTTTTGCCGGTTTTTTTACTTTTTTTACCACTTAATAGGCTGCTGACCCCGCCTCCGGCGACACCACCTAAAAAGCCGTTCAGTGCACCAGATTTATTCAAGCCACTGACTAACTTTTGTAATTCTTTCATCGCGTTCTCCATTTGCATTTACCGTTTTAGAGTAGGGGAAAGCATTGTCATTGAAAATAGCAAATTTGTTACAAATCGATTCAGCAATACGACGCTTGTGCTCAGGGGGAATCTATAAATTCATCATGCGTTTTTAGTCGCTGTTTACTAACGAATACAGGCCTAAAACATCAGCGCATTCATACTGTGGCTCTATTTAGAACAAAAACGACTTTATTTCGCAGTTGAGTGCTGTAGTTTAAATGGGTTGATCGCTCAATAAATCTTTTACCGGGATTTGATAGAAGCGAGCCAGTTCCCGTGCAGTTCGGTGGTATACTTTGCAGCCGCATTCAGCGCGTTTAAGGGTTGCAATGGAAACACAGAGTGCTTTCTCTTGACATGCACATGCGAGCTTTTCCTGACTTAACCCCAAGTCACGGCGTAGCTGTTTTAGAATTTTACAATCCAGTTTTACCCTGCCATCCATAATCTGACTCCTTGAAAAAGGGATGTTAAGACTAGCAACGCGCGGTGATTTACGCCAATAACTGAGGTGAAGTTGGGTGTGCGGATTAGTGTACAAAGATGTCAAAAATGTTGCACAAATTTACGGCATTTAATCTGATACCAAAGTGATACTAAAGTGATACCAACAGGCCGCCCAATTAAGCCTAGACTAGTCGCATCTCAAGCAACTCCGAGGTATGGAGTATCTCTTTCTCAATGACATAAAAGGATAAGACAATGTCTGAAGCAAATCGTATTTTAGGTGGTTTTGGCCCAATCGTATTGGCGCAGGATTTTGACAAAGAATACATCAATGCATTTGAACATATTAATAAGCGTGAAGGTGTGGATATTAAACCTTTAGCTGGACAATCTCAGATTGTAAATGGCACCAACTATGCGTTTTATTGCTTTGTGTCACCGGTTGTGGCACCAAACGTACCTAAAGTAAATCGTCTAGAGCTGATTGTAGTCAATCAACAAGGTGAACATTTTACTCAGCTATCGGATCGCACATTCAGTGAGCCTGTATTAGTGCCGCCGATTGGCTCGTTTGATTCAGTTGCCTTACGTGATGACTTCAGTGAAGCGGAGCTGCGTGCCGCACAACAGATAGAATCACTGGAAGGTGTTAATTACATGATTCTGGCTGCACAGCAACAGGTTGTTGCAGGTCTTAACTTTGCGTTTTATTCAGTTGTGATCCCGGTTACACCAAATGCTCAGGCATTCTTTGCGCGAATTGATGCACACCGTGATTTTGAAGGCAAGTTAGTCAACACCCAGCTTCACCATATTAACCCTTAGTATTGGCTGCCATGGTGTAATGTGATGCGACATCATGGCTTCTTCCCTTCGCCTTTCTCTACTAACTACCCAAAGCAACGGGTGCATCAGTTTGTGACTTAATCGCATTTAACACTGTAACCAGCGTGTTGTGCTCGCTCATTGCGTGTGCTTTTAAGCTAATCGAAGCTATCTCCCCTTGGGCTGCCAATCGAGCGATGTTCACTGCGATGGCGTCAGGGTCTACCTGTTTTTGATTCAAGAAAATACGGTTTCGCTGATCGATGCTAAATTGGGGAGTCAAAGTTTGCGAGAGTGGAACGTTTGCCTTGTTTGGCCTATCAATATCAAGAACATGTGCTTTTTGAAAGCTGGCTGTCACAATAAAAAAGATCAGCAGAATGAAAACGATATCGAGCATAGGGTTCATATCAACATCTGTGTTCGAGGGCGCAGCGGCGTGGTTTTTATGCATCATATAGTTCACCTTGTTTCTGAGGAATGTGTGTTTATATGTATAACGTTGGGCGCAGAAAAAAGGGGTGATGAATGGGCCTCTTTTTTGTGAAAAGTGTGTATTTGGGCGTTGTACTTGGCTTTTAGCATTAATGAGTGAATCGTAATATTCGCGCTATTTAACCTTCAGAGCCCCAATTATTGTGCGCTCAACATACAGATACTGGATGTGTTTATAGCAACCAATCTGAGTATCAAAATGAAATTAAGCTCTCTATTTCCACTCTGTGCATCTGGATGTTTTTTGGTGCCTTCACTGACTCATGCGACGACTTCGTCACTTCAGGCTAAAAATGACCATGCCCCTCAGGTATATGGCCGTGCTCGTTTGTCCTTTAATACAGCCGATTTGGGAGAACAAAGTACGGCTGAGGATACCCGCCGACAGTTTATTGCGACGCATGGTTCTAGGTTAGGTGTAAAAGGCAAACAAACGGTCGATGAGCAATGGCAAGGGCTGTATAAAATTGAATTTGGCATTAAGGCCTCAGGTGATGAAGACAGTGAATTTTGGTCTTTGCGTAATACCTATGTGGGGCTAAAGCACCGTGATGCTGGGCGGTTCCGAATTGGTAAAATTGATACTGCTTATAAATCGATGACAGGAAAGCTCGATATATTTTCTGGCACTGTGGCAGATTACAATCAAGTCATTGGTGCGGCCAGCGGCGAAAAAGCATCGAAGCTTTTCAACGTACGGGCCAAGCAAGTGGTTGTCTATGATAGAGCCCTGCTCAAAGATTTATCCATATCAGCTAGTTACTCAGAAAATCAGCTGGCAACTGAAGATGTTGAAGTCGGTGAGCGAGACAATGTGTCATTCGCACTGCGCCAAAACAAAGGTGCTTTTACGTTTGTTACGGGCTATGAGCGGCAGCGCTTCGCTGATATTGAGTTGTCTGGCAAAAAAGTTGCGCTGCAATATCGACTGCAAAAGGGCAAATTTAGCTGGATGTATGAATCCATCACGGATTCTCGCCTTGCCTCTAGCTATTCCCGAGATGCTTTTTTATTCAATGCGCAATGGCAACACGATCATTTCACCTATAAAGCGCAATTGTGGCGAGCGGGAGAAAGCGACGCAGGCAACGATGGCGCAAAAGGTGTGAGCATCGGGGTTATATATCGTTTCTCCAAGCAGTTAAGCACGTCGCTTATTTACTCTGCAATCAATAATGAGGCTCATGGCCGCTATGGTTTTAATGCCGGAGTTAGTCCCACCGTTACACCAGCCAAGTCTAATATCCTGAGCGATGGCACTGAGCAAGGGGCAGATCTCGCCATTGTGTCACTGGGTTTAAATTATCACTTTGGCTATTAAGCAGGTGTAACAGTGTATGCTTGATTATTTGATCCGATGCAATCGCTATGTTGGACTGTTGTTACTGCTCTTGCTTATTTATTTGGTCCCTCAGTACTTCCAAAATAAAACCCAGGTGTTTGAACAAAAAAACACGTTGGCGTACGAAGAGACCCTCTATGCAGCTAAGCATATTGAGCGACAAATTGCATACCTTATCGAGGTTGGCGACACCATAAAATCTCAGCTAAGTGAAGAGAATTTCAGCCAGCAGCATATGAGTTTAGCGTTAGATACAAAAGTTAAACGCATATTGACTCAGACATTGCAGAGCAACAAACACCGCCAAGAAGGACAGATTTTTGCTGTTGGCGTATCGCTGGACAAGCATATACTCAATACACCGGATGCAATTGCCAGTGATCAATATGAATTGAAGTCTTGGTATGCATTTCAGTCTAACAACCAAATTCAAATTAAACCCAAAAACTATGATTACACGCAAATAGGCAGTAAAAAAACTCAGTGGTATACCAAAGCCGTAGAGCAAGGGCGTGCAATTTGGCAAGAGCCTAAATTCAGCAGCACCAGTGGTGCATACATTATCGGCTACTCTATCCCATTTTTTACCGATGCGAGTCGCTCTCAAATTGCGGGTGTGATCTCTCTCAACTACTCCCTGACCGAGCTTAAATCCATTATGCGTGCGCGGCACTTTTGGAAAACTGGATATGGTTTTGTGGTGTCTGAGCAAGGCAATCTGATTTATCACCCGAATGAACAACTGGCTAAACAAGAAGTGGTGCTAACTAATGGCGGTGTGAGCCAGTATGCCAGTAAAAAAGATGTGATTTTAGCCTGTTATCTGCGCGGTGGGGCTTGTTTTACAGAGCGGTTGTTGCAGCGAGAGGCACAAGCAAAAACATTTCAATTGCAAAGTGGTAAAGCAAAAGTGTTCTCTAAACTCATTGCCCACACCAACTGGCAATTGCATGTGGTGTTTATGACCAATGAACTGGGATATAACGCCAAAGAATTGCATCGCATGTACGTTAACTTGGTATTGGTTTCAACACTATTTGTGATCAACTGCATTATAGGTCTGTATTTTAAGACTAGACATCGCATTACAACACCGAGTTGGTTGCCATCTAGTTGGCTGTTTGTCGGGGCGATTTCCATGAGTTTTATGGTGGGCCTTGCACTGATCGCCAAAGAGGCAAGTGTTCATTTATACGAGCACCAGAGCGACTCACTTAAGCTCACCGATGAGCAAGATGTATCAAAAGCGCGGGCGAGATACCTGAGATACAGCGATCAAATAAAACAGCACCCTGCCCAGTTTGTGAAAACAGGTATATTGGTGCGCTCCATTGAATACCAAAACCTCAATGAGCTGGTGATCAGTGGGTACATTTGGCAAAAGTATGATCTTGACGGTCTTATTGAAGATGAGCAAAAGGGCGTGGTGTTTGCCGATGCTGTAGATGGCAAGTTATTTTATCGCTTCGGTGAGCATCACTATCGGGACATAACACATAACACCGAAACCCTTGGCTGGTATTTTAAAGTCGTCTTGCCATTGGCAATTGACCACAGTTATTACCCATTTGACAGTGGTACGGTTTCATTGCGCTTAAAGCACCTAAACATGGCAAATAACATTGTTTTGGAGCCCGATTTAAATGCTTACCCCTTGGTTTACCACTCTGCTAAACCAGGCCTCAACACCGCCGCTAAATTGGCTGGGTGGGATATCGCAAATAGTTATTTCAGTTTGCGCAAAAGTCATTATGAAACGGACTTTGGTATAAGCAATTACATCGATAGATATAACCTCGCTGAGCTGTACTTCAATGTGTCTATCAAGCGCGCTTTTATCAATCCATTAATCACCCATGTTGCGCCGATGATGATGGTGTTTATCATTTTATTTTTGTTATTGATTTTATCCACGGCAAATCAAAGCCAGGCGGATGTGTTTGGATTCAACCCCATGGCGGTGATCACAGGTTCCTCAGCTTTGATGTTTTCAACCATGCTGTGGCACAGCACACTCAGAGGCGAGTTAAACGATGCGGGGATCAATTATTACGAGAGTTACTATTTTCTCGCCTATTTAGCCTTAGCGCTAGTGACCATTAATAGTGTGTTGTTGTCACGTACAGAGCGTATGTATTTCATCCACCACAAAGATAACTTATTACCCAGACTGTTTTATTGGCCCTTTTTAAGTTGTGCCTTGTTTTTTATTACCTATTTGAAACTAGGTTGATTTCAATTCGATTTAAGTAGCGACAAGCTCGGAACCATATTATGAATGAACAATTATTAGCAAATAAACACAGTGCGCTTGACGGCGTCCACTCGGATGGGGAGGCCAGTCGTGATTTACCTGTATTACAGCGAGATATTGAGCGCCTTAGCCAAACAGAAGAGTTCGAAGATTGGAGCCGACAGCAGCTCGCGAGATTATTGCCTTATATACAAAAGTATCAAGTTGCCCCTGATGAAAAACTGTTTCAACAAGGGGAGTCGGCTGAGCAATATTATGTACTACTAACTGGTAGTGTGCAGCTGACGAGCTCCACAGGAGAGTGCCAAACCTTGAGTGAGGGGGTAGTAGGTAAAGAAGCGCTACTTGGCGTGAATGGCTATCTCAGTGAGGTCGTTGTTTTAGAGTCCTCGATATTTTTGGCCATTCCAAGTGATAAAGCCCATGAAATTGCGCCTGAACACACCGCCTCTAAGGACATGTTTCGCAAAGTGTTACTAGAGCAAGTGCACACGCCTGCGGCGCTGGATGCACAGCAAGAGCTGCTAGAAGTCCCTGAAGTTGATACTCAATATAAAGACTGGTTCAAGGCGCTGGGTTGGCTTTTGGTTGTTCTGACGCCCGCTTGTATCTTGTATTTTGGCGAGCAAGGAGGAGATGCACTGCTTAATTGGCGGCAAAAGCAATTTATCGCCGCATTTAGTGTGACTTTAATTATGTGGGTATTTCAACTCATTCCTATGTACGCCGCAGGTTTGTTTACTCTCATTATTTGCTTAAGTTTGGGCGTGGTGCCCAGCGAGGTCGCGTTGTCAGGCTATGCGTCGGGGAGTTTTTTTATGGCCTTGAGCATTTTTGGTTTGGGCTCGGTGTTGGTCGCATCAGGCGCAACATACCGCGTTGTATTATGGATTTTGCAACGCTGCCCAAACTCGACCTTCAGTTACAATTTTAGTTTGTTGCTACTGGGGATTTTCTTGACGCCCATGATCCCAAGCTCCAATGGCCGAGTGGGGCTATTGTCACCCATGTTGGTCGATATGAGTAAAAGTCTGGGATTCAAAAATGGCAGTGCGGCAGCAACGCGTTTAAGCCTATCTATGTTTGCTGGCGTGAGTATTTTTTCAGCCATATTTATGACCAGTAAATCACTTAACTTATTGGTGTTTAGCTTACTGCCTGTGCAGCGCCGAGAAGAATTTCAATGGATGAATTGGTTTACCGCGGCATCTGTAGCGGGCTTGGTGATGTTGACACTATTTTTGGTGTGTTCACATTTTATGTTTAAACACAGTGAAAAACCTAAAATATCGAAGCAAGACATAAAAGATCAACTGGCTATGCTAGGCCCAATAACGAGTTTAGAGTGGTTTGCCTTGTGTGGCGTATTGTTTTTTCTGTTGGCTGTGGTCACAGCTTCATTTCATAAAATCCAGCTATCATGGGTGAGTTTAACGGTATTATTTGTCTTTTTAGCTCTGGGTATGATCAGCAACAAGCAAATTAAAAATGACATTGATTGGCGTTTTTTGATTTTGCTTGGTTCAATGATTGGCATGGTGCATATCCTCAACTATACACAAATTGATGTGTTACTCAGTGAACGACTAAATCTTGTTGGTGTGTTTATGGCCCAAGATTTTGAGTTTTTTGTACTGATATTAATAGGCATTGTTTTTGCGCTGCGATTATTTTTACCGATAAATGCTGCCGGTATGCTCACTGCGGCTATTTTTATTCCTTTGGCAGAGTCACATGGTATTGATCCTTGGGTGGTGGCCTTTATCATTCTCATGCTTGCAGAGTGTTGGCTTTTTCCCTATCAAGCCTCGTATTTTGTGATGTTTCAGGGAGTCGTTCAGAAAAAAGCAAAACTTTACAACCATGCCTCTTTTCTTAAATTTAACGCGCTGTCGGTGCTGTTTCGCATCGTGGCCATCTATTGCACACTGCCGTTTTTTCGCTGGTTAAACATGTTATAAGACAAGGAGCCCATCATGGTTAATCACTTAAATCGATTGATCCCGTTACTATTTATATTCGGATTTATTGCTTACACCCTTATTGCGGTACAAAACAAACCCAGAGTGCTGGTTCTGCACAGTTATCACATTGGTTACTCTTGGACTGATAGGGTTAATATCGGGATAGCCCAAGTCCTAAAAGATGAGGCATTTTCGGTACGATATCATTATATGGATACCAAGCGTCATTCTGGCAGCGGGTTTAAATCGCGCGCGGGCACACGTGCTCAAAAGTTGATTGATAGCTGGGAGCCGCATGTGATCATCGCAGTTGATGACAACGCGCAAAAATATGTGACCAAACACTATTTAAATCACCCCAAGATAAACGTCGTATTTTCTGGCGTAAACGCCAAACCTGAGGCGTATGGTTTTGATCAAGCAGATAATGTAACGGGAATTTTAGAGCGACGGCCGCTGCCGATTGTCAAAGAAAGTATCTTAAAAATATTTTTTCCCGATAGCATTAATATCGCCGATTCTAATCCGGTAGACGTGGTTTTCATTACCGATAACTCGACAACCAGTAAGTTAAATATTGAGTTGATCAAGCAATATACTTGGGCGCCAGAAATTAACCTAGATATCATCAAAGTTTGTAGTTACAAACAATGGCAAGAAGCGGTGTTATTGGCCAATCAGCAATCTGATTTAATTTTATTAAATGGCTACAAAACACTGGTCCCAGCCAAAGATGCCGAAGGGAAAGATCCATGTAATAGCAAAGGGAAAGATCGTGTAGCAGTTAAAGAAGTGATCAAGTGGACACAGGAAAACACCGCCAATGTGCCTGTACTTGGGTTTTCTTCTTCCTATGTTAATGATGGAGGACAAATAGCGTTTAGTGCGTCGCCAGTCGAGCAAGGCCATGTAGCCAGCGAAATGGCCATTCAAATAATTCACGGTAAACGCCCCAGTGAGCTGCCAATAGAAAGTGCTAAGCAGTTTACCTTTTACATGCGTGAGTCACTATTTGAGCGTTACCCTGATATTGAAATTCCTTTTGTATATAAAGCATTGGCAAGGGCGACGGGCAATTACTATGAAAGTGATAAAAAGTAACTAGATGGGTGTCTGCGAGTCTTTAAGGCGTTCCAACACATTAATGGCACTGAGGTAATGCTCTTTAGAAGCGCGGGAATGCCCCCCCAATGAAGCTGATATCTGAAACGTATATTTCATATCATTGAGCATGTCATGTTTTTTTAGTGGTGTCTCGTTCATAGATGAGGGGGCCATTAAGATCATCATTTGGGTGGTATTAATAAAGCCGGCTTCGAATAAATCTCGTGACATAGCGCCTGCTTCTGCCTCTGAGATATTGTGCACATCATATTTATTGGCAATGGAATGCCATTTAGTTTCCGCAGTTTTGCCGCCTTCGCTTATCAGTACCTGCTCTGTGTCGGTGGCATTGTTCTGATCGAGCTTTGCTGTTTTTGCCGTTGCGGTGCTCGAATAGTTGTAAAGTGAGTATGTTGCGTCGTTTACATTCATCGTTTGCGTGTCCTTTGCATATCGCGAGTGTAAATAACTAAGCAGGCTTAATGCCAAGAATATCCCGACAGTTTTATATACTTTGTAACAACAAAGAACACTTTTTCGACAACAAAAGGAGAGCCTAGATGCTTGAATAATAGGCGTAAACCAAACCACAAGGAAATTGAGATGAAACCTTCTTTAATTGTTACAGTAATAGCGGCAACTTTGTCACTAGGCACCGCAGATGCGATGGCTAGTGATTCCAAATCTTATCAAAAGGAATATCGTAAAGTACTGCGCAGTGAACTTAGCCACAGTGAACCTGGGGCTGCTGCTTTGATCAGTAAAGACGGTGACGTGATTTTTAAAAAAGCCATTGGCCGTGCCAACTTAGAGTTGAATGTACCCCTAAAAGCCAAAAGTGTTTTTAAAATTGGCTCAATCACCAAGCAGTTTACCGCCGCGGCGATTATGATTTTGCAAGAGCGTGGGAAGTTGTCTGTAACGGATGATATTCATAAATATGTGCCCAACTTTCCTACTGACGGGCATGTGGTCACTATCGAGCACTTATTAACGCATACGTCAGGCATTGCCAATTACACCGAGGATAGAGAGTTGATGCTAAAAGAAGCAACAGCTCCAGCAACCTTGGATGAGATACTTACAAGGATTGCTCAGCACCCGATGAAATTCCAGCCCGGCGATGATATGGCTTATTCAAATACAGGCTATCTATTGCTAGGCAAGATCATAGAGGTGGCCAGCGGACAGTCCTATGCGGAGTTTATAGATGAGCATATCTTTCAAAAACTAGATATGAAAAATAGCCATTATGCTGGACGCAAAGTCATCAAAAATCACGTGTCAGGCTATGATGCTACATCAAATGGTTATATTACTCCCGTCCATGTTGACACGAGTTGGCCTCATGCTGCAGGTGCGCTTTCTTCCAATGTGTTTGACTTAAATACTTGGTTTTATGCGCTTGCAAATGAACAATTAATCAGTGAGCAAAGCTACCAGCAAATGCTGGCACCGGTAACATTAAATGATGGTCGCATTTCGAATTATGGATATGGCATTGCTGTGGCCACCTTGGGCGATTACCAAGTGATCACGCACAATGGCGGGATCAATGGCTTTGTTTCTGATGCGCTATATGTGCCTGAAGAGGCACTTTATGTTGCTGTGTTGTCAAACAACACCAATATTTCGCCACCAGTTCTTAGCCAGCGCTTGGCAGCAAAAGCGCTAGATATAAATATGCCGAGCTTTAAAGAAGTTTCTCTCTCCGATGAACAACTTCGCGCGTTTGCGGGTGATTATCGCCTGCAAAATGGGGCTGTCTATACGGTCGCTTATTATCAAGGTGACTTGTATTTCCTACAGCAGGGATGGGGGTATCAAGAGTTATATGCGATGTCGCCAAATAGCTTCTTTTTTGAGGACAGTAATATCTACCTCACTTTCACCCAAAATAGCGATGGTCAGGCGGTATTGAATCAATATGTGAACTTTTCATCGACACCTATTAAAGCAATAAGACAGTAAAACAAAAGGTTCGGGCCAATGTTGCCCGAACCTCGTCACGATATGATTAATTTAACAGCGTTAACTTGCTCACACTGCGCACACCTGGGTGGCTCATATAGTCATTTTTAATGCCTTCGACTCTCAAGCGTTTACCGATTAATTCAGGATTGAGTAAAGGGCTGTATGTATCGCGCTGTGAAGACTCAAGCTTAATATAAAGTTTATTACCAGTATTGTTTGAGTCTGTCAGTTCCAGTGCATATTTATTATTAATTGCTGCTGTGATAGTGCCAGATACAACCACAGGTTGACCATTGCTCATTGCTAACACATCAGAGACACTGAGATCGCTGCCTTGATCTGGGTTAGTGCTATTGTCATCTGAAGTCAGAGTAATACTCGAAACTTGGCGTACCCCGGGCTGACTCATATAGCTGTCACGTACCCCTTTGATCACTAAAGTTGCATTGAGCACATCCGGGTTCAACACAGGACTAAACTGCGCGCGCTGGCTGCTTTCTAATTTGATATTGATGGTAAAGCTTGGATCATTAATGTCTTCTAAAATCAATGCATAAATATTATTTAAAGCAGACTTTACTCGACCAGTTAACTCGATAGACTCACCTTGTGCAGTGGCCAATGCTTGTTCAACTGACATGTATGACGGCGCTATTTGCAATTCAGTGACATAGCGAATGCCTGGTTCACCCATATAGCTGTTGCGCTTTCCTGTCACAATAATATTTTGATTTAAAATTGCAGGGTTTAGCTGTGGGTTAAAGTCGGCTCTTTGGTTGCTTTCCAGCTTAACAAAAATGTGTGTTGCGGGATTGTTGAGGTCGCTTAGTTGCAATCCGTAAATACCATTGACCGCCGCAGTAACCTTACCGATCACGACCAGAGGTGTATTCTGCTGTGCCGCTAACGCATCGCTGACAGATACAGCATTACCCGGTGTAGGGTTTGGATCCGGGTCAGGATCAGGATTTGTTTGACCGTCTCCATATGGAGCATTAAACGAATTGTTTTTGTAGGTATCTGTGTCCCATGGATTAAAACCGCTAGCTGGCGTGCCCCACGGTTGACCATTGTTGGGATCTGACATTTCTTGAGATGCCATGGGGGTCGGTGTAGCAAACCCGCTGGCATGGCCATTTTGACCATCGAAGTATTGATAACTTTCAGGGGATGCAAGCCAGTTTATGATATTAACAGCGAGTACAGAAGCATGACCGGGATCTGTCCAACCAGGATAGGTTTTTTTAGTGTTGCCGTTGTCTTGGCGACGGTATTTTGGTGTCGCATCTTCTATCGGAGATGAATCACCGATGAAAGCGGCTTTACCGGCACCAGATTTGGCGATAGCAACGTAGGGGCCTTCAGCTTTTCCGCCAAAATATAATCCGTCATCTTTGGCATGTCGCCATTTGACTGGTGTATCTGACTCTGAGAAGTAAACCAGTCCCTTGGCTTTTTGTGGGTCAACAATTGCGAGGGTTGCACCAGCTGCCATCAAGATCGGGTCAACACCTTGTGTGATCCCTTCAGTTTGAGTGCTAGGTTCTACACCACTCACACCTTGTTTGTAATCAACACCATTAAAACGGAAGCGGATCCCAAAGTTTTCAACTAGCCATCCAGCATGAGCCGATTTGGGGTTGCGCCAGTCGCCATATGCGCCACCCATGTTATATTTACTCAGATCTGAGCGGTTGTAGCCGTTGAATACTTCAGTTGCATCCCAAGTATTTAAATTGCGATCGGCATCATAGTGATCGGCAACAAAAAATATGCCTTTGCCACTGGCGACATATTGCTCAAGCGCAGCTTGCTCAGCCAATGTGAATGGTCTATTGGTTTCCGCCAGTACAAACACATCGGCGTCTTTGATTGCATCAAAGGTAATGATTGCTTCATTTGTTTGTGCGCCATTAGTACGATCATCATAAAAGCGGATGCGACCATCATTGTTTAGGTCAACACCGCGGTATTCTTTGACGGTATAGCCTTGTTGAACAAGCGCGTCTGCAAAGTCCGAAAAAGCGCCGTCAATGACCCAGTCAGCATTGCCTTCAACACCGCCGTGTGATACGTCAAAATAGACGGTCTTGCCATTATTATTTGCTGCACTCGGTACTTTAACTGGCGCTGTGTTATTCCAGTCGTAGGCTGCGGCGGTTGTAAAGGTTGAATGGGCAAGTAAACCCGCACTGAGCAAGACTGATAAAGTCAGTTTATTTACAGTCATTTTTCAATTCCCGTTGGTTTGGTTTATTGTTACAGCCAACTTCCTAAATAGCTGCAAAGGAGGTGAGGTGCACTCTTTTGTGCACCCCGTATGGGTATTTGGGTGTTATTGGTTGTTAAGTTGAGATAAGTTCAATTGATACAGTGCAAAGCCGGCTTCATTGGTTTTATCAAGCGGCTGAATATGGTTGAATTGTTCACTGTATGTTTTAGCGTGCTCACTGTTTGACGTAGTGAACTGAATTTGTGCGTTTTCAATGGCAGTAAATGACCAATTCAAATCGGCAGAAGGATCTAAACCTTTCCCTTCATTAGCACCGCTTTGGTGGGTGATATAATTGGCAACAACTTGGCGGTTCTCATCAGGTGATGGGAGGATGATTTTATCAGCGCTGATGCCCGGGAAGTTACCACCACCTGAAGCGCGATAGTTATTGGTGACGACTAAAAACACCTGTTTGTCGGAAATGGGCTTTCCTTGAAATGATAGTGCTTTGATACGCTGCCCATCTGATACTTTTTCGCCTTGACTGTTGTAGCGCGCAGGCTGAGTGATATCTATTTGGTATGTTACTCCGTCGATCACGTCGTAGTTATAAGATGGGAAATCAACATTGATTAAGGATTGCATTTCCGTTGCTTCTGGGTCGATTTGGTTAAATTGCCCAGCTGACATTTCCAGCCACTCTTGCACCTCTGCACCTGTCAACTTTAAGATTGTTAAGGTATTTGGATAGATGTAGAGATCTGCCACGTTACGGTAGGCAATATCACCTGCTGCGATATAGGTATAGTCGTCGGCACCACCACGTCCAGCTCTAAAAGGTGCGCCTGCCGAAAGGATTGGCAGTCCATCATGCTCTGTGCCTTGCATTTTCTCTTGCGCGTACCAGGTCTGTGCATCGGTCACGATTTGGATTGAAGGGTCATCGTTGACTAGAGCAAAGAAGCTATTTACTTGGTTGGTAATTTTTGCAAAAGGTTCATTTACCCAAGTACGAGTTTCTTCGTGGTCATGATGCACAGCAGCTTCAATGTCGGCATCGTTGTCAGCCAAAGAAGTGATGTTTCTGTCTGCATCTTGTTCATATATCGGCATGAGTGTCGATTGCGATTCTGTTACTGCCCAGCCTTCGGCTTGATAGGTGAGAGTAACGTCGATGATACCTAGGTGGTTGCCCCAAAAGCCTGGCATAACGGCGGCAACACCATTAACAGTTCCTTTTTTGGTGTCGATGCCTTTGTCTTCCATGCCTTCATAGCGTGGACCTGGAAAATTGGTATGAGAATGGCCGAACATGATGGCATCAATACCTGCGACCTTAGACAGGTGGTAGCTGGCATTTTCTTGTTTTTCAGTTTGTGCGGAGGTATCGATCCCTGAATGTGGAATGGCAATGATGATATCTGCGCCTTCTGACTTCATTTGTGGCACGTATTTGTTTGCCATGGCGATGATGTCTTTGGCAATAACTTTACCTTCAAGGTTAGCCTTATCCCACTGCATGATTTGCGGAGGTACAAATCCGATATAACCGACTTTGATGGTGTGGGTGTTGCCGTCAGTATCTACAAATGCTTTTTCTTGAATCAGATATGGAGAGAACAGTGGTTCGTCATTGCTGTCGTCATCGTCGCCATCGTCTTTAAAAACATTGGCAGAAATATAGGGGAAGTTCGCGTCATCTATGGCTTCTTGTAAAAACTCTAAACCGAAATTGAATTCATGATTACCAATATTGGCAACGTCATAGTCCAAGGTGTTCATCGCTTTATAAACAGGGTGGATTTCACCGTCTTGCAGGTTTTTTATTTTCGCAATGTAATCACCTAGGGGGCTACCTTGGATAAGGTCACCATTGTCTACAAGTACAGAGTTTTGCGCTTCGTTTCTTGCTTTATGGATTAAGGCTGCGGTTTTTACTAGGCCGACTTTGTTGTCTTGCGCATCTGTAAAATAGTTAAAATTAAGCACATTGGCATGTAGGTCTGTGGTTTCCATCAGACGCAACTCGATGGCTGTGCCAATCACCACTTCTTGATTTGGAACTTTGGCTTTAACTTCGTTGTCATCTGAATCAAAACAACCCGTTAATAGGGTGGTTGTGCTACATAACAGCGCCAATGGCAGTAATTTTGTTTTCATAATCCTTTCTCATATATCGGTTTTAGTGACGCTACTATAGAGAGCAAAAAAGACAAATAAGCTAAGAAAAAGTGGCAAGTTGGTTCCAAAAATATGACAAAAATATTGAGTGGAAGCATCGTCTGTGATTTGTTAAGTAATACTCTTACCTCATTAATTTATATGAAATTATTCATTTTTTGCTTGGGGGATTTGTCTGCGGTTTAGAATTTTTTATTTTGTTTTTTAAGACAGGAGAAGATCAGGTAGATGCCAGTGCCGCTGGTGGTAGCGTTTGTCGATATTGATTTGGTGTTGAGCCTGTATAGGCTTTAAAGGCGCGAGTAAATGGACCGACTGAGGCAAAACCGCTTTCAAGTCCAACGACAAGTACCGACCAATGTTGTTTATCGGCATCGCTTAGTAACTGCATGGCATGTTGAATACGTAGCTCATTGATATAGTGGTTAAAATTACGGGCGCCCATATGTTCTCGTAATATTTTACTGATCTTGTACTCAGAGACATCGAGTTTCCTTGCAATGTCTGCCACTTTTAAATTTGTTTGCAGGTAGCCTTGTTGCTCGATGATAAGGTTGTGAATTTGCTTTGCAAGGGAGTTAGTCGCTTCAGCGCTGGGAGCCAGTGGTTTTAAGCCGTGTGGGTGAGGCGCGGTAGTGTCCTCTTGTGCTTGTTTACGCAATGTGCTGCGCCAAATAAGCAGTGCTTGCAAGCAAATTAAGATACCTATGGTGAGCAGCGATGTGATCAAAGCCAGTTGCTCTGGGTTACCATTAAGCACATTTTGCGCTGTTTTACTGATCAAAATAGCGCTACCAAAAATGCTCAAAAACACAATGCGCTGTTGTTTATCCCTGCGAGATGCACGATTAAACCCTCTACAGGCTTCCCAGCAAGAGAGCATCAATATGCCTGACGACAGTAAAAGGGTGACCTCTCCCAACGAGCTGACCAACAAGCTAAGCCAGCGGGAGTGCAGGGTCCAGTGTGCCGTGACAAAGAGGTAACCTTGCTGAAACACGACCAGTACAGCAATCGTAATTGCAACGGCGATGTGCTGCCATGCAATCGGATTTTTTTCTCGAAAGAGCGCTCTTGCGATCAACCAAAAGCAATTACAAGTTGCACAGGCAAGCATGCCGATAAGGTATTGATAGGGACCAAAGTCTGCGCCAGTAATACGTTTGGCTGCGGTCATTGCAACTGAGCCACAGAAGATTGCAAATAAAATATGGAGTGTCTTTTTATTACGCACACCGAGCTGAGCAAATAGCAATATAAGGCTAACAGCTAGCAAAATGACATGAATGTGTGGCTGTGTCATGTTGTGGTCCTAAAGCTCGAGCGCAGGTAAAAAGTCAACATGTCAATCGTACTCAACTGGCCTCCATACCTCAATTTTGCTTTTGTAAGTAAAGATTGCAAAAAATCATGCGCCGAATTTCGAATTCGGTGCGACTAGTCGCTTTATTTTTGCCACCTTAGTAAATAAATCAATAGATTACAAAAAGGGGCTAAGATGATTTCTTCGACTTTATCACGATTCAAAATACCCACATTGACGGCTGAAAAAACGCTCTACGGTGCGGCTAAAAGCTGGATGGTGGTGGCATTGGCAGGCCAGTGGGCATTTGCCATCTATATCTTGAGTTTATATGCGCTGCCATTGGTTATGGGGAGTATTGAAAAAGCGGGAGCGATATCTCCAGCGCAAGGACTCAATAGCAATATTAATTTTCAATCAGCGATATTTTTTGCGCATGTATTACCAGCAGCTTTAATGGCATTAAGTGGTTTATTTCAACTGATCCCGAATGCGCGCAAGCGCTACCCTCGTTTTCACCGCTACAATGGTCGCGTATTCTTTTTACTTGGCCTGTCAGGAGCGTTGACCGGGTTATATCTAACATGGGGTGCAGGTCACCGACTAAGCGATATAGGGTCATTGGGGGTCACGCTCAATGGGATTTTGATCCCTATTACCATTTACTTTGCTTGGCGTTATGCCATCGAAAAGCGTTTCGGTGCACATCAACGTATGGCGGTACATAGTTTCTTATTGGTAAATGGGGTTTGGACGTTTCGTCTGTATCTGATGGGGTGGTATTTAGTCAATCAAGGGATGAATGGTAATACGCTAACACTTGATGGTCCTGTTGATATATTTATTTCATTCGCCTGTTATCTGTTGCCAATGGCCATGTATGAAATAATTTTATGGGGTAAACGCCACCAACATGTGGGTGTTAAATGGTGTGTAGCTGGGGTAGCTTGTTTTGGTGTTTTGATCACTTTTATTGGTGTTTCTGCCGCTGGGATGATGATGTGGTATCCAAGCATAAATGCAATTTTAACGGCTGTGCTTTAAATTTCCTTCAGTGCGCTGAGCTTATGGAGTCAGCGCGCTTGTTCGAGCTTAGGGTAATTCAGGTGTGACTGTTTGTTTGAAACGGGTATAACCTTTGTGTGCTATTTTCCACTCGTTTTGTACTTTAAGGAAAAATAAGTAATCGGTATAGGCTGTGCCCGTTTCTACATTGACATTGTTGACCTTGGCCATCGCTGCATCATGGGTGATGTCGATAAAATAGACTCTTGTTTTTAAGGTCTCCGGCGCACGGGTCTTTAATCCCTCTGCCAGTTTGTCACCTTGTAGTATCCAAGGTTTGCCTCTGACATTACCTATCATTTGCATCTCAGGTAGAAATACGTCCTGTAAGTTTTGTGCTTTGGCCTCAGAAAAGGCAGCGAAATATTTGTTGATAGCAGCGCGGATTGCGGTTTCATCATCTGATTGTGCCGCGCCAATTGGGGTATGTAGCAATGTAACTAAAAATAAAAAGCACTGGTACTTTTTCATAACGAGTTCCTTGTAAATTCTTATTAAATGGCCTCTTCTATGTGTGTGAAAATACAAATTTGGCCTATTAATTAGCCTAGTTTGTACCCCTAGTTGGTGCAAGTGTGTGCAGCTTATAAAATAAGCTATTGGTCGCAGGATCCTGTAGGCTGGTTACTGGTGGGGAGGGTTAAGGTGATGCACTGCATCACCTTGATGTATTTTTATAACTTACCGTCATTAACCAGCTTATGAAGTTCTTCCAATGAAGCCGCAATTTTCACACCGGGTACATTGGTACCAATGGTGGCTTCAAACGAGCCCTCTACTTGAGAGCGGAAAGAAGTGAATGAAATACGATAAACCCCTCTGACTAAAGATTCGGTCGGGTTGTTTAAATTGGTTGTTTGTCTCAATAGCGAGTTGTAATAAGCGCCACTGGGATTTGCTGGTAGCTCTTGTGTGTCATCGTTGTATCCCAATGGCTGCAATACTTTACCGCCTTGCGCTATTTTTTTGCTATCGATGATATTCATGCGATCAAAAACGATGTAAGTATCAAAGTACTTAGCTTGGTCTTTTTTCATTCCCGGAGCAAAGTTTGTGTGCACAAAGTCTTTGTCAGTTGGTTTTGACTCAACGGGCGATTGCATTGAGATACCAATTTCGTCAACAGCGGCAGGTACCCAAGCGTACAAATAGTATGTATCTTTCCCTTTATACACGCCTTCTGGTTTGACCGTAGCGTCAACATAGCCATAGTAATTGACGTAGTTTGCATAAGGGGCTCTAACCTCTAATGGACCAACTCCCTGAGATAGAGAACTTTTTAAATAAGGTGATTGAGATGTGCTCATACAAGCGGTAAGTGTGGCAAGAGAAAGGACAGCTATCACCTTTCCTGTTGTTTTAAGCGTCATTAAATAACTCCTTGTCCTGATAGAATTCAAGGCAAGTCTAGTTGTGATCGCACACTTTGCAATGTGAAATGAATGGATTTTTCTTCATCTTAAAAAGTTGAAACCGCGTCAACCCCATCGCTTTTTTGTGTCTGTGATTTTAGGTATTATAGCGGTCTGTAAAGGTTGTTGATTTGTAATAGATTCTTTTGCCTTTATGGGCTTAAAACCTGCAATCTTGATGCTGTGGTGTTAGAAGTAAGGATAGGCAATGTCAAAAAAGGTAATCATATTAGGCGGCTATGGTAATTTTGGTCAGCGAATAGCTAAATCTTTAGCTAGTCACGATATTACCTTGGTAATAGCAGGAAGAAATCTAGCAAAAGCAGAACACTATGTGGAGCTACTGAAACAATCCGCTAAAGCAACACTTGAAGCTTGGCAGATAGATTTGCATGCAAGCGCATTTTCACAGCAATTAAAAGCACAAAAGCCGTTTATGGTGATCCACACAGGGGGGCCTTATCAAGGCCAAAGCTACGCAGTACCGAAGGCCTGCATTGACGCAGGTGCCCATTATATTGATTTGGCTGATGACCGACAGTTTGTATGTAATATTGGCAGTTTAGATAAATTGGCGCGGGAAAGTGGTGTGTTAGTCGTAAGTGGTGCCAGTTCGGTGCCGGGGTTATCTTCGGCGGTGATCGAGCACTTTTTACCTTTGTTTGAAAATATAGACAGTATTGATATCGCCATCGCACCCGGTAACAAAGCCCAAAGAGGCACCGCAACAATTGAGGCCATTCTAACCTACACCGGGCATCCTTTTTCGGTATTTAGACAAGGTCGCTGGCAACCCGCCTATGGTTGGATGGATGCTAAAAGCCATGACTTTGGCGGTATTGCAAAGCGCCGTTTGTTAGCCAATGTAGATGTGCCAGATCTGGCCTTATTTCCCGATCGGTATGGTGTTTCCGAGCGAGTTAGTTTTCAAGCTGGGTTGGAATTACCTTTATTACACTGGGGAATGGTCGCAATGGCCGCCATTGCAAAGTGGAAAATAGTCAAAAATTGGGCTCCTTTGGCCAAGCGGCTCGATGTTTTGAGCAACTGCTTTTTAAAATTTGGCAGCGATATTGGCGCAATGGAGGTATCGATTAAGGGACGAGATTTAAGCGCCCAGCCTCAGACATTGACTTGGCGACTGTATGCGCCTAATGGTCAGGGGCCTTATATTCCCACTTTTTCAGCGATAATTCTTGCTAAAAAACTGTTATCAGATAGCGTCGCTCACCGAGGAGCCACCGCGTGCGTTAGTCTGCTGAAACTATCGGAATTTTATACGCACTTCAATGCGTTTGGCATATATCAAAAAGAGCAGGTATTGAAATGATGGAGCCTTATTTTATCGCCAAATTTATTCATATCTTAGCGGCGATTGTGGTGATGGGGACGGGCGCAGGTATCGCGTTTTTTATGTTCATGGCAAACCGCTCTAATAACCCTCAAGCAATTTATGTGACCACGCAACATGTTGTATTAGGAGACTGGCTATTTACTACACCGGCCGTTGTCACACAGATAGTAAGTGGTCTCTATCTAATGCATTTGCTTGGCTATTCCTTTCAATCCCCTTGGTTTTTCGCGGTTGCCGGGCTTTTTGGTTTTATAGGTCTTTGTTGGCTACCAGTATTGAAAATACAATATCGATTACGTCGATTAGCCAAAGAGTCTATCGAAAAAGGGCATGTGACTGCAGAATTTAAAGCCTTAATGCGACGTTGGACCCTGTTGGGGGTCCCGGCTTTTATCGCTATTTTAGGGTTATTAGTGCTCATGGTCTTTAAGCCACTATCGGTGGTATAACTGATGTTTTTACAGCACAACACATTGTATAACTATGCCTGCTTTAGCCTCGCTTTTATCTGGATATTTACTGGCTTAACTTCAGTGTTTTTTGCGCCACATATTGGTTTTGATATTCTTGCAGAAGCACAAATTTATGGCTCCGTGGCCAAGGCCGCTGTCTATGGTGGTGGCGCATTGGATATTGGGTTGGGGTTATGGTTGTTGGTTAAGAAAAAAATCAAATTGTGTTGTGTGGTGCAGGTGCTGACTATTATTGTATATAGCGGGCTATTATCTTGGATTGATAGCAGTTTTTGGTTGCATCCGTTTGGGCCCGTTACTAAAAACTTGCCAATAATTGTGCTTATTTTATGGGTCTATCATACTGATTCAAAGCAACCATAGCGGTCAGTGTTTTGCGTATCAAGCGCTCGGTTATTTTGAATAATACGCGCTGCCTATCTATATTTTAGTTAACTTATTCGGTGGAGAGGTGATGTGCGAGCTGCTGAGGTAATTGCCTTACTTAGTCTTATTTCAGGTACGGTTGTGGCCGCTCCGCTGGACGATAAGCTTAAAGAAGCGGAGGATTATCTACGTGTTGATCCTTCTCGAACACTGAAAATTCTCAATAATATTCCTACGCCTCACGCCTTGACGGATGTACAGCAAATTAGATGGCATATTGCTGCGATGCGGGCGTCCGTATTTACTGGCGATCTGAAACAAATTATTGATTCTATAGAAGCAATTTTTCATCATCAAACACATCCATACTTTATTGATAAGCTCGTAACTGTAACGAGTGGCACTGGTATTTGGCTGCGTAAACACGATTACATCATTGACGCACAGATCAGCCTTGAGTGCTCGGTGAAGTATGCCATTAACGATAGGCAAAGGCTGACCATTACAAATAGTTTGGCACTGCTTGCTCGGCAACTTGATGAATTGGAAAAAGCGAAAGCCTTGTATAGCAAAGCGCAGAAATTAGCGAAACTTGCAGATAGAAAGAACTTATTGGCAATCATTGAGAATAACCAGGGTTTGATCGCACTGGAAGAGGGGCGTATTGAGCGGGCAGAGCAGCACTTCAGGGCGGCACTGGCAGGTTATCAAAATATTGATAAACGCTCGGGCCAGATCTCTGCAGGCGTAAATTTACTATTTGTCTTTGCCTTGCAGCAACAATGGGTCAATTTTCAAAGGTTATATAGCCCAACAGAAACCTTAACGTTGGCATTTCCAAATGCGGGTAAGCAGGCTTTGCTACTGTGGCTCAATACACGATTTAAGCATATGCATGGGGAGCCTTTAACCGTTGAAGAAAAGAAATCGCTGCTCGACGCTTACGCACAGTTAGATGATGATAGGATCCGTAAGTTAGTGCGCGAACACTTATCAACAGGCATGGATATGGTGTTACCAGGATTAAAAAAGCCGGCCACAAAGCGTTTTAATCGACCATGGTTTGAAAAAGTGAAGCGCTGTGACTGGTAGTCGCTGAAACGGATTGCAGTTGCTTGTGGGCTCATCGGTAACTAAAGCGAGCTATCGCATGTGGAAAGTTTACTGCTTATCAATGCCGTACCACCTAGATCGGCATTAATATGGGGAACCTAGTACAGATTATTAGCCTTGACACCAACCTCTGGTATTACAACCTTTATACGGGGTTGTGATACAGGGTCCATTGGTCCAGCATGGCATTTGACCAGATTGACACCAATAGTCTTTCGAGGCAATTGCACCACCGCCAATTTGTCTAGTTGCATCTGAATCGAGTCGTTTTTGGCTTAACTGCTTAATGCCTTTTTTATTTAGTTTTAATTTCATGTTATATCCTTTTTGTTTGTTTTTTGTACTGCACACTCAGAGTCACAATTAACCTCGTGTTAGTCAATTGCATTTTTTTTATAGTGTGATTGTGTGCTTCAATGGTATGAGCTTTGCAGGATTTAAAAGAGGGTTTTCAGTGTGAAGTCGATCATCTCTTACTACGGTAATTAGTCGCAGTTGTTTTGAATAGTCCATTTGTTTAAGGCATCTTAGCACTGAACTGATAATTGATATAATGTAACAATACTCATTGACATCTTATGTCGGTAAAAACCGTGATGTTAAGGCGATGAGTTCATTACTAAGAGTCTGAATATGAAAAATAAAAACAAGCTACATTTGACGCTGTTGGCAGCGAGTATGCTAGCGCTACCAGCTATGGCTAAAGATACTCACTCAAACAACACGTGGCAGTATGAGGATGTATTCAATATTGAATACGCGGCTTCCCCGCAGGTTCACCCCGACGGTTATAAGGTTGTCTACGAGCGAAGAGCGATGGACATCATGTCTGATAGCACTCGTATTAACCTATGGGAGGTAGATTTAAAAACCAATACCCATCAACCATTATTGTCTGGTAAAAATCATTTTCGCGGCGCGCAGTATTCACCAGATGGTAAGCGATTGGCATATTTAGCTAATGCAGAGGGGGATAATCAGCTGTATGTACGTTGGTTAGACTCAGGGCAAACGGCAAGGGTAACCAATGTGCATCAGAGTGTGGGCAATATAAGTTGGTCGCCAGATGGTAAATGGATAGCATTCACCATGTTTAAGCCAAAGAGCAAAAGCGGCCTTTTCAAAGATATGCCAAAGAAGCCTAAGGGCGCTCAGTGGGCGGGTAATGCAACATATATAGATGACATGCTGTACAAGCGTGATGGCGGTGGCTTTATTAAACATGGTTATCATCATATTTATGTGGTACCAGCGGAAGGCGGAACACCTCGACAATTGACGCAAGGGGACTTTCATCACCGCTCGTCATTAACTTGGAGCAAAGATGGAAAAGCGCTTTATTTCAATGCAGATCGTCATGATGATTGGCAAAATAGGCCACGCCAATCAGATATTTATCGCATCAATGTCGCTGATAGCCAGGTTACTCAAATCACCGATAGCAACGGTCCCGAGTATCGTCCTAAACTGAATCAGCAAAGAGATAAAATTGCCTATCTCCACTATGAAGATAAGCGCTTATCGAGCCAAAATTTTGATATTTACATGATGGATCCAGATGGCAAAAACCCGGTCAATCTCACCGAGTCATTAGATCGCCCAATCAGTGCCCATCAATGGGATAAAAAAGGACGTGGGCTTTACTTTAGCTATGTAGATCATGGTCAGCAATATGTAGGTCATGTCACTTTAAAAGGCAAAGTGACAGAGAAAGTTGCTGAGCTGGGAGGATTGTCACTTGGACGTCCGTATACTTCGGGCCATTTTGCTGTAGCTGGTAGTGGTCGCTTGGTGGTCACCACAGCTGATGCACAGCGACCTGCTGATCTAGCACTGGTGGACAAAAGAAGAAAATCAGTACAGCTTACAGACTTAAATGAAGATTTGTTAGGGCATAAAAAGACTGCTGAGGTCAAAGCAATCACCGTCAAGTCTTCGGTCGATGGCAGAGACATTCAAGCTTGGTATGCTCTACCCCCTAATTTCGATGGTTCAAAGAAGTACCCAATGATTTTGGAGATCCATGGTGGTCCACACACCGCATATGGTCCGAACTACAGCACGGAAGTGCAACTGATGGCGTCAAAAGGCTATGTGGTGGTCTGGGCTAATCCAAGGGGCAGCACGTCTTATGGTCAGGAATTTGCCAACCTCATTCACCATGATTATCCGTCAAAGGATTACAACGACCTTATCGATGTCGTCGATGGTATGGTGGCGAAAAAGTTTGTTGATGAAGATAACTTGTTTGTTACTGGCGGCTCAGGAGGCGGTGTATTAACAGCTTGGATCATTGGCAACACTGATCGCTTCAAAGCCGCCGTTGTGGCAAAACCTGTGATCAATTGGATTAGTTTTGCATTGACGGCAGATGCGTATAATTACTACGCAAAATATTGGATGCCAGGCATGCCATGGGAAGCAACAGAACACCTATGGAAGCATTCTCCACTGTCGCTGGTTGGCAATGTTAAAACGCCAACTATGTTGCTAACGGGTGAAAATGATTACCGCACGCCAATGAGTGAAACTGAGCAGTATTATCAAGCACTACAGCTGCGCGGTATAGAAACGGCAATGGTGCGTATCCCCAAAGCGGGGCATGGTATTGCCGCAAGGCCTAGTAACTTGATACAAAAAGTGGGTCATATCGTGGCTTGGTTTGAAAAATATCGAGATACCGACAAATAAAATCACAGAATAGGCAGCCTTCGAGCTGCCTTTTCTTTTTTAACAGAGGCTGACTTGAGGTTTTCCTTCCACGGAAATACTGCGCTTTGCCACCATCCATAAACTGACAGTGATGGTAATACTCATCATGACAAAAATAGCGAGCATGATCATCAGCTGATATTTAATTGCCACCATGGGGGATGCGCCGCCTAGTATTTGCCCTGTCATCATACCTGGTATGGTGACCAGTCCCGTTGTTGCCATTGTAGCGAGTATAGGGGACATGGCTTTTTGCAATGCCTCTTGTACAAACGGTCGAGTTGCAGCACTTGGAGAAGCGCCTAGCGCCAGTGCCCCTTGATATTCAGGCCAGCGTTCTTGCAGTGCGCTATAGTAGCTTTGTAAGCAAATAATATTCCCAGAAATGCTATTGCCAAGCAACATGCCAGCTAAAGGGATAACATAGCGCGCGTGATAAAAAGGTTCTGGTTGAATAATACCCAAAGAGAGGATCGTCATTAAAGGCAACAGTCCCGCAACTAAGCTGAGCGCAACGGGTATCAATACAATGCGTCTTGGAAAATGAAGTTTGTTGATGATCGCACTGCTGCCAACGAGAACCATTGCAAACATCCAGGCTAAGTTGACCCAAATACTATTGAGATCAAACAATAACTCTAGATAAATGCCGATCAAAATCAGCTGTAAGGTCATTCTAACTAGGCTTATGACGGTTTCTTTCAACAAGCCTAGCTGGTAATGCATATTGATGTAATAAGGAACGATAAGCGTTAGGCTAAATACCGCCAGCTGCCACCATTGAATATCTATGACGCTTTGCATACTTCAAACTACTGTAATTGAGTGCGTAAAACTGGGTTGTTGTTTACGATTATGCTCACGCTATCATGGTGATATGACACTTTTATTGATAGCCATAAAATGCGTTGAGTGGATATCAAGAGGTGAAAATACATAGCTGCGTTGTTGTGAAGCCACCTCAATGTAGTCGCCCATTCAGCGAGGCCTGTTAAGGAAAATTAATACTGAATGGACAATTCGTCTTGCAAGTAGGCGCTATACTTTTGCAAGGACAATGTCATATCGATATTGATTGGCTTTTGATGTTGCTTTGGCGGTCATCAAGGCCTGCTCTTGGCGTGTTTTACTTCTAAATAAACCGTCTTTATCATTGAGAGGATGATCGGGAAAGTACATTTGAGTCAGTAGCGAATGATAACCTCTTTTTGAAATTTTTAAGTGAATGTGCGGTGTACGTTGTTGTGAAGCATTCAGCGGGTAGGCGCCGGGAAAGACGGTTTTAAAGCGAAAATGCCCCCCAGCTTTTGTTTGTATTATCGCCCATGCCTGAAAGTGCTCGTCAATGGGGGCATCGCTATTATCGTGTGGATGATGGTATTTGCCAAAGCTGTTAGCTTGCCATAGATCTATGGTTGCATCTTCTAAGGGGTTCCCCTGATTGTCGAATACCTGTCCGTATATTTCTATCACGATACCTTTTGCTTTACCTTTTTTACCAACAACTTGAGTGAGATCTGCATCTTGATCTTTTTGCGGTGTGATCGGGTAATAGGGTCCTTCCATTTCGCTGGGGGTGAGGGTACGTGCGTGTACGTGTGTGCCAATTAAGCCCACAAGAGAGCCGAGTGTAATGTTTTTGATAAAGTGACGGCGATGTAATTTCATTGTGATTCCTCATGCAAAATGTTAAATCGCACCACACAAACCATATCGTACACGGCTTATCATTGCCAATAGGCAAGGTATTTGAGCGCTTGAGGCAGTCTATGTGGTGGCGTGATATGAGTGTTGAATATCACGTCCCTCTCTGTCTTAATGAATATCTATTAATTGCTCAATAGAGTTTTAATAGATATCTAATGACATGATTTATAAGCTTATATTGTATTATCATCAGTGACTACAAGGTGTTTTTGATAATTGCTAAATGTGGTCTTGGATGTTTCTTCTATCTCGATAAAGAAGGAGAAGGTACCGGTCATTTCCATCGTGTTATATTTGGGAAGTACCGTATTATCTATGGTCATAAACTGCATATGCAGCTTAAAGTGATCAATCTCTGCCAAGGCGACGGGGCTGAATTCATCGGTATTGTGGATGGATATATGGTCAATATTCAAATGACGTTTATCTATCTGAATGCTACCAACTAACTTTCCGAGGGCATCTTCGCCCAGATCAGATAATTCGACGGGGTAAGTGAAGGTGATGTATTCAGGCGTTTCATGGTGAAGTGTTAATGCGTCTGTTTTTATCAACTCTTTGATACTCACAGAAAACCCTTCGTTTTGTCGCTTTTTAGCGAATTTTTCAGCTTGTTTAGAGGATGGCTTCTTACCATTGAGTTGTAGTAGGTGCCAGCGTTTATCAGCGTTGGCGTGAGGTATGTGCTGTGCAAGTACTTCAGTTTTTTCTCCTTCCTCAATTTCTATACTGTGAACTTGATACGACCAATGTTGCTTATTGGCTTGTGTAAATCGCTCAACAGCTTGGTTGACCAAGTTTTGGTGAGCAATCGATGCAGCCAATGCGGGCGTCGCAAGCAGAATAAATGAAGAAATAACAACGTTACGGATGTGACTAAACATGAGGCGGCCTCCTTTTTTGCATTACTTTGCAGGTGACGATGTGAAGCCAATGTGAAAACCAAAGGGTCCTTGGTATTTTAAAGTTCTAATTGAGATGCAATATCCGCATTAAAGTCACGCAAGGCTAGTAAGATTTCTTGTCTGATGACTTGAGTCAATTTGCCTCTTGGGTAGTGGCCTGCTAAATGTCTATCGACACTAGTTGACGCATGGGGATCGTAGCAGTTGTCACCACCTGCTAGCTGGTAAAACTGATTGACGATGCCTGTCGTATCATGCGGATCGGCTTCAATCATGATCATGGCTTGCGCTAATACGGCGCGGTAAAGCCCAAATTCATTGGTGGGAGAGAGTGCTACTCGCTGAGCGGTTCCTGTCACTTTGAGTGCATCAATATTGAGATTAAATCGACCGTCGCAATATGCCCCAGGAGTTTCTCCATATTCACTCTGCAAGCCAAGGTTGCGCAGTGCATTGCGAATAGGCTCACACAAGGCGATATAGATAGCGTCTAAATCCAAAGGTTGGGTTTTGGTCTGTGCAAAGATGAGTGAAAAATTTAAGATACCAGGACCGTGAGGGACCGCTGTGCCGCCACTTTCTCTGACCGAAACAGGCCAACCCAGTTGAGCTAAGGTGTCACAGGCGCTGTTAAAATCCACTAATTTGGCTTCTTTACGGCTAACAATCAATGATTGAGGGCATTCCCATAAACGTATTGTTGCAGGTTTTTCACCGTTGGCGACCTGCTTAAGAAGCGCCGAGTCCAGCTCAAGAGCACGTTGTGTGCAAGTATCTATGGGATCATTGAGCACAGACCATTGGTGTGCGCTATAAAATTGCGTTGCTAGCTGTTTTTCATTCATGGTTGTCCCTAATAAAATTGCTGCACCATACAAGTATAGACGCCAAAGCTGCGTGGCGATTTACTGTTTATCGACCTCAGCGCTTTGTGTCGTTGGCATAATCATACTTTGGTATCTGAGCTCACCTAAAAAAGTCCTTGCTGCAGGCCCTAGGCTATCTCCGTCGACAAAAGTCAGGTGTAGTTGGGCTTGACGCGTTCGCCCTGATTGTAAATTGAGCGCAACAAGCTCACCACTTTCAAGCTCTTTTTCGATTAAGGGCACTGGCAGCCAAGCAAAACCAAACCCATTTCTAATCATATCAATGGAGGTACGCATATGGCTGACTGTCCAGCGTTGACTTGCCTGTAGCCATCCTGAATCATGACTTTTTGATACGGCGGAATCTCGTACTACGATTTGTCGGTGTGATTTTAAATCTTCTAACGTCAGTGCCCTGTCACTTTGATGAAGGGCATGTTGTGGGCTCGCAACGGCGAGAAACTCTATTTGGCAGAGTTCTTCACTAAATAAGCCTTCAAGGGTGAATGCGGAAACGGCGATGTCGACGTTGGCATTTTGCAGCTGCTCATTGGCGCCATTGAGGATGGACTCAACCAGTTCAATTCGTAAAAAAGGAAACTCTTGGGAGACTTTGTCGAGCACCCGGTAAAGCAAATGGGCTGGGAAGATCTCATCAATGGCGATACGCAATTTGGTTTCAATACCTTCTGCAAGGTTGGCACCTATGGTTTCTACCTTAGCGGCTTCATCAAGTAAGTATTCAACACGGCGTAACATAAGTTCACCAGCAGCAGTCAGTAGTGTTTTTCGGCCCTCAACACGAAATAGTTTGACGCCAAGCGCGGTTTCAATTTTATTGACCGCATTGTGGATACTAGATTGGCTTTTGTGGATCTGAGTAGACGCCTGGTTAAAGCCTCCATGTTCAACGACGGCTTTAAACATACGCCATTGTTCGAGAGTGACTTTGAGCATATTACACCTGTGTATTTTAGTTACTTTGACTGTAGAGGTATCAGCATGATACACGAAATACTAAGGGACTATCACACTGTTCAAGTAAAGCTATGAACCAAAACATGAGGGGAGAAAGTGGCAATAAGGGTGCGGTCTAATTTATATTATTCAGGTACAGTCAATATTTCCTTCGCTAAAGTACTCGCTCCCAAGCAGTGAGGCTCATTCATTTCTGAATGGGCTTTTTTAATGCCCTAATTAGATAGGGGCGGACCCCCAATCTCGTTTCTGTCCTTTCTGGGCAAGTTTTTTAGCTCGTTTGAGTTCACTTTTACGAACATGCTTTGCAATCCACTTGATCATTTTAGGGGTAAGTTCGGGTGGCAAGTTATGACCCATACCAGGGACAATTTTGAGTTTGGATTTACGGATCTGCTGAGCTGTTTTGATACCCTCTTGGCTCGAAATAATGGGATCTGACTCTCCGTGGATCACCAAAGTGGGTGCTTTTACTTTGGCCATTAAATTTTGACGGCTGCCGCTGGCGGCCATTGCAGCGAATTGCCTTTGGAAAGCGTGTGGGTTATAGGCGCGCTCTACGGTTTCAACCGCTTGCGCTTTTAAAGTTTGCTCGTCCTGAGGGTAAGCTGGGCTACCAATTAATTGATTAAGCCGAATGTTGTAGCGGATTGCGGCATCACGATTGGGTTTATCGGGGCGTAGTTTTGCGAGCTGTAAAAATACTTTTAAGTTAGCGTGAGTCAATTTAAGTGAGGATGAAGAAGACATGATGGAGGTTAAGCTCAAAACCTTCTTTTTCTGTTTTGCAGCGATAAGCTGCGCGATCATGCCACCCATGGAAGCGCCGACCAAGTGTGCTTTTTTAATTTTGAGTGCTTTCATTAATGCCAGCGTGTCTTCTGCCATTTCTTCCAGTGTATAGGGGGCTTGGCTGCGAAGTGGCAAACGGGCGCTTAACCAAGATTTAAAGAGGCTGGGTTTCCCGAATTGTTCTAGATGAGTGGATAATCCAGCATCTCGATTGTCAAAGCGTACAACTCTAAAGCCCTGATCAACCAAGCCATAAAAAAGCGCATCGGGCCACAAAGTCATTTGTGCACCAAGCCCCATGATCAAGATAATAGCTGGATTGTTTCTATTTCCCACGTCTTGATAACTAATGGAAATGTTGCCGCTAACAGAGATTGATTTCATACAAATTTGCGTCGCGTTTGCTCTTTATGCAGTTTAGGCATAAAAATAATAAATGCGTATGAAATCGAGTATTTTATGGTTACAGGCTCGATGATTGCACTGCGATACTTTTTGGTTTGGGTTTTTACTTGCAGAGGCGAGTATGACAATGAATAATAAGTGCTCATTTAATTCATGCAGACACAAAAGGTCAAACTATGAGTAAAAAAACACAACACACCTGCGAACATCGCCGTGGTGAAATTAAAGATAATGCGCTCAAAGCATTGGTTACAAGCCCAGTGTTTAAAAGTAAGGTTGAAAAAGCGAAAAAGGGTAAAGGTAGCTTTCGCAGAAAAGCAAAACATCAAGGCCAAGAGCCTTATTTTATGGCAGCATAACCGAAGAGGTTGTGGCGAGTCATAAAATAGGGCTTTTAGGCGAGAAACACTGAACAATAAACATGGAGCAATTGATATGAAATGGAAGTGTTTAGTAACTTTCTTTTTCTTGCTTGCTTATGGGTTGATAGGTTGTCAATCAGCCCCATTTACTTACAACCCCGACGGGTTGGGCCAACTTCAATTGGCGCGTATTCAGGTTGACCAAGGGCCGCGTAAATACGCCAGTGATTATCTGGTAGAAATAGAGTATATCTGGAATGAGCAAGGGCAGGAGCTCAGTGGACGATTACCCTATGTCAGTGCCAAGTATAATCACCTGACACTCTCTGCTGGGGTATACCGTATTCAAGCAACTTGTGCCAATAAACAGCATACCGGCAGCGTAGAAGGTATTTTCAAATTCAGTTCTAGACATCACTATCGCTTGTACTGTGAGTTAAAAAAAGACCGCCATACACTCGGGTTTTCGGTCTCAACACATGTGGCTCTAAAATTAGAAGTGACTGAGTCCTAATCAGGGAGTCGGGCACACTCAGTGGAAGTAGCTTGGTCTTCCTCTTGCGCTTTGACTCGGCGCTTACTCCAATAACTCGCGAGCATTGAGCCGCTGATGTTGTGCCAAATGGAAAACAGCGTGCCTGCAATGGCAGCAGCTGGTGAGAAAAACTTCATGGCTAGCGCAACTGCTAAGCCAGAGTTTTGCAAGCCTACTTCAAAGGCGATGGTTCTGCAGATCTCTTCACCAAATCCACACCACCTTGCAACCCAGTATCCGCTTAACAGTCCGATCCCATTGTGCATGATAACTGCGATAAGAATAATAGGGCCGACCGCGGTGATATGTGATTTATTTAGGGCCACAATAATGGCAATGATTGAGACAATAGCGAACATAGATACCAAGGGCAGAATACGATGTACTTTGGCAACTTGGTTTTGCAAAAAAGTGTTGATCAATAATCCCAGAACAACTGGTGCGAGAACGATTTTTAATAGGTTGAGGATCATCGCTTGAGTCGGAATATCGACCAACTGTTGGGCGTACAGCGAAATTAAAAATGGTGTGATCAGCACTCCTAGCAAAGTACTGATTGCCGTCATGGTAATGGATAAAGCCACATCGCCTTTGGCTAAAAAACACATCACATTACTTGCCGTACCACCTGCGACGCAACCAACGAGGATCATGCCAAGGCTGAATGAGTCATCTAATTTAAGCATAAATACGATGATCAGCGCCACCACAGGCATAACCAAATATTGTAGTAGCACACCCAGCAAGATAGCTTTGGGGGCTTGCATAACCTTATTAAAATCAGACCAAGTTAAGGTCAGCCCCATACTGAGCATGATCACAGTTAATAACGGGATAATGGCAGATTTAAACGGTGTAAAGTGCTCTGGCGTGAGGTATGCGACAGTGCTAAGAAGCAGTGTCCACAGCGGAAAGAGTTGTATCGCTCGGTTTAACATGGTGCTCTCAGAATGATTGATAGTTTTGGTATTGAACCGCTAAATTGTGGAACGAATATGTTGCTGCGCAACTGTACACACATTTGTATGTTTTTCATTCTGTTGTTATGTTAACAAGCAGTAACACATAGTCAATATTGTGCAGCTTAAAGCCTTGTCCTAAAGTGACTTTTGAGCCGCAACGCATATGCAGGGTAAATTTATGGTTGAGCAGGGTGTCGCATTTATCAATCAAGTATTGTGGGGAGAAGGCCAACTTCTTATTTATGTTCTGTTATTTGCTGGTGGCTGGTTTACTTATCAACTGCGCGCTATCCAGCTGGTTGACTTCAAACATATGTTTGGCTTGGTGAGGCACAGCGCGAGTTCGGATCCAAACGGGATTAGCTCTTTTCAAGCTTTATGTACTGGGCTAAGTGCAAGAGTGGGTACTGGTAATTTAGCCGGTGTGGCGATGGCCATTTCTTTGGGGGGAAGTGGCGCGGTTTTCTGGATGTGGGTAATAGCGCTGCTTGGCATGGCGACAGGATTTGCTGAAAGTGTGTTGGGCCAGCTATACAAAGTGAAAGACAGTCAAAAGGAGTTTCGAGGCGGGCCTGCATACTACATTCGTGCAGGGCTAAACAAGAAGTGGCTGGCCGTATTATTCTCAATCTGTTTATTTCTAGGCTACGGTGCGAGTTTTAGCGCTATGCAAGCCAATACTATGGCTGAAGCACTCAATAACACCTTTGCGATTCCGACTTACCTCAGTGGTTTGATAATCGCATTGGTTGCAGGCGCGATTGTGCTCGGTGGGCTTAAACGTATCGCCCGTTTTGCTGAGGTGGTTGTGCCTTGGATGGGGGCTACCTTTGTGCTGACTGCGATCATCATCAGTGCTGTGAACATAACCCAATTGCCAGGATTAATTGCAGATATCGTACTTTCAGCATTCGGTTTAACTGAAGCATCAGCTGGGGCATTGGGCGCGGCGATCAAAAGTGGTATTCAGCGCGGCATGTACTCCAATGAGGCCGGTGCGGGTAGTGTGCCCCATGCAGCAGCCGGCGCAGCGCCTAATCCTAATCATCCGGTTGTTCAGGGGTATATTCAAATGTTGGGGGTCTTTGTTGATACTATTGTATTGTGCAGCTGTACGGCCGTTATAGTGCTACTGGCTGGCATTGGTGCCAGTGGTGAAATGGCGGGGATCGGTGTGACCCAACAAGCAATGACCATTCATTTTGGTGAGTTTGGCGATGACTTTATCGCGTTGGCAATTACGCTTTTTGCCTTTACTTCTGTGGTAGCAAACTATGCTTATGCAGAGAGTAATTTGCATTTCTTCAAGCTAGACAATCGGCTTGGTAGGCTCAGCTATACAGGTATTTATTTGGCGATGGTGGTGTGGGGAGCAAATGCAAGTTTACAGCAGGTTTGGAACTTGGCTGATATGTCTCTAGGGCTGATGACGCTAGTAAATGTGTATGCCATTGTTTTGCTGACGCCAACGATAAAAAATTTAACGCAGGACTATCGAAATAAAAAGCAAGCTGGGAGCTCTCTGGAGTTTCGACACGCTGACGTAACAGTTCAAGGTAAAACAGCAAAGGGGGTTTGGGAGTAAAAGACCGCCAAACAATGAAAAAGTGGCCAAATTAGCCACTTTTAATGATTTATCATTTATTAAACCAAGTTTTAAGCTGCGCCTGATAGGGAGTAATATCACCAATGTTATTTTTGACCCACTCAGGATTGTAGTAGGTATCTAAGTAGCGCTCACCGCTGTCACAAATCAAGGTGACGATGGCTCCGCCTTTACCTTGGTTATTCATTTTTTCAGCCGCACTGAGGGCGCCCCATAAGTTAGTGCCTGTGGATGGCCCTGCCTTGCGACCGGTAAATTCTTCAAGCCATAGCATGGCTGCAATACTGGCGGCATCAGGAACTTGCATCATGTGATCAATGACGTCAGGTTGAAAAGATTTTTCTACTTTTGGGCGGCCAATACCTTCTATGCGGCTAGAGCGGCCTGTGCAAATAGCGTCGTTATTTTGCGTGTACCCTTCGTAAAAAGCAGAAAACTCAGGGTCGACTACCATCAATTCAGTTTCATACCCTTTATAAAGAATATAGCGACCAAGGGTTGCGGAAGTACCGCCAGTCCCAGCTCCCATCACAACTAAGTTAGGTACAGGGTAGGGCTCGAATTTCATTTGATTAAAGATGCTTTCGGCAATGTTGTTGTTGCCTCGCCAGTCTGTGGCACGTTCTGCATACATGAATTGGTCCATAAAATAGCCATCGAGCTGTTGAGCGAGCTCAACGGCTGTGTCGTGCATATTTGTCGCGCAATCGACAAAATGACACTGACCACCATAAAATTGAATTTGATCTATTTTACTTTGTGCCGTGGACGCTGGCATCACAGCGACAAAGGGAACACCTATCATTTGCGCAAAATAGGCTTCGGAGACCGCGGTGCTGCCGGAAGACGCTTCAATCACTGGGGTATTTTCTTTGATTTTGCCATTACATAAAGCATATAAAAATAATGAACGTGCTAAACGGTGTTTAAGACTGCCTGTGGGGTGGGTGCTTTCATCTTTGAGGTAGAGATAAATGTCATTAAATTGAGGGAGCTGAAATTTAAACAAATGTGTATCAGCCGAACGGTTTTGGTCCGCTTCTATTTTTGCAATGCTTTGTTTTACCCAGCTTTTCATTTTCTATCGCTCCTCTTGTATGGTGCGAGTTCCACCAATGAGTTTATATTCTTTTTAGTTATAACTTATTCTATATGCAAATTGGAGATATTTTAAGCTTTATTTTTCGGCTTGCACTAATAAGCGCATTTGTCTTGTTACTTTTTGTAGCACTCTAGTTGCTTAAAACCTAGATGGCCTACTTTTTATTGGTTGCTTGAATATGGCACACTTACTCAATGGGCAGCGCATTTTATTTTGTCATCGGCTGTGTGAAACAGTCATATAGGAACTAATTTGAGTAATTCAATCAATCAAAAACCACAAAAGGCAATTGCGAGCTTATTGCCGATTGTTTCCTTTGTTAAACCCTATAAATGGGTTGCGATGCTGGCGCTATTGGTGCTGTTAATTACCGCAGGGCTCAACCTTTCTATCGGGCAAGGCGTGAAGTTTGTTATTGATAGTGGATTTATTGCAGGCTCCAAAGCGCAGTTAACGCAGGCGATCACAGGTTTGGTGGTGCTGATATCCCTGGTCGCAGTAGGCACTTTTTGTCGTTTTTACTTGATGAGTTGGTTGGGCGAACGGGTGAGTGGTGATATTCGTAAAGCAGTATTCAATCAAATTGTTCACCTTCACCCCAGTTACTTTGAGGAAAACCGCAGTGGGGAGATGATGTCTAGGCTGACAACAGATACGACTTTATTACAGTCTATTGTTGGTTCTTCTTTTTCTATGGCACTGCGCAGCTCTCTGGTGCTGATTGGTGGGTTGGTAATGTTATTGATCACCAATTTAAAGCTGACCTTATTGGTGATCACCTGTGTCCCCCTCACTTTGGTGCCAATCATGATATTTGGTAAGCGAGTGCGAAAACTCTCTGAAAATAACCAAAGTGCCATTGCGGATATTAGCACGTATGCCGGTGAAATTATTCAGCATATTAAAGTAGTCCAAAGCTATACTCACGAAGAAAAAGAAAAGCAGGCATTTGGTGGTGAAGTTGAAAAAGCCTTTAATGTAGCCAGACAAAGTATCAAACAGCGTTCATTTTTGATTGCGGCAGTGATTTTTCTTACCTTTGGCGCGATTAGCATTATGTTGTGGGTCGGCGGTATGGACGTACTGGAAGGACGCATGACTGGCGGTGAGTTAGGCGCATTTATATTTTATGCCATTATGGTGGCGATGTCCGTGGCAACCATCGCTGAGGTATATGGTGAGTTGCAGCGTGCGGCGGGAGCTGCAACTAGATTGCTAGAGTTGTTACAAATTGACAGTGCAATTAAAAATATCGCCCAGCCCAAACCGATGCAGCATGGCAATGAAATCAGCATTGCTTTCAAAAACGTTGATTTTTATTACCCATCAAGGCCTGATACTGCTGCGCTAAAGGGTATTAACTTGTCAATTCCAAAAGGTAAAATCGTTGCATTGGTTGGTCCTTCAGGCGCCGGGAAAACCACGTTATTTGAGTTGTTACAGCGTTTTTATGATCCGCAAAAAGGCGACATAATGTTTAACAATGAAGCATTGACGCAGTTGGCGCTGACAGATCTACGCCACTGTATGGGGATGGTGCCGCAACACCCTGTGTTATTTAGTTCAAATGTCTGGCATAACATTCGCTATGGTAAGCCCAATGCAACGGATGAACAGATAATTGAGGCAGCAAAACGCGCCCATGCCCATGACTTTATTGAGCAACTGCCTGAGGGGTATGATAGCTTTTTGGGAGAACAAGGAGTGAGGCTATCTGGTGGTCAAAAGCAGCGTATTGCTATTGCACGAGCGATTTTAAAAGATCCAGAAGTACTATTATTGGATGAAGCAACCAGCGCACTTGATGCGCAAAGTGAATTTCATGTTCAAGCGGCGCTCAATGAGTTGATGCAACACAGGACGACTTTGATCATTGCGCACCGTTTGGCGACCGTGACCCATGCTGATTTAATTGTGGTGATGGACAAAGGGCAAATTGTTGACTCGGGGACACATCAGGAGTTGCTGGCACACTCTGAGCTTTATCAACGTCTATGTGAATTGCAGTTTGATAAAGCACAGACTGTGAATGAGTCAACCGTTTAGAATTGGTAAATCAAATTGACATTGGCTAAGGTGTCATCTTCGTTTCTATCGAACCAATTTGAGCGACTATGCACCAGTTCTAGTGAGCCTAAAAAGTGATTGGTAAACGCATACTCAAAGCTGACACTGAGGCCATAGGCAGAGCCATCATCTTCAAATGTGCCGACCTCGCATTCTGGAGCGTGTTTACCATCGCAGCGAGTGAATATTGAGCTGTAGTATGCGCCATCAATTTCACCAGTTTGATAAAATATACTACCGTACAGTAATGCCTCTGGTGACAGGCGGTAGCCAGAGACCCAAGCAATATCAATCAGGTCATGGTCCAGCTTCCAGTCGCTTCTATCATCTTTGTAGGATTTATCGGCAGCTCTGAAATATTTACCAGTCTCTTCGTCAGAGAGGTAGGCTAATGTGATTGCATGAGAGACATTGCCTGTCTGTGCTGATTCAGCGTGCTGTCCTGAAAACTGGTATATTAACGTGGTTTTGAGCGCTTTACCCGTTTGCACTTTGGCTGCAAAGCCGCCGCCTAATGACACCTCTAAACTGGCGTAGCCGTCGATATCATCGGACTCCCGTGAGGCATCACTAATGGTAATGGGTTGTCCCTCATCTAAGCCAATTGCCATCTTTACATTCAGAGGTTGGCCGTGAACTTCTGGGTTATCGAAACGTACCGAACCTATATCTGACTCCGGTGGTGTTGTGAAACAGCCTGTCAGTACCAGTGTAGAAGCAAGAGCAGCTGCGCACTTTTTCATATTTTTTAGTCCCATTTTATATTAAGTAATGATTACTATTAGTAAGGCGGGATGGTATCTATATTTCCTGTAATAGCAACAATATTGAGAAAAAACTAATTGTTTCATGAAACTTCTCATTCTTTACTATGGGGTTGTGGGACTTATGCGAAGGTGTTGTTGAAGCCATATGCTTACTGACATTTAATGAAAGGATAGAAATGAAAAAATACATTGCGTTTGCTTCGATACTGCTACTTGCTGGTTGCTCAGACAGTGAGACTGGTGATGTATCTCTGGGGTTATTTACGCTCAAAGATATAAAACTGAATGCAATGATTGATCCTGTAGTGGCGGGAGTGACTTATCATGTGGCCAGTGTCGAGGCGGACCTGAGCTTATCAGATCCCAGTGATAGTTCTATTTCTTGTCGTCAAACAGGTGAGATAGCTCCTGCCATGATAGCTAAATTGACAAGCCAAAATCAGACGAAGTGGCGTTTAAAAAATCCAAAAGTATATTTTTAAAAGCGATGAAAGTGCATCGTATTTATGATGCAAAAAGTAAAATAATCATGTGCTTATCTTATAGTGCTAAAGAAACCTCAGGAAGCTTTAAACACAGCTTGTCGACAGTGCTATTGTGGGGGACGCAAGCTTATGTGACGCCGTCGTTGTCGTCCAAATAACCATTTTTGGCCGAGTTTAGCTCGGCCCAAATTAATGTCGCTACTTTTCACCTAACACTTCAAATTCATCATATATCAGGCGCGCGAGACCGTCCTGCTCTACAATCCAATGCCGTTTGTGCACCACGCCGTACGCTTTATTCATAGTCCACTTAGAGGTCGAAATATAGCCACTTTGAGGTGAGGGTTGCCATTCGATATCTCTATAATCGACACTGTGAAAACCTTGATCTATGATACCTTGCTCTGATCTTGGCTCAGCGACACATCAGGACATGCTGACACACTCTGAGCTTTATCAACGTCGATGTGAATTGCAGTTTGATAAAGCACAGACTGTCAATGAGTCAACCGCTTAGAATTGGTAAATCAAATTACCATTGACCAAGGTGTCATCTTCATTTCTATTAAACCAATTTGAGCGGCTATGCACCAGCTCTAGGGATCCCAAAAAGCTTTTGGTAAACGCATACTCGAAGCTGACACTGAGGCCATAGGCAGAACCATCGTCAGAAAAGGTACTCTGGGCACATTCTGGAGCATGTCTCTCAGCGCAGCCACCAAATGTTGAGCGGTAGTATGTGCCATCAATTTCACCGGTTTGATAAAATATACTGCCGTACAGTAACGCTTCTGGTGAAAGGCGGTAACCAGTGATCCAGGCGATATCGATGAGGTCATGGTCTAGCTTCCAGTCTCTTTTACTGTCTTCATTGATATACTCGCCTGTCTCGAAGTCTGTACCTGACTCTTCGTCGGTGAGATAGGCCAATGTGATTGCATGAGAGACATTGCCTGCCTGTGCGGATTCCGCGTGCTGTCCTGAAAACTGGTATTTTAAAGTGGTTTTGAGCGCTTTACCCGTTTGCACTTTGGCTGCAAAGCCGCCGCCTAATGACATTTCCAAGCTGGCATAGACGCCGGTATCATTGGAACCTAGGGGAGAGTCGCTAATGGGAATGGGCTGACCTTTATCTAAGCCAATTGCCATTTTTACTTTCATAGGTTGGCTATGGACTTCTGGACTATCTAAACGAACCGAACCTGTATCCGCTTCAGGTGTTGAAAAACAACCCGTCAACATCAGTGTAGAAGCAAGAGCAGCAGCGCATTTTTTCATGGTTTAATCCCTGTTTTAAATAAGATTATTACTATTTTTAGAAAAAATTGATGGTATCGTTATTTCCTGTAATAGCAACAATTTTTATCAAAAATTAATAGTTTCATGAATCTTTCTAACAGCTATTATGGGATTGGGAACCCTGTGATATGGTGAATTCATATTGATACGCTTACAGACATTTAATTAAGGGATAAAAAATGAAAAAACACGTCGCTTTTGCAGCCATATTGTTGCTTTCAGGTTGCTCAGACAGTGAGGTTGGTGATGTCTCTCTGGGGTTATTTACACTCAAAGATATTAAGCTAGATTCTATGGTTGATCCTGTGGTGACGGGCGTAACCTGTCATGTTGCCAGCGTCGAAGCGGATTTGAGCTTGTCTGATCCCAGTGACAGCTCTATTTCTTGCCGTCAAACGGGCGCAATTACCCAAGCTATGATAGCCAAAATCGACAAGTCAAAATCAGGTGAAGTGGTTTTTAAAAAATCCAAAAGTATATTTTTAAAATCGATGAAAGTGCGTCGTATTTATGATGCTAAAAGCCAGACTATTATGTATTTATCCTACAGTACCAAAGAAACCTCAGGGAGCTTTAAGCACAGCTTGTCGACAGTGCCATTATGGGGGACGCAAGCTTATGTGACGCCGCCGTTGTCGTCCAAATAATCTTTTTAGGCCGAGTTTAGCTCGGCCCAAATTAGCGCCGCTACTTTTCACCTAACACTTCAAATTCATCATACACCAGACGTGCCAGACCATCCTGCTCGACAATCCAGTGTTCTCTGTGAACAACGCCATAAGCTTTGTTCATAGTCCATTTAGAGGTCAAGATAAAACCTCCTTCAGGGGATGGCTGCCAATCGACATCACTGTAGTCAACACTGTGAAAACCTTGATCTATGATGTCTTGCCAGAATTGGGCAATTTGTTCTCGGCCATGAAATACGCCAAATGGTTTTGCTTCCATAATGGCATCTCGAGTGTATTGCATTGCACAGGCTTGCGCATCTTGGCGGTTAAACGCTTGCTGCCAAGCAGCAATACCAGCTTTACACTGGGCTAATGGTGTTGATTCTGTATTCATGATGATCTTCCGCTAAATTTAAACTTGTTTAAGCTTAGAGGTTTAATTAAATTAGAAAAACAGTGTAAATAGAACTAATTGTTTAGCTGAGAAGAACAATCAATGAATAAATTGCGCCATATGTCACTATTTGCCCATATTGTCGAAAGCGGTTCCATCACTGCCGCAGCAAGTGATTTAGGGTTATCTAAATCTGTGTTAAGTCAGCATTTAAAAGTACTTGAGCAGGAATTGGGTGTGGCTTTGCTCAAGCGTACGACCCGAAAACAAAGCTTGACCGCAGCGGGGGAGAGTTTTTATGGGCAGTGTAAATTAATCAATCAAACCGCCCAAATTGCATGGCTTGAGGCGGCGCAGTTTAATCAAGAAGTAAAAGGAAAATTAAAGATCACAGCGCCAAATGTATTGATGACTACGCTGGTGGCGCCTGCATTGGCACAAATATGCGTTCACTACCCCCAATTGCAGTTAGAGTTGCTTGCTGATGACCAACAATTGGATTTACAGGCGCAAAATATTGATTTGGCGATCCGCGTTGGGCGATCTCAAAATAGCGATGCCAAACAACGAAAAATCGGTGAATTTAGAGATGTCTTATGTGGCGCACCACAATTACTGGCAAGTCACCCTCCGCAGCAACTGAGATATATCGCCAATGTTTGGCAGGGGGCGGACATTGAACATGTGTTCATATCTTCTGAAGGAAATGAAAAACGGTTTTCAGCTACGCCAAGCTGTGTCGCTAATTCATTCGATACTTGTATGACTCTGATTTGCCAAGGCGCAGGGATAGGATTGATCCCTGAGTTTAAGTTATCTCAGTATGCTGCGCACTTGGCAGAAGTTTTTCCTCACTATAAATTACCGCTCAACCCTGTGTTTGCTTTGCATACGTTCGACAAACAAGTTCCACTGAGTATAAAAGTGTGCTTAGAAGCAATAGAAAATCAGCTTGCACACGGGATGGGGAAATAGATGACCACACAGTAAGTAGTGTGGTCAAAAAAGCTTAATTTTTTGGATAAGTCTGTAAGTCACCTTGTGGTACATAAATGGTATAACCACGACTTGGTGCGCTAAAATAGCCTCTGCCATCTTCATAGACAGTGACTGTATCATCGGGGTCAAAGGCATTAACTAAGGTTTGCCCGGCTAAATTACTAAACCCAGTAGCGTGCGTAGTAACCCAAAGCCCTTTGCGCTGCGTATCATGGTTATTTAATACTACAATGGCTCCCTGTTTTTGAAGTTTGCCGAACCGTCTCGCAACATAAACATGTTGAACATCACCATAGGGAGAACCTATTTTTGATAGTACCGCTAACCCACCGTCCATGTAGGTATTGCGAGCAAACATGAGTTTGTTGATTTCTTGCTTTAAGCTCGCAGGGGCTGTGATGGTTTTGCTGGGGTCATGATAATCGTATTGCTTTACACCATAATAGTGAGAGTAAAACACCGTTGGTTTGCCTTCATGACTGAGGATGTAGGCATAAGCAAGTTTGTGGTCTTTGCTCACCCACTTATCGTACTCTTTTCCTGTATCGTGGTTCTCGACAAAGGTGACCACTGACGTCCCCGGCAATTGGTGTCCTCGGTCATTCCTTACTAGCCCCGCATGATTGAGTGTTCGCATATCAAAATTTTGGTTTTGATTGGTCATCTGTGTAAGCACTGACTTTAAAGGGAAGTCAAACGCATCGACATCGGCGCCCGCGTTGTGCACTGTATCCACCCAAGATTTGATGCTGCTGTCACCACCCCAGTATTCAGCGACGACAAATGGCTGTTTGCCATTGTGTTTAGGTAGGTTATTCACCCATTTTGCAGCAAATTCAGGCTGAAACCCTCTTACAAAATCAAGGCGAAAACCATCAAAGTGGTGCTCTGTTTTGAGCCACTTTCCCCAGTCAATGAGCTTTTGTTGCACTCGGGGTGAAAAGGTATTGGTATCATTACCAAAAAACTTGGTGTTAGTGATCACCTCGTCATTGCCCATTTCGCCAAGCCAGTCATCGCCATCAACTGGATGAAAGTCATGATACCGCCAGCCATCATCGCTATTTGGATAATTGCCATCTGCGTCGCGCTGAGGAAGGGCTATACGCGTATTGGTATAGGCGAATAAGTGACTGGCTGTGATATTTACTGCGGGGCTGTCTGGCGTACTTTGTTGCCACACCTCAATGGGTAAGAAACCGTTTGTTTGCGATGTATCAGTCCAGTTTGTTTGGCTGCTTGGATCACCTTGTTTGGCGCTAAGGCTCAGATATAAGCTCTGTTTATTTGGGACATCTAGCCAGTACTCGTCAATATCAGCTTGGTCAATTATCTGGCCTCTCATCGTTGTATTCAGCCCAGAAAATGCGTTACTTCCGGGTCTTATTGCCGAGTAGTTGCCATCGTTGGGTTCTTGCTCGCGGTGGATTGCATTGGAGGGGATTTGTCCTTTAGAATCCTTAATTGACAGCGCATATCCTCGTGTTGTGATACTTTGTTGCCATGGCATGGTTGAGCCATAGCCTTGGATTTTAATGAACACCCGTCCTTGTACATCTTTGAGCTGCCAGTTGATTTCATTGCTTGGATAGGCCACATATTGGTGCTGATGAGCTTTACCAAGTGCGTAGGCTTTCACTGCAGGATTTATTTCACTGTCTTGTTCGTTGCTATAAATATGATTTAACACTACATCTGCATATACGTTAATGTGGTGCTGTTGCAGTGTACTTATCATATTGGTGAGCTCAGCTTGGCTACCAAAGCGGGTTTCAATACTGCCCTTTTGCAAGTAGCGACCTAAGTCATAGTGGTCGTAAACACCATATCCCATGTCAATGATCCCCCAGTTCCCTTTTGATGGAGGTGGGATCCAAATGCTGGAAAATCCAGCTTTTGCGAGTGCAGGTGCCTGTTCAGCGAGATGATCCCACCAAATACCATTTTTGTTTTTTTCATCTACAGGCACATCCCAATAAAACCCTTGTAGCATCACATCGTCAGTGGCGATGCATAAGTGGGAGGTGAGAGATAAAAGTGTACTCGCTATTATATATCGGGGCTTGAAGCGGGTGTGTAGTCCGAGTGACTTATTGGTATTTTCGAGCATAGCAGTTCCTTGCAAAATAATGGTTGAGTTTTATCAGCATTGAAAATAATTAAAGTAGCACTTTTGTAAATTTTTTGTTTTGAATACGTATGCATGACTGTATTTTTATCAAGGAATAAAGGAGGAGGTATGTATGTAGCTAATCGTGAGGGGTTTGTTATGTTATTTTGGTTATGTTATACCGTATCTTTCTGGTGTTAATAAAGGGACTGATTATGTATTTTGTCGCATTGTTTATTGTGCTTTCTAGTTTTCAATTAATGGCATTAGAGGTAACAGAGTTGAGGATCCCCGTTCGTGACAAAACGGAGCTGGCTGCAACGATTTACACGCCCGTTTCTTCACCCAGTAGCGAGAAAAAGTTTCCAGTTATTGTACAGTTTACACCCTATGGCAGAAGTGAAGCGCTGCAAAGAGGGCGCTACTTTAGTAAGCATGGCTATATCTTTGTAGCAGTGGATAGTCGGGGGTTAGGTGACTCAAACGGCGTATTTACCCCTTTTATTGACGAAGGTCGTGATGGTTTTGATGTAATTGAGTACCTCGCAAAACATCCGATGAGCAATGGGCTGGTGGGCACATTGGGGGGGTCGTATCGTGGCTTTGCGCAATGGGCAATCCAAAAATATCGACCGCCCTCGTTGCAGTCAATGATTGCCATTGCATCGGTTTACCCTGGCTATGACTTCCCAATGGGCAATAATATTTTTTCTGACTATACAATTTCATGGCTAGATTTTGTATTGTCCAAGGGGAATAACAAACGTTATGGCAATGGGGATGGGTGGCAACAAGCGTACTTAAGGCAAAAAAATAGCGGTACAAGGTTCAAGGATTTAGACAAAAACGCAGCGCATTTATCTGATGTATATCAGACTTGGCTTGCGCACCCAAGCTATGATGAATATTGGCAGAAAATGGTGCCCAAACAACAAGATTATGCCGCCATAACTACACCAATATTGTCTATAACGGGTCACTATGATGGTGACCAGCGAGGCACGTTGCAGTATTTTAAAAATCACCAACAGTGGGGCAATAAGGTAGCCCGTTCTGAGCACTATTTGATAGTTGGGCCGTGGGATCACAGCGGCACTCGCAAACCAAAAAGCCATGTACATGAAGCGCACTTTCTCAATCCCAGTATGCTCGACATGTTTAAAATTTACTTAGATTGGTTTAATTGGACCCTAAAAGGCGCGGCAAAGCCTGCTTATTTGACCGCGCCTGTGATGCACTATATCCAAGCGTCAGGTTTGTGGGTTGGCCAGACGCAATTAAAGTCGGGAGCCGATGTTCAACACTTGTCTTTGCAATCACTACAGACTCAAGGTGAACAGCAACCTGTGAGCAGGTATCGTTATGACCCGGCTACACCACACGCATTGCCATTATCAAAAGATATGACGGGCTCGGTCAACTTACCCAATGAGCACGATGGTTATGTGGTATTTGAAACCCAGCCTTTGGACAGTGACAAAGTATTGTTCGGTCGCTTGGAAGCAGAGGTTTGGTTAGCGATGAACGTACCAGATAGTGATTTTTATCTGGATGCATTTGAGGTGTGTGCTAACACTCTTCCTCGGTTACTAAGTAAAGCACGCAAGCGGGCAAAATATCGTGATAGTTTAGCTAAGCCAGTTTCAACGCCCATTAACGAGCCTTTTTTGATCCAGTTTAAAGACTTTGATTGGGTGGCGCGAAACATCGAAAAAGGGTGTAAATTGCAATTTGTTATACGCTCGTCACAGTGGCATCGGCAAAAGCATTTTAACAGCGCTTTACCCGTTGCATTTCAGACCATGAAACAAGCGCAAATTGCTGACATACAGATATTACATCAGCCACAATATCCGAGTTACATTACAATACCCTGGTTAAAACCAGGCGATGTAGGCAAACCCGTTGTTTTACCTTTGAGTCAGTAGCCGCTTAGGCGGTGGGCAAATTAACAAAGACAGAGGTGCCTGTTTGCTCATCGCTACGATATTCAATGTAACCCTTTTGTTGTTCTGCAAGTACTTTGGCTGTATAGGTGCCTAGACCAGAACGCGCCTCTTTACCGTATGAAACAAACTTATCAAAAAACTGATTGCGTATCTGTTTGGCTATGGGATCAGGGTTGTGGATTGCAATAGTGTGGAATTGGGCGTTATTTTCACTTTGTATGCTAATAGAGACTGTTTTGTCTCGAGATGTTGCTTCTAAGGCGTTTTGAATCAAATGGGTAAACAAGGCAAATAAAAGCTGTTGCTCTCCCTTTACATGCAAATTGTTTGGCACCGTGTTGGTAATATTGATCTGATGCTCTGAGATTATGTGGCTCAACCCCATTAGAACCTTGTCGAGCAGCTCACGCAATGCATGGGGGGAGGGCTCTAATGTATACTCGTCACGTTCAATTTTTTGCAAGGTTTGCATATTGTCCAAATGAAGCTGTAATTGTTGGCAGTTCTGTTGGATAAAATCTAAATATTGCTGTGCTTTTGACGGGTTATTTAAGTTATCCGACAATTGGTGGCTGGCAGTTTGAATTTCTTTGATTGGGTTGATGACTTCCTGCTGATTTACAGTATCAAACTGATCTCTGAGTTTGGCATTTTCCATCATGGTGTCAATTTGGGTGCGCATTAACCGATTTGAATCTATTGCGCGGCAGTGTGCTTTAACTCTCGAACGCACAATAGAAGGGTTTGCCGGTTTGGTTATATAGTCCACAGCGCCTAGCTCTAACCCTTTAACGATATGCTCTGTTTGCTCTAAAGCCGACAAAAATATTACGGTAATATGCTGTGTATTAGGGTCGGCCTTAAGTCGTTTACACACTTCAATGCCATCCATGTCTGGCATCATAATATCTAACAGTACCAAGTCGGGTTGGGGCTCCATTGCACATATTTGCAACGCTTTTTTTCCATTTAAGGCTGCCTTTACTTTGTAATCTTTGCGCAAAATATCACTGATAACCTTGATGTTATCTGCAACATCGTCGACCACTAGAACTTGAGTTACGTGCTCACTTTGTGCCGTCTGTTCTGCTGCATTGGCTTTCATTGGCCTAACTGGCTTACTTAGTGCGCGCTGCAATCGGGATAACAAAATTTGGCTAGAGAATGGCTTGACAATGTATTCGGATACGCCACTTTGAATGGCTTGCATCACATTACCTTGATCTATGGTGGCAGAGGTCATAACAAAAGGGATCTGCGCTGTGCGAGGTGTACTGCGGACATACTGTAGTAAAGAAATCCCATCTAATTTGGGTAATTGCCATTCAGAAATGATGAGTTGCACATCGTTATAAGTGAGTTTTTCTCGAGCATCTACACCATTTGAACTCTGTACGACAGTGACATTTGCGGCGAGCTTTTTGGCTGTACTGGCTATCATGGAACGAATGGATTCGTGAGGTTCCACAAGAAGAATGGTGATTGGCTGGGGGTTGTCACTCCAGGTCATAGCGCTCTCCGCGTCAAGTTTGCTTAATGGAAGTTAAAGGCTAATTGGCTGTCCTTGGCACGCGACTGCATAACTGAGTGATTGATAGACAAAAATTAACTCTTCTTATTTTGCACATGTTATCGAAAAGTGTCTAATAATTATGCATACACTCATATTGATTGAATAGGCAGCACTTATTTCCCTGATGTGTTGCTACAGAGTGAAAATGTTTGCAATCCAGATATCTCAAGGAGTCAGATATGCGCCTTTGGCGGCTGTTTTTGTTTTTAATAAGTTTGTGTATGTATGTCGAAAGTGTCGACGCCACCTCGCAAGTTAAGGTGGAAGCCATTTCAGCATATAATGGTTTAGCAAACCCACAAATTTACGCGGTGTCAAAGGATCCTCAGGGATTCATGTGGTTTGGAAGTGCCGACGGTGTTAAGCGCTATGATGGATATCAATTCGTCAGCTTTAATCACGACCCAAACGATCCTCATTCGTTGTCTGCAAACAGTGTTGGAGCATTACTCTTCGATAACCAAGGTCGATTATGGGCTGGCACATGGGGTGGCGGTCTAAACCTGTTTATTCGCGAAAAACAGCATTTTGTGCACTTTAAACATGATGACAGTGATCCCAACTCCCTCGGCGCCAATAAGGTACAAACACTATTTGAAAGTCGCGACGGTACTCTGTGGGTTGGCACCAATGGGGGAGGACTAAATCGATTGAGGGGAGATCTGCAAAGCTTTGAGCGGTTTGTACAGCAGCAAAATAATCCCCATAGTTTAGGTAATAACCGAGTGTGGAGTATCAGTGAGGGGGAACAGGGCGGTATTTGGGTTGGAACATCAAATGGGTTGTATCGGCTAGATCGAGATACTGGGCAATTTCGAGCATTCGGTGTAGCACCTCGCTCTTTGGATCACGCTGAAGTACGTCAAGTATCAGTGGACGATATGGGCCGGATCTGGGTAGCGACGCGAACAAGCTTTGGTTTGTTTAACCCTGAAACGGCTGAATACCACACTTTTAACTTACCATCAGGTACCTTACCGAGTGTCACTAGGTTACATCATTTTAATGACGATATTTTATTGGCCACGTTTGCAGGCGTGTATCGCTTTTCACCTCGGGTGAATCAGTTTGTTCCCGTGATAGATAATGGTGAGTTGACGCTACTTCAAAACCGTGATGTCAGGCAAATCCTGATTGATGACAGCGGGTTGCTGTGGGCGGCGACGCGATACTCCGGCGTGCAAAAGGTGTTTCCAAACCCGCCTGCTTTTGTGTCTTGGCAGAACTTTTTGAACGAGCAATTACTCTCTGGGTTATTTAATCAAGTACTGGCTATTGAGCCTGCCAAAATGGGCGGGGTTTGGTTGGGCACAGGTCGCGGTTTAGTGCACTTCGATGGCAAATCGCAGTTTACACCTTTTGCCGATGCGAAAACTTTACAGGGCAATTATCGGTTGCGTATTCACAGTATGGCCCGAAATGCACAAGGCCAGCTATTTGCAGCAACCAGCTTTGGGCTATATCAAGTTGATGAAAACGAAAAATCGCTAAGCTTAGTGCCTCTATCTTGGTTAGATGATTCGCGTCGCTCCGTTGAACATGTCAGCTTTGATAAACAAGGGCAAATGTGGCTTGTGCTGGCTGGGCGTAGTGGTTTGGCACGACTGAATACGACAAACAATGGAGTGACACACTTTTTAGCGGGGCAGGACTTGGAGTTTACCTTTCATGACAGTGAAGGACAGGTATGGGCAGGCACCGATGGAGAAGGGGTATTTAGAATCGACCAGCAAACCTCTGAGTTTGTGCAATATACGGCGCACACAGGGCAAGTAGGGCCCAATGGCAACTATGTGACTCATGCAATGCAACAAGGTGAATACATTTGGCTTGCCACCAATTTGGGGATAACGCGTTTCGACATGTCTAACAAGCGTTTTAAACAGTATGACAACACCGCGTCGCAAGTTAACTTTGCAGTGAAATCAATCGCCCAAGACAAAGACGGTTTTTTATGGTTTGCCAGTGCCAGTGGCGTGTTTAAATTTGACCCAACCTACGGTATTTTTCACCAGTTTACGACAAATGATGGTTTGATAAATCATCACTTTTTGGCTCGTTCATTTATTGTGATGGATGAGCAAATATTGTTTGGCAGTATCGATGGGATCACAGGTTTTAATCCCAAAGATGTCAAAGTGAATACCAGTGCACCCCCAGTCGCGTTCACGCAAGCTTTTATTGATGGTCGCCCTACCGCAATCGACAACGGTGAAATCCGTCTGAGTCATCGCGACAAAAACTTATCGATTCATTTTGCAGCACTAGATTACCAAGCCACTGACGACAATCGCTATCGCACTTGGTTGGATGGCTATCATGATAAGTGGAGCGCCATTACCCCCGAGCACATTGTCAATTATCGCGAGTTACCGCCAGGCACATATCGCTTTCGGGTTCAAGGAAGTAACAACCACGGTGTGTGGAATCAAGTTGGTATTGAACTCAAAATCATCAGTGTTCCAGCATGGTATCAAACTTTGTGGTTCCGTATATTAATGCCATTGCTTGGGGTGTTAATTCTGTTAGGGGCATTTTGGCTCAGAGTAAGGCAGTTGCGAGAAAACAGCATCGAGCTTGAACGCAAAATAGCCCGTAGGACGCGAGATATTGTGGTGTTGGGGGAAGTAGGGAAGGAGGTCGCTGCAACCTATGATATGCATGTGATAAGCGAAACTATATACAACCATTTGAGTGATATATTGCACTGCGAGTTTTTTGCTGTTGGGGTATTTTATCCGGAAAAAGACTATGTCGATTATATTTATGCGAACCAGCAAGGGGAGCTATACGAGGCATTGGAAAGCCATACCAAAGTGATCAGCAGTGCTGACGTATACTGTGTGTCAAATGGCCAAGAGTTTTATGCTGCCTGCGAAGAAGAATGGCAAAGTGTTGATTTAAAAGCATGTAATAACCTCTATGGGGAACAAACTAAGTCGGTATTTTGCGCGCCTTTGGTGGTAGACGGTAAAGTAATCGGAGTATTTACCGTGCAGTCAAACAAACCTCGCGCATATAAAGAGGTTCATTTAAACGTACTGCGGTCCGTGGCCAATCACATTGCTGTTGCGCTGGCGAATTCTTTGTCTTATAGCGAATTAAAAGAGGCTGAACAACGATTGGACTTGGCGATGCAAGGAGCAAATGCGGGCACGTGGGAATGGGATTGCCAGAGCGATTTATTGGTCACAAACGCGATTTGGTCAACCATGTTAGGTTATCAAGAAGGTGCGTTGGAATTAAACTATGGAAATACCATAAAGCGCTGGCGAGAGCTTATTCATCCAGACGACCTTCCCCTTGTAGAAAACGCACTTCAAGCCCACTTATCAAAACAGACAAAAACTTACCGCTGTGAGTTGCGGATGAAAACGGCCAGTGGAGAGTGGAAGTGGATATTAAGCATGGGTCAAAGTGTTTTCGTGAATCAAGATAGCCGACGCAAGGAGATGTTTGGTATCCACATGGATATTTCAGACTCCAAAGACTTAGAAGTCGCGCTAAAACAGGCCAAAGAACGCGCTGAAAGTGCAACGCAAGCCAAGTCAGACTTTTTGTCAAATATGTCTCACGAGATCCGTACCCCGATGAATGCCATTATAGGTATGAGCTACTTGGCATTGGAGACAGAGCTTAACTTTAAGCAACGTAATTATGTTCAAAAGATCCATCGTAGTGCCGAATCCCTGCTTGGTATTATCAATGATATTTTAGACTTTTCTAAAATAGAGGCTGGCAAGCTGGATATTGAGCAAGTTGAATTTTGTGTAGAGGAAACGCTGCGCAGTTGTTTAGATTTAATTGCAGTCAAAGCCAAAGAAAAAGGCTTGGAATTGTGCGCGCATATAGATCCTGCCGTGCCGAGCAAGTTAATTGGCGACCCGCTGAGACTGTCGCAAATTCTGCTTAATTTAGGTAGTAATGCGGTTAAATTTACAGAACAAGGGGGCGAAGTATTAATTGATGTGCGCGTTGAGCAGCAGCTTGGCGGAGAGATCACGTTACAGTTTGCAGTGGTGGACTCAGGAATTGGTATGTCTGAAGAGCAGCAAGCCAAGTTGTTTAGCTCATTCTCTCAAGCTGACACATCAACAACACGAAAATATGGCGGTACAGGGCTTGGGCTCGCGATTTGCAAAAAGTTGGTGGAACTAATGCATGGTGAAATCCATTGTCAAAGTGCATTGGATGTCGGAAGTACCTTTAGCTTTACGTTAGTTTTGGATGATGCGCTGTATGAACCTGAAGCACGGGGCAATATACCTGCAACTCAAGCTGTGATCATAGATGACAACCACAGTGCCAGCCGTAATCTCGTTTCTTATTTGTCTAACTTTGATATTCAAGCGCACAGCTTAACTTCTGTCGAGGTCAAGGATGTGACGAGTTTAGTTGCAGATAAAGATATTATTTTTATTGATATGAGAATTGAGTCGCAATTTGGATTGGTACAACAGCTCAATAAAGCTGGATCTCAAACCCCGGTAATTTTAATGCCACTGTACGATGCGCAAATAGTTGAACCTTATCTGCAAAATCAGCAAAAACTGAGCTTCGTAGTTAAACCATATTTGGCGGTTGATGTCTTGGCGGCCTTACAGCGAGTTTTTGGGTTAAGTCATGATGGCGACTCAGCTTCAGTGACTCAGCAAGAGAGCATTCATTCATTGGCGGGAGCGCGTTTGTTATTGGTTGAGGACAACGATTTGAATCAAGAGTTGGCGATTGCCCTGTTGACTGGGAAGGGTATTGCCGTCGATGTAGCTGAACATGGCCAGCAGGCCTTGGATATGTTGGCGCAAGCGCAATACGATGGTGTCCTCATGGATTGTCAAATGCCTGTAATGGATGGCTATACAGCGACACGCGAGATCAGAGCGCAAAGCCAATTTGAATCCTTACCTGTTATTGCTATGACTGCCAGTGTGATGATGGATAACCAAGAGGCCGCATTGGCTTGTGGCATGAACGATATTATCAGTAAGCCGCTCAACGTAGACAAAATGTTCGCGACATTGCAAAAGTGGATAAAGGTATCCGAGCAAAGTCAGCATCATGCTGAGCAAGTGGTCCCCGCAAGTGATGAGCTTCAATACCCAAAAATTCCTGGCGTTGATGCAGGTATTGCCAAGTCTATATCTCAAGGAGATGTGGCACTTTACATGCGTTTATTGCAACGATTTGTTGATAGACAGCAGCATTTTCACGCACATTTTGAAGAGGCACTTGAGCAGGTTCACACAGATCCTGATGGGCCGATGCGCTGTGCACATACGCTAAAGGGGACCGCAGGTAATATTGGGGCTACGCAGGTACAGTCTGTTGCGGGAGAATTAGAGCGAATTTGCGCAGACCAAAAAGCGCATACGGTAGCCTTGAATCAAGTGCATGAAAAGCTTGAGCCATTAATATTTGCGATTCAGCAAGTACTTAATAGCATGGATAAGGAAGAGCAGAGTGTCCCGATTAACTCAGTCCAGCTAACTGAACAGCAGATTGCACAAAAATTAAGCCAGCTAACTGCTTTGCTGGAAGATTATGATACTGACGCAATTGATCTGGTTAGTGAGCTTCTGCCTATGTATCAAGGGACACGATTTTTCGATGTCTTTACGCAGTTAGTAACATTGATTGATGATTATGACTTTGATGCGGCAAGTGAATTGCTAAGTCAAATTAAACCTGAACTACGCGTATCAGAGCAGGCTTAAGGCAAATGTGTAGTGCATCTAAGTCGCTCGACTTTTAACTAAAAAATGCTGAGCGTGCCAGTCAAGGTATGTTGGCAAGGATTGACATTTAGGCACGCCCAGCAAAAAGTTTTGGCAAACTATATTCGCCTATCTTGTTCGAAATAATCCGATTAGTAAGCGGATTGCGTCACGTAATGATGGTTATTCAGCTCGTGTCGCAATACCGAATCATTCAAGTATGAAAAGGTTTTTGGGCGGCCAGCGGCATCAACTGAGCCGTCATTTTCTATACTATTCTCAATGATTCGATGTGCAGAAGCTGTATTGATTGCATAGAGCTTCAAAGCATAACTTCCCGGGTGAATAATCAAGTTCCCTTTGTAGTCGTGCGGCAAGCCATTTTGAATACTAGCGTCCTGCTGTGCCATATTTCGTGCAAAAATGCCATTTTCACCAGCATAAATAATGTGGTTATTGAGCACTCTAACCGCATCTCCCTCGATCATCATGCCATTGCCACCACTGCGATAAATGAGGTTGCCTCTGACTTCAACGTCATTACCACCAATTTGAATCCCTGTATTTTGCCAGTGGAGATCGAAAGGGCTGACACCTGTTCGGTAAATCGTGTTGTTATTGACAAATGTATTGCCTTGGATGGAGTTAACTTGAATACCATCCGCTCCGATGTTTTCTAACTTATTGTCAAAAATATGTACATCTTGGAGTTTGTGCGGATAAACGGTCGTCAATGTGTTATCACACAATAAGGTACGTGATCTCCCTGTATATCCGATATACATGCCTTCTCCACTTTCAGTGTCGTGGATGTAGTTATTGTGAATGCGGATCCCTGTCATAGTAAAATTTTCAGCCCATGTGGCAGCGTCACATGTGGGATCTGTTTTTATCAACATACCAGCAAATCTGGCGCGATAAATTTCAAGATGATCAATTTCGATTTGTTCACTCAAAGTGCCAACACCCAGTGTGCCGCCTAATCGAAGTCCATACTCAGACACATCTTCTACAGGCTTTGAGGTGATCCGCAGCCACTGGCTATTTTCTACTGCAATACTGTATTCATAAGGAGAAAATTTCACTACGCTATCTTGATTGCGAATGATAATTGGCGCCGATGCACTTCCTTGCACATTGCGTACTCTAAGCGGCCCTCTTGTGCCGCCTTCGAGGCATAAAGTGTCACCTGGATTAACGCCCATGGTTTGGCCGTCTATCAAGTGCTGATTACGATTTATGTAATGATCACACTTTAGATTTGTTATCTGTTCGTGGCTATTATTTTGCAGGTCAATATTTGCAAAACTAGGGGCTGTGATGAGTACACTACATACTACCAAAGCGCTTTTTGAGGATTTAATTGCATTCATCATTGGACACTCCATTATCAAATGTTTGAATATATTGTTGATTCAAAGTGAATAAGAAATTGCGTTTATCTTGATGAGCATGTTCAGAAAACACTAGAAAAATAGGGTAAATAAAGAGTAAAATTACTTTTACCGGATATGGGTAAGTGTTAGTTGTTGATATTTATGGATAAGTTTTTTATGGATGAAAAAAAGTTAAGTTTAGAAAAATGTAAAGGGTTCTGGGTTGGTAGTGTTTATGCCGATTTAAACACTAAAACTTTGAGCAAAAATGAACTAAAGCAACCCTTATCGGAACTGTCTTTCTCGCTTCTTTTGACCTTGATTGAACATCAAAATAACCCACTGCCAGCAGAGCAATTGCAAAATATTGTTTGGCAGGGCGTGATCACAGGCAATGAGAACGTAAAACAGCGTATCAGTATTCTCAGAAAAGCCTTCCAAGCACTGGATGAACAAGAGCAAATAAAAAATATCCGCGGCAAAGGGTACTTGTTGGCACAACCCGTCAAATTAGATTATATGGATCACACATTTAAGAGGTGGCCATTTGTGATTGCCGGAGGTGTCGCTGTAATCGTTGTCTTGATTTGGCTGAGCTGGTTATATACTTCAACCTCTAAAGTATTAAAAAGTGAGCAGTATCAACTGTCTGTATTGAAGGGAGAGATTATCAAACTCGCCAACAAGAAATCCGATATGGCCTTTTGCTTAGATGGTTTTGACGACTATGTTGAGGTTGTTGATTCTGAATTGGATGTGAGTACAGGTGATTTTTCAATCTCTACTTGGATACAAACTTCATCGACAGGTCAACATATCATTGTCGATAAACGGTATGAAGACCAAGTCTCCGATGTACAGGGCTATGTATTTTATATTGACGATGGTTATTTGGCACTTCAGCTCGCTGACGGAGATGGCAGTTGGTATTGTCAAGAGCAGGACTCGTCTTGTACTTTTTACGATTCGCAGGCGTTTGTTGCAGATGGACAATGGCATCATGTTGCGGTCAGTATTGATAGAGACCGTAATAAAGGCATTCGATTTTATCTCGATGGGCAGTTTAATAGTGCGTTCGACCCGACAGGCCGTCAAGGATCATTGAGCAATGAAAAGCCGCTGCGTATTGGCAGCCGTTCTTCGTTTAAAACAGGCTTATTTAAGGGCGCGATAGGTGAAATTCAAATACACCATAATGTGATGACGCCATCACAGATACGAGAGCAATATAAGCAAGGTAATTACCGAAGTTGCAGCGGATCTGGTAGTAAAGGTGGGATATGAAACAAGTTGGCGGTCGAATTCTAGGCGAGTAAAAAGGCGCTTCAATGGGGTCGAGAATAGCGCAGTTGCTGGGTATATTCCCAGCAACATATGTTTAGATTAAGACGTTATTTTTTGTACATCTCAAACCATGCGAGGGTATGTTCGATTTTAGAGATCATACGAGAAGGTCGGCCAGCAATACCGTGTGGAGCGCCAGGTACACGTACTAGTACTGTGTCAACTTTACGTAGTTTTAATGCTTGATAAAACTGCTCTGACTCCGACATAGGCGTACGTCTATCCAGCTCACCTGTCATGATTAAAGAAGGCGTGGTGACGTTGCCAACCAATGATAGTGGTGAGCGTTGCCAGTAATGGGCCAGATTTTCCCATGGAAGGCCGGGGAACTGATTGCGAATTTGGCCTAGGTAACTATCTGCTGTGAGCACTTTACTGATCCAGTTAATCACAGGTTTGGTGATGGCTGCTGCGTTAAACCTGTCTGTCAAACCAATCGCATAAGCTGTTGCAATACCACCCGCTGAACCACCAGCAATGAAGAGGTTTTGCTCATCTATAAAACCTTTGGCGATCAGTGCATCCACTGCAGAATTGTGGTCGGCAAAGTCTTCTTTTGAGCTGTATTTACCATCGAGTAGGAGTGCAAATCGCTCACCATAACTGGTTGAACCGCGATAGTTAACATAAACAACAACGTAACCTTGTGCTGCATAACGCTGTAATTCAGCACTAAAATGTGGGCCATAAGCGAGATGCGGACCACCGTGAATTTCGACTAAAAGCGGGTACTTTTTCGATTTGTCAAAATTTGGTGGCGTAATGTACCAGCCTTGGATCTGTTCGCCATCAAACTCTGATTTGTAATTGAGTTCGTGAACTTCTCCGAGAGTTCTGTGGGCTAACAAGTCTGCGTTTAACTGTGTCAGTGTTGCCGTTTTCCCTTTGCGCCAATAACCTACATCGGCAGGAGAATGGCTATTGCCTTGTGTATAAGCAATGGTGCCATTATTTGCCATCGTAAAATTACCGCTGACATACGGGCGGCCTAGAGTTGTACCAGAGACATCATCAGTTAATTGAGAAATTTTGCCACGGGTAGAAACTTTTGCCAGCACTCGCTTTCCAGTGTCATCATATTGGATCACAAAGTCGCCTTTGCCTGCCCATTGGTAGTCAGCCACTGAACGGTCTAGATCATCTGTCAATGAAGTAAGCTTCTTATCCTTTATTGACAATAAAGTTAGCTGATTATTGATATAGGGAACCGGGGCATTGCCACGACTGATAAAAGCTAGCTTGTCACCTTTTTTGGAAAATGTTGGGTTGTACTCAGAACCAGGTAAATCGGTTAGTTGTGTCAGAGATTGATCTGTGACGCTGACTTTGAATAGATCCGTTTCGGTTGTGCGGTACTCCCACTCAGGGTGTTGATCCGATGAGAATACGATACTTTGATTGTTAGGGCTCCAAGCGAGAGGACCTCGGTGTTGAAAGTCTCCCTTAGTCAGCTGTCTTGGTGTACCACCGTTGGCTGGTAACACAAAAACATGCCTAAAAGCAGGCTCTAAATAACCTCGGCCATCGGCTTGATAGCGTGCTTTTTCGAAGATTTTAACAGGCTCAGACCATTCGGCGCCTTTGGGTTTGCTCGGCAGCTTAACTGATTTTGCAAATTTGGATTTGCCTTGCGGGACATTCATCGTGAATGCAATCTGTTGGCCATCTGGTGACCATGTAATATTCCCAATTGCTTTGGGAAGCTGGGTTAAAACGGCTTGTTTATCTTGTGCTAACCAATACACATGCAATTGGCGAGAGCCACTGCTGTTACTGGTAAATGCGATTTTTTTACTGTCGGGAGACCAGCGCGGCTGACTGTAATTAAACTGATCAGCAAATAGTGGGTAATGTGCTTTTTCAGCGATGTCATATAACCACAGTGTACGTTTCGGCTTGTCACGCATAATGTCGTAACTGCTTCTTTCGTAAACTATTTTCTTACCGTCTGGGCTTATCTGCGTGCTGGCCGCATACTCTAGCGCAAAGATATCATCGGACTTGAAGGTTGAGCTAGCGACACTTTCAGTGGCCGCAAAGCCAAATAAGGCACCAGTTAAGGCGAGCGTTGTTATTGGTTTCATAAAGAGAGTCTACCGTTTTTAATTTGCTTTACATTAAAAGTGAATCGTAGGATAAACAAGCGTTATGAGATGGGATCACGCAGTGCTTAGTCGAATGGATGTGTATGGTTTTGATTTAAATCAAGTAATATAAAATAAGGATTATTGCTAAGACTAAAGTAGTAATTACTGGAGAGGCATAAGCAGTGTGCTTCGTACCGCAAGTATACCCAAGTGTTGGCCCGGTTTTAAGTTTTATCATTATTTAGGATTGTGCATTTTTCTGCTTCATTATTAATCATATATTCTATTGTGTAGGGATTTTATGGGTAAATAATTCCTTGATATTGGCTGGTAAAAGGATACTTTATGCATGCCAGACAGAGCTGGTACATAAGTTATATTAAATAAGGAGATAATGATGAAACTAAATCTTAAAACAAAGAAATTAGCTAACCTTTCGAACAAAGTGGTTACTCAGCACCTAACCGACAAAGTTGCTGGCGGGGCAGTGATCACTGGGTGTTATTTTCCATGTAAACCACAAACTCATACGGGCAAATAACCCGTAAGAAGCGGTGCCATATCGGGTCGAAAGACGATGAATGGCACCTGCTCAATATGAAGCACTGAGCACTTAATGGTTATGTGTTCTGGCGGGTAAAAGAAGATTGGGCACGACGCTCCATTAAGTATTGTGGCGCTTCAACACTGTCAAAGCCAAATTGTTGGTACAAGGTATGAGCATCGTGTGTGGCTAGCGAAAATCGTCTAAGCCCCTGTAACTTTGGGTGTGTGACCACAGCATCCAGTAACTGTTTAGCATGGCCAACACCGCGAAATGGTTCTAATACAAAGACATCTAACAGATTGGCAAATGTCGATTGATCGGTGACAACTCGGGCAAAGGCGATGAGTTGATTATTTTGTACTAAAGCAAAGCACAATGAATGATCAATGGCTGTTTGTAGTTTCTCTTTTGAGATCCCTTTACTCCAGTAGCTACGCTGCGACAAAAATGTGTGTACCTCATTGAACTGAGATTGAGTAAGTTGATTCACTATGTGCATGAGATGAACTCCTGTATCTAATTGAGGTGGATCAGTGGAAGACAGGCGAGCAATAAACTGGCCATCAGATAGTTGAATTTTTGCATGCGAGCTTGGCTTTGCAGCTTTTTGCTGATCACCTTGCCAAAGTAGGTCCAGCTGAGTCCACTGCCTAGCGCGACAATATTGAATACCAACACGCCAAGTATCGCAGAGTGCCAATAAAAGTCTCCGGGCAATGTAAGTGCTGTGGTCAGTGACAGCAATGTGGCCATGGTTTTAGGGTTAATAAGCTGAAATAACGCAGCTTGCATAAATGATAGTGGTTTTGCTTGCTGGGGTTGAAGGCTGTTTTTCGCGTGTTTAAATGCAATCTTATAAGCTAAGTAGATGATGTATCCACTTGCCAAAAATTTAAAGGTTAAATGCAATTGTGGGTTTGCCAATACTAGGTGACCTAGCCCCATTAGCATGACGATATGGATAGCTGTCATTCCTGCGCGAATACCAATGAGATGTGGCATGGTTTTTTTAATACCAAATTGAGACCCAGAGTAAGTCAGCAGGATGTTGTTAGGGCCAGGTGTAATCGATGCCGCAAAGCTGAATAGCATCAAAGCTGGCAGTAAGGTAAAAATTTCCACTGATGGCAAAGTGAACTCCTTATATTGTATCAATACAATTGTTGCTATTTGTTCTGTTTTTAATTATTGTCATAAGTACAAATAGGCATCAATTTATTTATTGTTATGGATACAATTTGGCAGGCTGATTGTGAACAGTTTTCACAATTAGCAAGTACTCAACCTAAATATATGGCACTTGCTGAGCTCATAGAGCAAGCAATAGATAATAAAGAGCTGGCTTTTGAGCAGCGATTGCCTGCGCAAAGAGCATTGGCAGATGCGTTGCAGATAACACATGGCACAGTGACGCGCGCTTATGAGCTACTGGAGCAGCGTGGTTATGTTCAGGCAAAATTAGGTGCAGGTACTTACGTAACTAAAAACAATAGCCTACACCATCAAATGCAAATAAGTGATTTAGCATCGAGTGTGCAGCCATTGATGGGACAAGAAAGCATCATTGCACGAGCCATGCAGTCGCTTGCACACAGCCATACTGATCTATCGGAGCTGTTAACTTATAAGCTCAATGGTTTGCCTCGCCATCAAAGCTTTTTCCGGGATTGGTTAATTCAGCGCGGGTTTGCGTGCGAAAAACATGAAGTGGTCTTTACGCAGGGCGCACAGCAAGGGATTTATAGCTGTTTATCAACGCTCTGTGATCCTGGCGATGTTGTTTTACACGAAGCTTTAACGTATCCCGGCTTTTTCAAAGCATGTAAGAGTTTACAGATACACACCAAGGGTATTCCTGTTAACAGTGAAGGCATTGACTTAGCTGTGCTCGAATCAATTTGTCAAACCCAGTCGGTGAAAGCGATTTACATTACACCCAACTGCCAAAATCCAACCAATGTGCGCTATAGCGAAGCGAGGTTGCAAGCGCTGTTGGCTTTGAGCCGTAAATATCATTTTTTCATCCTAGAGGATGATGTGAATTATTGCTTGCCAGAAAACTGGCGATTACCACTTTGGCAGCAAGCGCCCGACCGTGTGTTTTATCTAGCCAGTTTTTCCAAGTATTTTAGTGGTGGCTTACGCGCAGGTTATCTGCTTGCGCCTTTATTGTGGCAACAGCAGGTGATCAATACGGTTCATGCACAATGCTGGTCGGTGTCGATGACGAACTTTGAGTTGTTGATGCGTGCGCTGCAAAGTAAAGAATACCAATATGTACAAACAAAGTTGGAGGACGAAATTCGTTATCGCCAAGCAGCGTTGAACAGTGTGCTAGCTCAGTTTTCATTTTCAGCGGAATTTCAGGGCTTGAATGTTTGCTGGCAATTACCTGCAAATTTAAATATGCACTATGTAGCAGCTCAGTTTAAATCCCACCAAGTCGAGGTTCGAGCTTTAGATGTCTTTTCTTCTCCATCAGAGGCATGTGAGGATAATGGAATACGGTTTACTTTGGGCGGGCCTGCAACTCGGGAGGCATTTAACTTTGCAATGTCACGGGTTGAAGTGGTGTTACAAGAGCTATTGATGCAATCGGATGTGGTCATTTAAAGGACATTTGCCGACTTTGGTCGGCAAATGTGACTGATCAGTCTTTTTTCACAGCTGCAACCACAGACACTTCAACGAGCAGTTCAGGTCTGGCCATCGCCGCTTCAACGCAGGCTCTTGCAGGCGCGTGGCCTTCAGGGACCCAAGCGTCCCATACTTCATTCATTTGTGCGAAGTATTGCATGTCACTGATATAGACGGTTGCACTTAACATGTGCTTTCTGTCACTGCCTGCTTCTTCAAGTAGGGCATCTACTTTATCGAGCATGGTTTGCGTTTGCTCTTTAATACCTTGTGTCGCATCTTTACAAACTTGTCCACATAAGTAGATGGTATCGTTATGCACGACGATACGGCTCATTCGTTGGTTTGTATGTGTGCGCGTAATGGTCATATTTATTCCTCGTTAGCAGGCCTATATTTCAGGCTTGGGTAGTTAGGTTGAAGTTCGCTTGTCATACATGTTCAGTGTCAATGTCCATGTGTGGGCGTGATGTATTTGTCCAGTAGTATATTGCAATTAAAGCGCTTAATTAAGCGCGATTGTCAGACGTTGTACCTGTTTTACTAGTTAAACCGCTGTTTGTACTGGAGGCAACAAGTGGGATGTTCACATTAAAAGCGAAACGCTTTAAGTTAGCGTGAAGGGGGCTGATATGATGAAAAAAGGCCAATGCTAGCACAGGCCTATTTTAGTTAATCCTATTTACACAGAGATCATGATTAAGCCGATGGCGCAAATGATGGTTAGGCCAATAAATATGTTAGCTAAGTTACCAGTATCAGCAATTGGTTCTGGAATGATTTCAGGCTGCGGGATCTCTTGTTGCGTCATGCGATAATAAAAGTTATCACCATAGCGTGCTTTTAGATCATCACGCTTGGTCCACTCCAATTGTGTGGTGAGAAAGATCAGCACTTCGCTGGTGACCATTTCTTTATCATTTTGACAGGACTTTTGGTGCGCCAATACTCGATCAAATATCAGGGCGGCTAAGTCTTGCCTGAGCTCTATCTCTTGGCATGCTGGATGATCTATAAGCAGCTGCCATGCGGAGACTTGTGTATGCCTATGTGCATTGCCCAGTAACTCATTTAATTCTTCACTAAACTCGCTAAACAGCGGGTTCGCTATGCTCTGCTGCGAAGGCGTAAATGGCTCTGCCAGTCCGCTGATCACCGATTGATAGGCTGCATTGAGCTGCGTTTCTTGTTCAGCTCGGGTTTCTTCTGGGGATGTTTTTAAGTCTTCTAGCTTTTGTTGATACGCCGCTTCAATTTGTTGCTTATCTGAAGTTGGAGTTAGTTCTAGTACATTCCAAGGATCTTTTGACACGGTTTAGCTCACCTTTCTTACTCTGTCAGTTTAATCTGTCATTATTAATGACATAAAGACTACAGTCATGTGGTTGAGTGTAGCAGACTCCTTCTACTTTTCTAAACCATAGGTGACGGTTTTGTTGTTACTTTGGGTAAATTTAGGGAGGACGGTTTACGGGTGAATATAAATGACGTGCTTATCGCATTGCGAACGAAAGCATGCTGATACAATGGTCTTGCCTAAGTATTGCTCTAGCTTCAGCTCTGGCTTTTTTTGCGGTGCATGATTGATGAACCAATTAACATCAACTTGGCGTGAAGATCTTAACGGCAAAACGTCCAATTGAGATCGGTAGTAATGTTGTCCACTGCGCAGAGAGGTGATGGCGATGCCGGTATCAACGGTAGTCGCATCTGTCGTGGCAGACCTTGGGTTGGGTTGGCTAGGGCTTTTTTTGGTGTTCAGCCAATCAGAGAGCTTTTCTGGCCAAGATGAGAAAGTCGTAAAGTCACCATTTATATTCATACTTGGTGGCGTTGCATGGTTTATTGTCCAAGCTTGATGCTGAGAATCACAGCTATCTTTTGACACCTGAGCCAGTGCTAAGCCACTTGGCCAGCATATGATGGTATTGGTAACTTGCTGAGGCCGAATAAGTTTACGACTATCTGGTGGTAACAAGTCAAATGCATCAAACATCAAAGGTGCAGCTTGTGTTGCTCCGAGGTAGCCAAGCATAGGGCTGGCATCTGGGCGGCCAACCCATACTGCAACAGTGTAATCAGGGCTGACGCCCACCGACCAGAAATCGCGATACCCATAACTTGTACCTGTTTTCCATGCGATTTTTCTGCGTATAGACGGGACCACTCGATCTGGTGCACTTTGAGCACTGAGCATTTGGAAGGTGATCCAACTGCTTTGTGCAGAGAGGATTGATGTTGGCGACTGGAGGTTGAGATCATGACTTAGCACCTTGAGCGGGGCGACATAACCGTTGCTGGCTAATGCACGGTATAGTTTCGCCAAAGTAAGTAGCTGGGTGCCCGTCCCCCCTAGACCCACAGACAAATTGGCTTTTTTATGACTGAATTCAATACCCGCACGGGAAAGGTTGTGTTCAAATCGAGCGGGTGTAATACGATTTAATAGCTGAATTGCAGGCACGTTTAATGACTTTTGCAAAGCGCGCTCAGCACTGATCGGGCCGTTAAAATGACCATTTAAATTTTGTGGCTTGTAACCGTCGAAGTTTGCTGGAATATCACTCAAAAGGCTTTTACTGTGAATAAGGCCCATATCTAGTGCTTGGCCGTATATAAATGGTTTTAGTGTCGAGCCAGGTGAGCGTGTGGCGCGTACCATATCAACGTGTGCAAATCGGCTGGCATTTTGGAAGTCGATAGAGCCCTGATAGGCTCGGATCTCTGCACTGGGGTTATGCAAGACAACGATTGCTGCGGAGGCCTTGTGGGGTAAATGGGTGCTGGTGTGACGCAGTAGCGCAGCCAAACGTTTTTGTAGCGAGTAATCTATCGTGGTAGTGAGTTTGTGTGCATTGGAGTAACGTTGTTTTAAATAGCGGCTTAGCAGTGGTGCTAATGTGGGCTGCGGATCTTTGTGCAGCTTAACGGATTCTTTACGTAATAGTTGGTACTGCTCCGAGCTTAACAACTTCCCTTGTTGCAAACGCGAGAGTACTTTATTGCGCATGGTTTTTGCGCGTTCTAGATATCTGTCTGGTCGATATAGAGAGGGCTTTTGTGGCAACACAACCAACAATGCGGCTTCATTTTTATTGAGTAATACTGGCAACTTATCAAAGTATCTAATGGATGCTGCGGCGACACCTTCAATATTGCCGCCAAATGGTGCTAAATTGAGGTAGAAAGTGAGGATCTCTTTTTTACTATAGTGCCACTCCAATTGGATAGCCCTTGCAATTTGATGAAGCTTTCCGCCAATGGTTCTGGAGTGGGGATCAATTAAACGCGCGACTTGCATAGTCAGCGTAGAGCCACCCGATATGACTCGTCCATTGCGTATCCACTGCCCAGCGGCGCGCAGCAACGAAAAAGGATTAACACCAAAGTGATAATAAAACCATTGATCTTCGTAATGCAGAAGCGCATTTAAATAGAATTGATCTACGTCCTTTGGCGTTACGTGATAGCGGTGTACACCTTGCTGGTCACCAAAAGAGCGCAAAGTCCGTTCGTTACTGGCGGTGACAAGTGTCGATGGCCCGTGTGGGTATATAGCCGGCAGAGGGTTATGGGTATGCCAAACAACCGCAGCCATGATTATGGCAAGGGTGGAGGCTGCGACTGTGAACAAAGCTTTTTTCAAAATCATCTAATTCTAATTGGCAGGAATAAAAGCCCCGTCTGGGGCTTTTTCGTTACCGTTCGATTGTGATTGTAGAAGGAAACTGTGTATACAACACATGTTTTTGAGGTCGATACATAGACTCCATGAAGCTTGCAGGGTTTGCATAGACTCCCGGTACTTCTGCTCGTAATAAATAGGCAAATTGCTGCCTTGGGGCTGCATCATTAAAGCGAGTGTATGATCTTGGCTTAAGATCTGTCACAGCAACATATCTATCATTGCGATATTCTTGGTGCTCTACATCGCTTAAAACTACGCCCTCAGGAAGCAAGCTGTGAATGTCTAAGTCTTGCAAAAGAGCTGGGTTTTCGAGTACGAATCCCGCTGGGATTTGATCGACAATCATGGCGTCATGGATCCGCTCTTTGGTCTCGACATCTAGGATGACCAATATGCGTTCACCGACCTTGATAGGCGTTTTATAATTTAAAGGCTCTGCGTTTAAATTAAACCAACGCCTCACAAAATGTTTCATTTTAACGGTGTTAAAGGGGTTAATTTTGTTTGCGATGGAGCTATCAAATTCGACATAACCAGTATGTAGCTGTTGAACATAAAGGGTTGAGTCAGTGTCGTTTTTCAAATGCAAGTCTGGTGTGAGCGGGTATTCCAATACGCCGTGGTGAGTAATAGATTGACCGTTGATAGTCACGCTTAAAGGAGCTTGATTTTGGCTACTCGCGGATACAGCGCTTCGTAATAAGGCGGCACGCTCTTGGGTACTCAACCAGGGGTTATTTGCCGCCAGATCGGGTAGCTGCTCGATGAGCCTATTGACAATTTTTTGCGCTTTAGAGTTTAGTCCTCGTAGTCTTTTTATGTCGTATAAGGTGTTAATAGTCAGCGCTTTATCGCGGATATCACTGCCGTAATCGTAGATGTAGTCTTCGACTCTGGATTGATTGTCAAATTGGTTGAGGAGTTTTGAAGCCTGTGCAATGGCACCGGTATTAGCCAGAGCTGCAACAAACTGGATCAAACTCAATTGTGTCGGGAAAGTGGTGATATCTAATGCCTCTAAGTCGCTGTAGCTGAGCTTACCTAAACGGCTAGAAAAATATGCTGCATAGGTCGTGGCAGCAATAGCGGCATCGGGACTATATGAGAGAGCATCGACAAAGTCACCTCTGGCGTAGCGAAGCACACGGTACTGCGCTTCTTGCAACATCTCTGTAGGCACAAGTTCAGGGTGTTGTTGATGTACTTGGGTAAGAAAGTCCGTTACATAGACGGTGAGCCAAGGGGACTCTTTGCCGTAGCTGCCCCAAGTGGCAAATCCCCCGGTGGTTTTTTGCATGGTTTTTAGTCGGCCCACTGCCATGCTGAGATATTCTTTATTGGTCTGTAGTTGAGCATCTTGGCGCAAGGCGGTGTGTTGGAACTTGTCTAACTGTGGATGTTGTAGTGTAAATGGCCAAGCTTTGCTGGTAGTCTGCTCCGCACAGCCATAGGGGTATGCGTGCAGCCCAGACGCAAATTGGGCAATGTTTAGGATCGGCGAATGGCTGATCAGCAGTTTACCTTCTTTCCCGGTGAGCACTTTAAGCCCACTCCAATGTGTGCCATCAATTGTTATGGATTGCTCAGGAACGAGTTGGCTGTTTACGGTGTTGGATGTCCAAGGTTCAATGTAGTTAATGGGCACTCGCCAACTGCGTTCAAGGTTGAGGTTTTCACCTGTTACTTTAAGCGTAAACGTCGTAATGCCAGCCGCGTTATTATCTAATGTCTTCACAGAAGTACTCGCACTCCAGTGTTTACCATCATTGAGTACAACGCTGTGTTCAGCCTGACCTGTCAGTTCAACGGTGTTATTGGCACTCAATTTGACCGTCAACGCCTGTTCTTGACCACTTAAATTGTGAATATCCAGTGTGACGGAAGAAGTATCTCCAGGGATCAAAAAGCGCGGTACACTGAGTTCAGCAACGAGGGGCATACGAATAATCTGGTCTTGTACCAGTTGACCTACTTGCTGCTCGTTAAAAGCGGTGATAATGATCTGTGCTTCACCATTGTAGTCAGGTAATGTGAGTTCTATCGATGCTTGCCCGGCTTGTAGCCTTACGGGTTGAGACATCAATTGAATGGTTTTACTCTCGACTAAGTCATCATTACGATTAGTATTATTCTCGACGCTGTCACTGCCAAAGCGTGACTGTGCAAATGGGTTTGGGCGCGGATCGTATTGACGTGAATACAGGTCAACAATATCCCCGCTGTAGCGTCGTTGAGCGAAAAAGTGATCAAATGGGCTTTTGGGTTTAAAGCGACTGAGGTTTACGATCCCTTTGTCTACCATAGATACAGTCACCCAAGTTTCTTGATCAGCCATCAGCCCAGTTGCTTTGATGGGAATTTGAATCGTTTGTAGTGGTTCAATTTGCTCTGGCAAAGTGGTTGATAATTGGATTTTTCTCTCGCTTCTATCCAGTGAAATTGGTATGACGCCTAAATAGCGTTTCGGTGCACCTTGTTGCTGTCCAAATACACTGGCTGTGATATATAAATCGTGGCGAGCGAGGTTTTTATCGATAGGGATATTGATATGTGATTGCCCTTTTTTTACTGGTATTTTTTTAGACCAAAGGACACGATCGGATTCAAGGGTGACTAACAGCTGACCATTTATGGGCGAGGTCAAAGTTGCTTGTGCCTGCTCTCCAGCTCTATAGGCTTGTTTATCTAGAGAAAGCTGTAAATGCTCGGGTTTAACGGCTGGCTGGCCATAGCCACGGTACCAGCCAGCATAAAATTCATAGCGTGTTTTTGTTCCACTACTTAAATCTGTGGCTTCCAGGCGATAGTTCCCCCAGCTTACGGGTAACTCAATACGCATTGTATCTGCTGTTAAATCAATCACACTTTGGTGATCTTTACGCCATCGATCTTGTTTTTGCTGTTGCCAGCCGATGCCGTCTTCATACATCCAATAGTATCGACCTTGATCATAATAGAGCTCAAGTTTTACACTGCCACTGGACAGTGTTTGCCCGTCAGCAGACAAAAGAGCCACTTCGAAAGCGGCATCGGAGTTGTACTCAATCGATTTGTTGAGAGGTTTTATACCGGGAATAGTCGTGTTCTTCCAACTAGTGAAAGAGACGGAGCGCTGCACGGCAGCGCCTCCTGATTCTTGTAGTGCAAAATAAACTTTTGTTTTAACAGGGCTTTTTATCTTGTTTGCACTTGGCGTCGCAACTTTTACTTGTGCGTCACCTTGCTCAGATAGTTGCTTGTCCTTCAGGTATTTTAAATTGTTGTACAAGTAAAAATCTTGGCCGACAATGAAGTCTTTATAGGGGCCTAAGAAGTGTCTAACTGGCTGATGGATGATATGTGTTGTAAATGTATTGCCTGCCGCTGGGCTACCAAATAAATATTTACCTGAGAGATCGACGCTATTTTCTTCACCCGAAAAGACAAATTTAGTTGCTGTTTTGGCCTTTAAGTCCATGCGCTCAGGCACAAACTCTTCGAGTTGAAAATTAAACTCTGCGATTGTTTGCTCCGCGCTGGGGTCTAGCTTTACACCCACTGTATAGCGTCCTGTAGGCCAGTCTTTGGCAGTTTTGAGTGATTTACTAAAATAACCGCTTGCAGATGAGTGCAATGTCTCTTTGACAACCTCTTCCTGACGCGGGTTTTTTATCGATAGGGTGAGTGTATTGGTATCTATAGTACGTCCATCAAAGTCACGCAGTAAAATATTGAGAGGTAGGGAGTCACCCGGCCTGACTAAATCTCTATTACTGTAGATAAACGCTTCAATGTCTTGATATAAACGACCTCCTAGCTGATATGCCGAGAGGTCAAGTGGCGTTTCTTTAATTGGAAGTAACGCTATTTGCGGAGGCTGACCAGCTTGCTCAAGCTCGGCAATAACGATGTCGCTTTGTTCTAGTGATACAAAAAAATCAATGCTACCTTGTGTGTTTGTATGTCCTTGACGCACTAGCTCATGCTTGCGATAGATACTGACTTTTGCATTGGCTACGCTAGCCCCATCTTGTAACTGACTGATAGTAAATGTTGCTGCATTTTTTTGTACTCTTGCTTGGATCCCTAACTCAGTCAGCAGCATGTGCTTGACTTGCAGCTCATCAAACTGCCCAGCCGCTTTTAGTGTGACAATGTACCAACCAGATGAAAGGTGAGCTGGGATAGGCAGCTTTGCAGAATGAACGGTATCTGAGACTTTGTTTGGCAGTGTATACCTGTCTGCAAAAACACTTTCGTAGCTATAACTTAACCTGTCAAGTGTACTCGGATAGATTGAGCCGTTTAAATAATGGCGTTGTAAAAAGTCATGAGGGCTTGTCAGTCGTAGGATCTCAATGTCCACTTCGGTAGTATTTTTATAGCTAATTGGAATAGCTTGGCCAGCCCCTTTGGGTACGAGTGGACCGGCACCGACAATGGCCACTTGAGGTGTTTGCAGTTTTGTATTGTTTGCTTTTGCAGCATTGTGCCAGCCAACGAAGAGCAACAATATCGACAAAAATACACAGTACGCTCGCACGCTCCATGTGTTCATGATTTTCCCCTAATAATACTGATTTTAAATAAGTTTAAGTCACTTATCATGAATGTAATGTGATTATCTTACTTCTTGCCTTTAAGCGCAAAGGCTTAATATCAATTTGACTAATTGGGGACGCGGACTGAATAGTCTTAGCAATGGCATGTGCCTTTTACCACTTTGTGACGCTAAATCTGAGTGCTTAAATTGAGCAGATTGTGGCGCAAAAATACTGGTGCCCGTACCTATAAATTTAAGAGGTTGTTTAGATTAGCCACTATATTTAGTGGCTAATTGAGTATGTGCGTACTAACTACTTAACTAAAAAATTGATGCGAGTTAACAGGTCTTTGGGCGCTGTATTTTTAAGGTCGTTGAGATACTCTTCAAAGGGAGGAAAGTCAGCAAGTTCGAATTGACTTTGTGGTAGCCATTGACCATACAGCCAGTTGTATGGCTTTTCAAGTTCTGCATAATCGCCTTTAAATAAAATGCTCACGGTGTCGCCTGCTGGGATAGTTAGCAGCTCAAAGTCGTGTTGCGGTGGTAGCTTGTTTTTATCAATGGTAATGCAGGCCATAGACTTGAGTTTATCTTGAGGCACAGATTCTGGGTCATCAAAGTAAATACCAAAAAAACGCGTGGTGTCATCAATCAGTGCTGATTTGCCAGCCATCAATGATAATTTTTCAAATGCTTGACCAATTTGCATATAGTCGCCGTGGTGGTTAATGCCAATTAATTCAATGTCGGAAATCGATTGCTGCTCTACTGGATACATGATGTGATACTCCTTGGTTGACTTAGGATAAAGTGCAGTGACAGAAGAGACTGGTTCAGCACGCAGTTGGCGATACTGATTCGGTGTTTCTCCATAATGTTTTGTGAAGGCTCGGTTAAATGCTTCAACGCTGCCATAGCAAACCTTTTTTGCTATTTGCTGTTGGCTTAAGTCACTGCGGATCAAATAAGTCGCCGCTTTCAACATACGCATTCTTCTGACTGTGACATTAATTGTCTCCCCGGCGTATTCTCGATAAATTCGATGAAAATGGTACGCTGACATACAAGCAATATCTGCCAAGGTGTTCACGTCTAATTCGGACTCTGCATGCTCGTATAGGTGATCAATCACCCGCAGCAGCCGGCCTTCATAGTAATTTTGTGTACTTAGCTTATGTTTCATCGTTTCGCTACTCAATTGGGGTTAGTCTAGTAGTACGCCTAGTTGATTGTGACGACAAGGCTAAAGTAGCGCAAGGTGGATTGATAATGTTTGCGAATTTTGAATTGAAGAAAAGGGCCCGAATAGTGTGGCCCTTTTTTGAAACTACAGACGTTCATTAAAAAACGGCAGCATATGATGTTCTAAGCGTGCTAATGCTTGGTCACTGTGGCCACCTGGGAATACATCAAATGTAATAGGCACCTTATTCGCTTGCGCTTTTTGTTTAAGAGCAAGCACCCCCTCTGAAATCCAGATATAGTCATCTTTGTCGCCCACATCTATGCGTACTGAACTAAGTTGCGCGACCACAGATGGCGTCGAATACAGGTCAATAAGCTCACCAAATCCACTGTACCATAGAGGCTTCTGTGCTGGATCAATACTATAGTGCACGCCAAAAGGTTGTTCTGCACTGCCAGCAAAAGCACCGGCATAGGCCATAAGGTAAGCACTATAACTATTCGCTTGACCATTATTCCAAATTTCACGGCCTTGAAATGAAGCAAACTCTGATTTCATAACCGCTCGAGGATCTTCAGCTGTGGCCAATTTTTTCTTAAACGCTTGATAGCGTTTAATGGCGACTTCAGAGGTTAAGTATGATTTTGCCATGCCTTTCTCATCGAACATGCCTGGGCTTAGCGCATAAACGTGGCCAAATAGGTCTGGGTTTTTGGCTGCAAATCTTAAAGCGCCAGTTCCGCCCATCGAAAAGCCCGCAATACCGCGGTGGTTTGCTGAAACTTTAGTACGATATTTGTTGTCTACCCAAGGTAATACTTCTTTGATCACGTAGTCGCTAAAATTACCATGGACCGCTGAATTGACATAAAAGCTGCCTCTCAATGGCGTATTACCTTCTAACATCACAATGATCATTTCCATATTTCGACCATTTTTTTTATGGTTATCGAGCATGGCTTCGATGTGCTGGCTGTATTTTATTGGCCAGCTATAAGCGCCTAATAAATACAATACTGGGTACCTTTTGTTGCTCTGATGGTAGCCCTCAGGTAAGTAGATATGGATATCTCGTGTACTTTGAGTACCAATCAAACTGTTTTCGAGTGCTTTTGAATGAAAAGGCAGCTTGATGATTTGTGCATGCAGTTGACTACTTGCTAAAACAAGTAACAAAAATATTATAGTTTTCATGATGATGACTCCTGCTGATAAAGCTTGCAGTTAACTTACAATGTGCCTAAATTAATAACAAATATAAAAACAGATTGATTTATATGTAATGAATATAAATTGGATGGATATTAAAAAACTAAATTATGTAGTTACAGTTGCGCAGGAGTTGAGTTTTAGTCGAGCTGCACAAAAACTCCATATGTCGCAGCCGCCATTGAGTCAGCAAATCCGCCAAATCGAGCAGTATTTAGGTATGCCGCTATTTGAGCGTTCAACGCGCTCAGTCAGTTTAACGACTTTTGGTGCGCTATTTGTGAGCAAAGCTCAGCGGGTTCTAGCTGCGCACAACGATTTGGGGGAGTGTGTAAAAAGTTTTCAAAATGGCGTCCAGCAGCCTATCAAGTTGGGTTGTATTGGACTGGCGTTTGAAGCATTAATGGCAAAGAAGATGGCGATTTTATCTGAGTGTTCGCCAAAGCTTGACTTGGCTTTGGAGGAAGGGAGCAGTGCTGAATTGGTAGCTCGGTGCCAGTCCGGGCAATTGCACGGCGCAATTATTCGTCTCTTTGCTCCCGATTTACCCGCAGAAAATATTCATTATCTTTGCAGTGAACGATATGTTTTTGCCTGTCCGAAACAATGGCACTTGGAGTCCACGGTTTCATCAATAAAGGCATTGTGTGGTAAGCCGTTCATTCATTACCCAAAGGCATTGCAACCAAAATTGTATGAAGCAATAGAGGAGGTTTTTCATCAAGCGAAAGCTACAATGAATGTGGTACAAGAAGTTAAAACCAAATCGACCACACTATCTTTAGTTGCCGCAGGTCTGGGATTTGCGATCGTACCGCAATCAATGATGAACAAGTACCAATCTCAGGTGGATTTTATTGCTATTGAAGAGCACTTGCCTAGTGTGGATTATTATTTGTATTGCCAAGATTGGCAAGTGCACCATCAAATTAAGAACTTATATCAATTACTGAGCGAACCATAAGCTATTTGAAGAAGTCATCGTCATTTTTAGCTAGCATGGCTTCAATATCTTCAATGAGTGCCTGTGGATCTGGCTGAGCGAGATCTGTGCTCTGCACTGGGCTGGAGATTTTATTGTTTTCTTCTGACCACTCGCCTAGATCTATAAGCTGACAACGTTTAGAACAAAATGGACGGTGTGGGCTTTGTGCCGACCAGATCACCTCTTTTTGACAGGTTGGGCATTGGACAGCTGTTGGCATAGTAATTACTCATATTGTAGTGGAGCGGTATAGTTTACTGCTTTGAAGTAAACTATACCAGCGCCGCTCAGAAACTCGGTTAGTAGTTTGTGACGCGGTTGATTTCAGCCAAAGAAGTGACGCCGGATGCGGCCTTTTTGAGGCCGGATTTACGCAAATTATCAAATCCCAGCTGATCAGCTAATTCGGCAATTTCTAGAGAGTTAGCACCAGCCATGATCTTATGTGACATTTCTGGGGTTATTTTGACAACTTCATAAACACCCACTCGGCCTTTATAACCGTCTGTGCAGTGGTCACAGCCTTTTGGCGAGAATAAAGTGAGCTCTTTTATCTGTGTGTCGTTAAAACCTTGTCGACGCAGCTCTTCTTCAGGGAGTTGTTCCGGCTCTTTACATTTAGGGCATAGCCTTCTCGCTAATCGCTGAGCAATGATTAAGCTGACTGAGCTGGCAACATTGTATGCAGGCACGCCCATATTGAGTAGCCGAGTAAGTGTTTCAGGGGCTGAATTGGTATGCAGTGTACTCATTACCAAGTGGCCTGTTTGTGCAGCTTTTATTGAAATTTCTGCGGTTTCCAAATCACGGATCTCACCCACCATGACGACATCCGGATCTTGCCTTAAAAATGCTTTAAGCGCATTGGCAAAAGTCATATCGGCTTTGGTGTTGATCTGTACTTGGTTGATCCCTTCAAGGTTAATTTCTACTGGATCTTCTGCTGTACTGATGTTTCGCTCAGGCTTGTTTAAAATATTAAGGCCAGTATAAAGTGACACGGTTTTACCAGAGCCTGTTGGGCCCGTAACTAAGATCATCCCTTGAGGCTGCTCCAGTGCATTCAAATATAGATCTTTTTGCTCTGGTTCATAGCCCAATACATCGATGCCTAATTTGGCAGCAGATGAATCGAGTATACGCATTACTATTTTCTCTCCCCACATAGTTGGGAGGGTACTGACACGAAAATCGATGCTTTTGCGTTCAGAAATTTTAAGCTTTATACGACCATCTTGTGGTTTTCGTTTCTCGGCAATATCGAGGTGTGACATAACTTTGATACGTGCCGAGAGGCGGCTTGCCAACGAGTTTGGGGGGCTGGCCATTTCATGCAAAATGCCATCAATTCGAAAACGAACTCGGTACTTCTTTTCGTACGGTTCGAAGTGTAAATCTGAGGCGCCTTTTTTTATCGCGTCCATCAATATTTTATTGATGTATACGATGATAGGAGCATCATCTTTTTCTTCATCTTGCTGTTGAGTCTGAGGCTCATCTTCGACATCTAGGCTCGCGAACTCTTTAAATTCATCTTCACTGAGAGAGAGTCCTGAACTTGAGTCAAAGAGCTGGTCAATTTTTTGTTCAAGCAGTTTGTGATCGACGACTACGATTTCACATTGCAGTCCTGTGCTAAACTCGAAATTTTCGAATGCACCATAATCCGTGGGATCGGATGTTGCGATAAACAACTTACGATCTTTTTTCACCAACGGCAGCAGGTAATGCTGACGAATTAACTTTTCTTTGATCAGATCTTTGGGCACATTGGTAACATCAAAGCCATTGAGATCGAAATAAGGCACACGAAATAAGTCGAGACATTGTTCCGCTAACTCTTGGCCAGACATACCGCTACATAAGCAGATGAGCTCAGCAGTTGTGGTCGCATCGGCTTGCTTCGCCTTAATTTGATCTGGCGTAACCCTACCTAAGGTAATGAATTTTCTCAGTAATGGAGAGTGATGTTCCATAATGTCCTTTAATACTTCAACAGCTTACATTAATGTAGCAAATAAACAGTAAACCTGCTCAACCTTAGCTAAGCCAGTTTATATCTAATCATTCTAAAGAATCATATAAAATTCAACAAATAAAGCGTTTAAATAACCTTGCTCGCGTCTAAAAATTTTTTGTGCAAGTGGTTCAATTCTTCATGCACATCTTCTAAAGGCCGATTATTATCGACAATATAGTCTGCATTTTGGCACTTATCTTCTCGGCTCATCTGTGCAGCGATAATATTTTTAACCTGCTCTTGAGGTACTTGATCTCGGTTGCATGTGCGAGCGATCTGTACATCTACTGGCACGTCGATCAATAAAGTTTTTTGGCAGTAACGCTCTAAACCATTTTCGAATAAAAGAGGGGCACAGAGAATACAGTAGGGGCTTTTGGCTTGCGCGAGCTGTGTTAAAATTTGCTCTCTTATTATTGGATGCAATAAGGCATTGAGCCAAGCTTTGTGTTCTTCATTATCAAAAATAATACTTCGTAGTTTCGCTCTATCAAGCGTGCCGTGCGATGATAAAATGTCGTCTCCAAAATGAGCAACAATGCTATTTAGCCCTTGTGTGCCGGGCATTACAACTTCTCGAGCAACAATATCGGCATCTACAATATCTATGTTGAGGCTTTGAAAGTAGTTTGTTGCTGCTGATTTTCCTGCGCCGATGCCACCAGTCAGACCCAATATCCAAGATGACATGTTACACTCCTAATAAATTCAAATACCAATTTTTCAGTGCATCACCATAAAACAAACATAGCCAACCCGCGATAGCTAGATATGGACCAAATGGAATTGGTGTCGCTTTGTCTTTACCTTGTATGCTTAGCTGAGCACTTCCGATCACCGCGCCAACGACACTCGACAATAATATTATGGTGATAAGCGCTTGCCAGCCTAGTAGCGCGCCAAAAATAGCTAACAGCTTGAAATCGCCATAGCCCATGCCTTCTTTCCCTGTCAGCAACTTAAACAGCCAGTAAACACTCCATAGGATCAAGTATCCGATGGCTGCACCCCATAAGGATTCAACGGTGGGGATGGTATACCCTGCTGCTGAGGATAAGAGGGCCAACCATAACATGGGTTGGGTAATTTGATCTGGAAGCAGCATTTTGTCTATATCGATAAAAATGAGCGCAATTAACCCCCAAGTGATTAAAATATAAAGCAAGGCGATTGAAGTTGCGCCAAAATGCCAGGCCACCCATAAAGAGCTTATTGCAGTGAGCATTTCTATACTGGGGTATCTGACAGAGATTTTGCTGTCACAATATGCACAACGGCCTTTGAGCATAAGCCAACTCAAGACTGGAATATTGTGGTGTGCTTTGATTTGTGTTTTGCAGCTAGGGCATGTGGACCGAGGTGTTATAAGGTTGAATGTACTTGTGTTGGTTGTGGTTGCGTCAGGGCTCTGTTGGCCGAGAATAACTTTACATTCCGATTTCCATTCGTTTTCCATCATTACAGGTAGACGGTAAATGACGACATTTAAAAAGCTGCCGATACAGGCGCTGATTAAGCCAACCGATAACATAAAAAACCAAGGTTGTTGCTGCATTAAATGCCAAACATCTTGCATAGGGTGCTCTTATTATTGTTGAGTTTATTGTCCGTTAAATTACGGAACCGAGTTGGAATATAGGCAGATACATAGCCACGATCAAGCCGCCAACCAAAACGCCTAATGTAGCCATTATTAAAGGTTCTAACAAGGTCGATAGGCCATCTACGGCATCGTCCACTTCTTGTTCATAGATACTCGCGACTTTGCCAAGCATACTATCTAAAGCGCCAGATTCCTCGCCAATAGCGACCATTTGAACGACCATATCTGGGAAAATTTTTGAGTTGCGCATGGCCCAGTTCATTTGGTTACCTGAGCTTACTTCGCCTTTGATATCCAATATCGCATTTTTGTATATCACATTTCCTGCGGCACCTGCTGCAGAGTCGAGAGCATCTACTAAGGGCACACCAGCAGCAAAGGTGGTGGAGAGAGTCCTAGCATATCTGGCAACAGCGGCTTTTCTTAAGATTTCCCCAACAACAGGGAGTCTTAGCACAAGCCTGTCGTTGGCATGTTTTACATCTTGGTTTCGTATCAATAATTCTTTATAAATGTAGCCACCACCGCCAAGAGAGAACAGTATTATCCACCAATACTCTTGCATAAACTCTGAAATTGAAATGACTAGCCGAGTAAAGGCTGGTAATTCGGCACCAAAGCCTGCAAAAATATCTTCAAATTGCGGTACGACGAAAATAAGAAGTATAGATGTGACAATAAGTGCCACAGAAATAACCGCGATAGGGTAAAACATGGCCTTTTTGATTTTTGACTTGAGCGCTTCTGCCTTTTCTTTATACAGCGCGACTCGATCAAAAATTCTATCTAGTGCGCCGGACTGCTCTCCAGATTCAATCAAGTCGCAATATAAATCGTCAAAGTAACGGGGGTGTGCACGCAGACTTTTTGCAAGCGGTTGACCTGCTTTTACTTCATCAGCAATAGAGCCAATAAGCTTAGTCACACTTTTATTTTTTGCGCCGGAGGCGATCATATCGAGTGATTGGACAAGCGACACACCAGCGGTGAGCATGGTTGCTATTTGCCTAGTCACAATTGAAATGTCTTTTGCAGAGATTTTTTGAACGCTTTTAAAACCAAATAGAGGCTTTGGTTTACGTTTTACCTTTGAAGGGGTAATACCTTGTTTACGCAGTTGGGCTTTAACTAACGCCACACTGGTGCCGGTCATTTCACCTTCGAGTTTTTTACCTCGTGCGCTAACACCAACCCACACAAATGTGTCGATTTTATTTGTACTTTCTTTTGAGGAGAGAGCCATAGAGTTTATTCACGTAAAAAGGAACTGAGGTCAACTCAGTTCCTTTTCTAAAAAACGATTTAGGTGATTATACCGTACAAGTACTTGGTAACCAGTTTGCTTTACTCGCTACATCAACTGTTGCAGTACAAGTCCATGAATGGATTGAGAATGAAGAATTGAAGTCGTCTTTGACTACGGCTGTGTCTTTTGCCTTGTTTGGTGTTAATGTCATAACAATGCCAGCTAGGTCACCAGTTCCTGTGATTGTCATAGCACCTGTGTCACCAACACCTAAAGTTGTAACATATTGACTTGCTGTGAAGCCATTTGCACAGTTTGTAGGTGTAGCTGCAAGTTGTGCTTTCTCTTCTACACATGCTTTTGGCATACTTGAAGCGGCAAGCATTTCAGAAGCTTTGGCGCGGTTAACATAGTCAGTGTAAGCAGGAAGTGCTACTGCTGCCAAAATACCGATGATTGCAATCACAATCATTAATTCGATAAGGGTAAAACCACCCTGTCGTTGTTGCGTCATGATGTGTCTCCTAAGGGATGTTAGACCCGGTGGCAGTTAATACTTACACCAGGATTTTTAAATTATCGTAATGGCGCTGTCTGTTAATGTCTAAAATTACACTAATAGCCAACTGCAGTATGTAACACGATTAAACGTAAAGAATTAATCTAAATCATTAATTTAATTCTTTTTTATTAAATATGCTTTGTAAATAAATGTCAACGAAATAAATGAATATTTAGTTACATTTTTATTACACGAAAAACTACATTATTCAAATCGCATTGATAAATCTATGCTGTGTACGTGTTTAGTTAACGCACCGCTCGAAATGTAGTCTACGCCCGCTTGTGCATACTGTGCCAGAATGTCTAATGTCATATTACCCGAGACTTCGAGCTTAGCTCTACCTGAGGTTAGTCTAACGGCGTTTTGAATGTCTTCAACGGTAAAATTGTCCAGCATGATGATGTCACTGCCTGCAAGTAACGCTTGTTCTAGTTCATCTAAACTCTCAACTTCCACTTCGACAGGCTTGTCTGGGTGAGTGCTTTTGGCTTGTTGAACCGCTTTGTCGATCCCGCCACACGCTGCAATGTGATTTTCCTTGATCAGGAATGCGTCAAATAAGCCAATACGGTGATTTTTTCCGCCGCCACAAGTCACCGCATACTTTTGCAGTGCTCTCAAGCCAGGAATGGTTTTTCGAGTGTCTAGTAATTGCGTGTTACTGCCATCCAGTGCTTGCACATAGTGTGCAGTTGTTGTTGCTGTACCGGAAAGTGTTTGAACAAAATTCAGAGCAGTTCTTTCAGCGGTAAGGATCGCTCGTGCCGAACCCTTAGCTGTAAAAATACGTGCGTTGGCGTTTAGTCTGTCTCCATCGTTGGCTAAGACCGTCACTTCAACATTGGGGTCTACCTGTCTAAAGACTTCTAGGATTAAATCTTTGCCACAAAACACACAGTCTTCACGGGTGATAACATAAGCGTTCGCCTGTTGTTGCTCTGGGATCAGGGCTGCGGTGATATCACCTTGTGCAGCGGATTGATGGTTAAGGTCTTCATCGAGTGCAAGTTTTACAAGTTGCGAAATAAGTTCAGGTTGCATAGGTGAATCATCATTGTTTCTTATACTGTAAATTCTACTGTGATTAGTGCAATGAAACAATTTTCTTTCATAAAAGGATGTATGCTTTCGTAAAATAAATTTGCAATAGTGCTGAGAAGTAATTCTTGCTAAGGTAGTGAGGTTACAATTGAAAGCTAATTTTTTTATGGAAAATCAAGATCAATGGCTGAAGTTTGCCAAACATAGACCTTCGCCTCATCATGATGAACGACCCAAAGATTGCGATATCGATTTGCTCGTCATTCACAATATCTCTTTGCCTGCAGGCCAATTTGGCACGAGCTATGTCGATGATTTGTTTATGGGGACTATCGATTGTCATGCGCATGAAAGCTTTGCATCTTTGCAAGGAGTAAGAGTCTCTGCTCACTGTTTTATTCGCCGAGACGGTGAAGTGATCCAATATGTGCCTTTTTCAAAGCGAGCATGGCATGCGGGTGTATCGAGCCATCAAGGACGCGAAAAATGTAACGATTTCAGTATCGGCATTGAATTAGAGGGAACGGATAATGACGCATATACAACTGCGCAATATGAAGCTCTCGTGGCTGTAAGCCGCGCTATCATGGTGCGCTTTCCGAAAATTACCACTGAGCAGATTGTTGGCCATTGTGATATTGCGCCGGTACGCAAGACAGATCCAGGAGAGGCATTTGATTGGTCGTACTATTTGGATCTATTACAACGTGAATTAGAAATATTTGAGTAAAAATCATGATATTAATTTCGATATTATTGGCACTGATCATTGAGCGTTTAGGCGCAAGGTCACCACACTGGCAAATCGACTACTATTTGTCTCGTTATCAGCAGTGGAGCTATCAACAAAGTGCGGCAAGTTGGCTATATAAGTCCAGTTTAGGTGTCATGTTATGGCTGACCATTCCGGCCTTGCTGGTTGCATTTTTATATAGCTTGTTTGAATTTGTGTTGTGGCAACTCGTACTTAACGTATGTATTTTGCTGATTTGTTTTGGCTGTGCGAAATACCGCAAATCCTACAAGGGATACCTCAATGCCCTAGCAAGAGATGATAACGAAGCTGCCACTTTATACGCTTTGCAAATGGGCCAAACGAAAACAGAACATGAACCCGGAGGGGAGACCTTTGGCCAAACATTGGCGTGGATAAATTTCACCCATTATTGTGCGGTGATGTTTTGGTTTGTATTGTTAGGTGCGCCAGGGGCTGTGTTATACGCCACAACACGAACAGTTGTTGAGATACTAAAAGATAAAGTGAATGGTGAGCCGTCAATAAGCGAACAAAAATGTATTGAAGTTATGTCTGCGCATACTCAGCGTTTTAGCACACTGTTTCATTTCCTCAATTGGCTTCCTGCAAGGCTCGCGGGCTTCGGTTATTTGATTATCGGCAACTTTTCAAAAGGCACTGGCAGCTGGCTTAAATACTTATTGGACTTTCAAGCTTGCAATCGCAAAGTGGTCGCAGAAACAGCACTTGCAGCCGAGCAGATAGAGCAGCAATATTTTGGTTGCACATATGAGGCTGCATGTATGATGCGCTTGGTTAAGCGTAATGTTTTATTTTACTTGTTTTTAGTCGCTGCATTGACATTATTCGCAGGGCTCAACTAAACGGCCCGTCGGTGGCTGACTAAAAGTGCTTAGTTAGCCACTCGCGTTTTCGATTTTGCATACGCTCAATTAAATGATTCTCCAGTCCCAATACTGGCATCATTACATCTGTTACATCGACGACATCACAAACACCGTTAACCGACCAAAGCGCTTCTTCTAGGCCTTTAGCCTTGTGTAGAGCGTAGTGGCTCACATAACGCAATTCATTGGCAAGATGATCCATATCAGGGCGGCCTGTTTTGGACACATATAAATGGCAGATAAACAAAATGCCATTCTTTAGGGCTTTTTTGGCAAATAAAAACAGCGGCTCAATAGGCTCACCAAAAGGAATGCATTGGGACTTAACGCCATGGTTTGATTCATCTGATTGTTTTTCATCGTAGTGTACAAACAGTGTAAACCGCAGCGGTTTGTCTTGTCTGGATTTTTCTTTCAATTGCTCGGTTAAAGAATCGCCAATGAATTTATTGGGAAATAACTTATTTGGGAAAAGGAGCTCTTGTCCATTGTGGTTGATGAGGTGTGGCAATAATATATTGTGTAATGGTGAAGGGTAGAGTCCATGACCTACGGCGCCAATTTCCATATGAGATGCCTTTTTATGGAGGTAAAGCGGTAGCTGACAGATGCTTTTGGTAACCATATTTCTGAGCGCAGTGGCGAGGCCCGGTATCTTAGGTGCTTCTTCACTGGGTTGGAGCTTGTCTTTGTTATTGTCGATCAGCGCAGTGAAAAATTCGATGGCTGTATGAGATGCATTGGTGACTTGTTTGACCTTAAGATTGATGATGGTTTTTGATTTGCTAACAGCCATGACTTCATATCTCAAACCTGACAGTACATGCTGTTTGGTGATCTTTTGCAGGTCGGGCAAATCGACAGTCACGAGGTCCCCTTTGGCTACATCCACAGCGTGTTCAACTTCAATTTGCAAGCCCATAATCGAAAAATCACGGGTATTACCATTGAACACCTGACTTTCAGAAATATTTAACGCGACCCCGGTGCGATATAAAAAGCGTTTGTGAGACCTTAAATTCACATACTCCAACGCGACCTTTTCCAATGGCGGCGGATTCTTAGACTTACCATGGCCAAATTCTTTTAAGCGGTTGATGCTCTCTTGTGGATAAGTTAACTTGCTGCAATGTGATTTATGTTCAGGTGTGGTTATCTCAGTGAGCAGCATGAGATGGTGTACAGGTTCAATTAATCCTTGTGCACGAGGGGGAGGCCGCCTGTTAAGCTTTTCAACATTCTTCCCCGCGCTTTTAGGTAATGACAGCGGAATGTAGGCGTCTTCATGGTGGCTTGGCATCAACTGTACTTTAAATACTCGCCAACTTTCTTTTTCACTACCAAACCCTAAAAATAGGCTTTTTAATTCAGGGTTTTCTTCGAGTTCGTAATCAAAGGCAGAGTAAAAGTAGATCTTGCCACCATTTGAGTGAGTAAATGTGTAGCAGTAGGCCTCTTTTACTGGTGCTGACTGCAATAATAGTTTTTGTAGCCGTTTGTTGTTGAAGATACTGTATAAACAGGAGGTTTTGCGCTCATCTTCAAAGTAGTAATTGATAAAAGCGTTGTTCTCATTGGTGAGCGCCATGCTCGGTAGTAACATGTTGTTGATGCGACTAAAAAACACAAATAAAGAGCTGACACGAGGCAAATAATACTGTTCATACCCTTTGCAGACAACGGCATCCATAGTGTTGTCTAAATTTATCTTATAGCGTCGTTTATTGCCATGAATAAAGCTTTCCAAAAACTCGTCAAACCCCGAGTTGTTCTCTACGAAGGTTCTTTTTAAACGAACATAGTTATAATCTGAATTAGACTCTTCAACAGCGACAACCTCGTATTGGATACCCTCTTTTAAGCCGAGTTCGAAATCTTGCTCTAATCCGACTAAGCGCAATGTAATGACGTTTTTTGGGTGAACATGGTAGCTTTTCCCCAACTTTATTTTTGCGCCACTTAAAGAGATGTCAGAAGTACTTGCGGGTATCGTAGTACCGCTTTTTAGCTCAACCGTGATCTTGATAGAGTAATTCATACGCTCTTCGATACGGCTCTCATAGGAAGCAAAGCGGATTAATTGGGCTTCATGCTCAAATACGACTTCTGGCTCAGTGTCATCTTGGACCTGAGCTTGTTTTTGCATTACCTTATAATTATTGTCGGTATGCATGACCGCTTCATATACAGCCATTGTATAGCCACCGTGCTGCGCAACTTCACGCTCAAATACACTGATAGCAAGGTCGTCCATAAAGTGCTGCTTCCCGTCATGCTCGTATGGTTTTACATCACCAGATACTTGTCCACGCAAATCAATAAAGCGCGCAACAGGTTGCGATAGGCGTGTCATTTCCATTTTTAACAAAAATTGGTCTGGTTTGCTCAGTTGTGCTGTTTTTTGCTTGAAGATAAAATCAAAATTTGGATCGCCTAAATCTCCTTTTAGGTCATTAATAAGGTCTTGATGTAGTTCTAGTTTATCTTCACTCATAGCCGTTCGCAGTTTGTCCGCAGACAATGTCTCTTTGTTATTATTTCAGCCTTCGCCAATTTTATGTCAGTATAGCTTCATTCTTAACTTGTAGCTTAACTGGGTTTTCCTTTTAAGCAATAACTATGCCTTGATATATATGGGAAAAAAGAAAACCGCATTTGTATGTAGTGATTGTGGAGCGGAATTTGCTCGTTGGCAAGGGCAATGTTCTGAATGTAAAGCTTGGAACACTGTAACAGAGTTTCGTGTACCTTCTGTGAAAACGGCTCCACGTAGTGCTGGTACCACCGGGTATGCCGGTGTGGTAGAAGCAAAAATCCAAACCTTAGATGAAGTAAATCTTGAATCGTTACCTCGATTCTCTACAGGCTTTAAGGAGTTTGATAGAGTTTTGGGAGGTGGTGTGGTCCCGGGGAGTGCCATATTAATTGGTGGTGAACCTGGGGCTGGTAAAAGTACCTTACTTTTGCAAACTATGTGTTTACTTGCGCAATCTATGCCGACGTTATATGTAACTGGTGAAGAGTCATTGCAGCAAGTCGCTATGCGCGCAAAACGTCTTGGGTTGCCAACAGATAAGCTTAAAACTTTAGCTGAAACCAATGTTGAAACCATTTGCCAACTAGCACTGAGAGAAAAGCCTGCCATTATGGTCATCGACTCGATTCAAGTTATGCATATGACAGATGTTCAATCTGCGCCTGGAAGTGTCTCTCAAGTACGTGAAAGTGCAGCCTATTTAACGCGCTTTGCGAAACAAAACCAAGTTGCCATTGTAATGGTTGGCCATGTGACAAAAGACGGGACGCTGGCAGGGCCTAAAGTTTTAGAGCACTGCATAGACTGCTCGATCCTATTGGAAGGCAGCAGTGACAGCCGATTTAGAACATTGCGAGGAAATAAAAACCGCTTTGGTGCAGTCAATGAACTGGGGGTTTTTGCGATGACGGGACAAGGCTTAAAAGAAGTCAACAACCCTTCCGCTATTTTCCTTAACCGGGGTGAAGAACAAACCCCTGGCTCATTGGTTATGGTAATTTGGGAAGGTACTCGTCCACTTTTAGTGGAAGTTCAAGCCTTGGTCGATTATTCGCAATTAGCAAACCCGAGACGTGTTACGGTGGGTTTGGAGCAAAATAGATTAGCGATGCTATTAGCGGTGTTACATCGTCACGGTGGCTTGCAAGTCGCGGATCAAGACGTATTTGTCAATGTTGTCGGTGGCGTAAAGGTCAATGAAACCAGTGCGGATTTGGCTCTGATCACAGCCTTGGTATCCAGCTTTAAAAATTATGCATTAGATAAACAGTTAGTTGTATTTGGTGAAGTAGGATTGGGCGGTGAGATCCGTCCGGTGCCAAGTGGTCAAGAAAGATTGCGAGAAGCGGCGAAACATGGTTTTAAACGTGCTATTGTACCTGTCGCAAATAAACCAAAAGAAGATATCGAAGGGATGGAAGTGATAGGGGTTTCCAGCTTAAACGATGCATTAGAAGCGCTATTTTAAGGAGTTATTATGAATAAAGCAGCTCTTACAGGTGTCGCACTTGCTGTTGCAGGTGGCGCTGCAGGTGTTAACTGGTATGCAAATAAAACTGCAAGTGAAGTTGTTGCTGAGCAGGTACAGCAATTCTCAGAGCAGACCGGATTTGATGTCAACTATCAAAATGTAGATTATAGTTTGCTAAGTAATACGGTTGTACTCGAAAACATTTCATTTAAAGCACAAGAAAGTGAGCACGCATTGGTAGATATTGCGCGCTTCTCCCTAAAAGGGTATGAAAACGGTAAAGTTAGCCCTCTCACTGAGTTGGAGATAGAAGGGTTATCTTTGACAGACGAACTTAAGGCCCTTTCTTTAGAAGCGCTTCCTACTACATTGGCAAATGCGAAATATAACTTAAACTCGACAATGAGCTACGATGAAGCCAGTGGAGACAGTCAGTTTAAATTTGCTGTTTCGGCCGAAAAAGTGGTTAACTTTGGTATGGATATCGCTTTAGCAAATAGCCAAGATTTGATGGATTTACAGCAGGATATCCAGAAAATGCACGACCAAGGTGAGGTGTCTCTGGAAGCTGAGTTACAGATGCAGAGTAAAATGCTCAGTGCATTACAATCTCTTCAACCCGTTGATATGGCTTTTACCTTGAAAAATGAAGGAGAGTTAAAAGCCTTAGTTGATGAAGTATTGCAGCAAAGCGGCTTAGATCACGAACAGTTAAAAGCGTTATTGGCAGTACAAATGGAAAATGTACCTGCAAGTGACAATGCTAAGCAGGCAATTCAATCTTTTGTATCTGGGCTCTCTTTACTTGAAGTAAGCATGCAGTTTCCAGAAAAGACGAGCTTTATGCAGTTAGGTATGCAACTTCAACCGCTAGCTGGTGATCCTCAAGCGCTCGAAGAGTTTTTAAAGCTCAGGATTGTTGGTCGATAGATAGAAAAAAGGCGAGGAATTCCTCGCCTTTTTTATTCAAACTTCGTTATTTGTCATTCAAAGCTAACATCAATTCACGTTTGCGCTCTAATCTCACTAACATTTTGTCTGCCAGAGGTCTGAACTTAGCAAGCTCCTGCTTTGGTAGTGGTAGCGATTTTGGCAGTTTGACTGTTTTTGGGTTACGGTGATTACCGTTGACCAAGAATTCGTAATGCAGGTGTGGTCCTGTTACGCGTCCTGTTGCTCCAACAGTACCAATCTTTTGTCCCTGTTTGACCTTTTGACCAGCTTTTACATGTAACTTGTGTAGGTGCAGGTACTTTGTTGTGTACTGGCTACCGTGTTCAATAAAAATGTAATTACCGTTGAGTCGATGGTAACCAGCTTTGGTTACTCTACCATTACCTGCCGCAACGACTGGTGTACCAACCTTTGCAGCATAATCAATTCCTCGGTGCGGGCGCACTTGTTTGGTTACTGGGTGCAATCTTCTCGGGTTAAAGTTCGAGCTGATATACTTAAAATTCACCGGTGCACGTAAAAATGCTTTTTTCATACTGCGTCCTTCGGGAGTATAAAACTCACCGTTGGTATGCCTAATTGCAGTATATCGATCACCTTGGTTTATAAACTCAGCGGCAATAATTTTTCCATTGCCAATTTCTTCGCCATCTACATAGTGAGATTCATACACAAGAGTAAAGGTATCACCTTTACGTATGTCGTTTGCAAAATCTACATCCCAGCCAAAAATGTTGGCAAAGTTCATAATTTGTCTTTGCGTCAGACCCGCTGAAATGCCAGCTGTCCAAAAACTCGAACGAATTTTTCCACCGGCGGTTTTTTCTCGGGTTTCAATTTCTTTGCTCGCTATTTTGGTTTCGTAGCTGCCATCGTCTATGCGCGTTACGTACAAAGTATCTGTTTTGGATAGCACATATTTCAGTTGCGCGAGGTTACCCTGTTTATCGCTGGCAAAGCTCAGCGTTTCACCTGGGTGTATTTTTGTTAATTTACGTGTTTCTTCATTGGTGTTAACTAAGTTATGAAGTGTTTGGGCAGAATATCCGGCGCGCTTAAACAAAACAGCTAAACTATCCCCTGAGCGAACTTTGTGATCAACGTAATCATAAGTGTATGTATTTTCTTGCTCTTTAGTGGGTTCAGCTTCAGCACTTAATATAGTGAGCTGTTCAGGCTGCTGTTCTTCAACTTTGATAGGAAGCTCATAACGCTTGCCAACTTCCAATGCATCGTCTTTATGATCTTTGGATGCAGTGGCCTTTTCTGAAGGCAGCAAGGCAATCCCAGTCATTGCAGCTAACAAACCGACAATAAGCATTTTGTGTTTTTTGGGAAGCTTATTTACTGCAGGTACCATAACGTGCCTTTTTCGCTGTCAAGAAATTTTATGAATAATAGTGCAGCATATACGTAATAAAGCGTTAATACCAGTATTTTGTGCATTTAAACTCCGTGAAATATAGGCTAGAATCGGGCGATAAACTGAATTTAGAGTTGGAGTGATAATGGTGGACATTGAAACTGCATTTGCTGAGATAAAGCGCGGTGCAGAAGACATATTGGTTGAAGATGAGCTAAAAGAGAAATTAAAGTCAGGTAAAAAGCTGCGTATTAAGGCTGGATTTGATCCAACAGCGCCTGATCTACATTTAGGTCACACAGTACTAATTAATAAATTAAAAACTTTCCAAGATTTAGGTCACGAGGTCATTTTCTTAATTGGTGATTTCACCGGTATGATTGGAGACCCAACTGGCAAAAATGTCACGCGTAAGCCGCTTACCCGTGAAGACGTACTTGCAAACGCTGAAACCTATAAAGAGCAAGTATTTAAAATTCTTGATCCGGAAAAAACCACTGTTGCATTTAACTCGCAATGGATGGAGAAATTAAGCAGTGCAGAGATGATTAAGCTTGCATCGCGACAAACTGTAGCTCGTATGCTAGAGCGTGATGATTTTAAAAAGCGTTATGCTGGCGGTCAGGCAATTGCCATTCATGAATTTTTATATCCGCTAGTTCAGGGCTGGGACTCAGTTGCACTAGAAGCCGATGTTGAGCTAGGTGGTACGGATCAACGCTTTAACCTATTGATGGGTAGAGAGTTACAGAAAGAAGAAGGTCAAAAGCCACAAACAGTCTTAATGATGCCGTTGCTTGAGGGCACAGATGGTGTTCAAAAGATGTCTAAGTCATTAGGTAACTATATCGGTATTACAGATGCCCCAACTGAAATGTTTGGTAAAGTCATGTCTATTTCCGATGACCTTATGTGGCGTTACTACGAGCTATTAAGTGCTAAATCATTGACTGATATTGCAGCGTTAAAAGAAGAAGTTGCAGGTGGTCGCAACCCTCGCGATATCAAAATTGATTTTGCGAAAGAAATGATTGCACGTTTCCATAGTGAAGATGATGCGCAGGCAGCCCATCAAGATTTTATCAAGCGCTTCCAAAAGAATGCACTCCCTGATGAGATCCCTGAAGTAACAGTGAGCATTGAAGGCGATACAACATTTATTGCCAACTTACTAAAAGAAGCTGGCCTTGTGGCAAGTACTTCAGAAGCTATGCGCATGATTAAACAAGGTGCGGTGAAGCTCAATGGTGAAGAGAAAATCACTGATACTAAGCTAGAAATAGCAAAAGGCAGTACTGAAATTTACCAAGTAGGTAAGCGTAAGTTTGCGAAAGTGACAGTAGACTAAGTCATTTATTCAGTAGCCAAGTGATAAAGCTCACTTGGCTATATTAAATTAATTGCAAACCAAATTAATACGGTTAGACCCAGCCAAAACCACCTCATACTGTTCAATAGCTTTAGCATGTGTTGAATATCTTCTACAGTAGGTTGGCGATCGCTTCCTATCCTAATGTTGTCAAAACGCTCTTCATGGTAAAAGCGGGGACCTGCGAGCTGCACATTCAAGCTGGCAGAAAACAACGCTATGATCCACCCCGAATTTTTATTTACGTAGTGCTGTGCATAATGCTTTAAGTAATGCTGCGTTTTCGCAAGGTTTTGGGTTAACGCCATAATTAGGATGAAGAATCTAATAGGAAGCCACTCGAGAAGGTATATGATTTTTTGTACGGCAGCCATGAAAGGGTGTTGCACGCAAAGTTGTTTTCGCCAGCTTTGATCGCATAACAGCAAAAGTTTATATGCCAGTGCTAAATAGGGGCCCGCAATCAGATAAAAGATGATAATTAGATAAAAATGACGGACTGTATTAAGCGCCAGAGAATCTAACGATGCCTTTATGATGCCAACTTCAGATAACTTTGCAGTGTCTCGAATTACAATGCTGGCCAATAGTTGTTTAGCTGAGCCTTTTTGACCTTGAGATAACAGTCTCGCAATGCGCTTTGCCCGTCCTTCAAAGTGGGTATCCAAACATAAAAATAAAATTAACCCGCCAAACCACTGTGGATAAAAAGAAATATAGGACAGTGCAAATAACAGTAAGACGACAGTTAGTGTAGGCAACATACAAGCGAGCGCGCCAGAGAGCTTATGCTGAGTAACCGTATTGCTTTTTTTTACTACACGCTTGGCTAAGTTACTAGTTATTAACGTAAAAATGGTATTGGGGTGATAGAGCTTAGATAGATTTAAGCTAAATGCACAAAGTACAGCTAGGCAGAAGATAAGCAAGCCCTCTTGGGCTTGCAATAAAATGAGTGCCACTTTAAAGGGTTACCTGTGTTAACTCTTCAAGTAATGCGATGACAAGCTTTGATGAGTTTACAGATGCAATTTCTAGGTATTCTTCAAATGATTGAGGAGATTCCTTACCTGCAATATCAGACAATGAACGGATCACCACAAATGGTGTATTTAGTACATGACATGCCTGTGCAATTGCTGCTCCTTCCATTTCAACAGCAAGCATATTTGGAAAGTCTTGACGTGTTTTATCAATACGTACAGGATCGCACATAAATGAATCACCAGTACAAATCTGACCTACCATTGTCTGGATATCTTTTAGTACATGAATGCTGGCTTCTGACGCTTTAATTAAAGCTGGGTGAGCTTCAAATCCTGCAGGCATTTGAGGCACTTGCCCCATTTCATAGCCAAAAGCTGTAACGTCTACATCGTGGTGACGTACTTCACTTGATATAACCACATCACCCACATTGAGTGAAGGTTCAAAACCACCTGCTGAACCTGTATTGATCACGCAATCTGGTGAAAAGTTGTCGATAAGTAGAGTGGTTGCAACAGTTGCGGCAACTTTACCGATACCAGACTGTACTAATGTTACTTCGTGGCCGCCTAACTCACCGGTGTAAAATGTAAATCCGCCTTTTGTAAGTGTTTTTGGAGACTGCATGGTGTCACGTAAAATCGTAACTTCTTGCTCCATCGCACCAATAATGCCAATTTTCATAATTATTCTCTTTGTATTTTAGTTACTGCTCATTATATACATTCTTATTTTGAAAGCATTCTTTTGGCGGCAAAACAATGAAGCAAGCTGCTTGAAGCGCTCAAGCAGCCATATGAGGTCTAAATTTCTGCGAGTTGTGTACTTGCGGCTTTAGCCTGCGATGGAGAAAGTACTGCTGGCTTGTAACTGCGGTTTCGTACTGGTTTGGTTTGCTCTGGTTTCTGTCCAAGCTTGAATAGGATAGCAGCTCTTACCTCTGGGCTCTTATAACCAGATTTGATTTTCATGCGGATATGAGGGATCCCTGCGGATTCTAATGCACCACTGACAAACCAATCTTTTTGTGCTTTATGGCCATTCTTATTTGAGTTATTGACCAAATCCACAGCCGCTACAATATTAAGCGTGCTTTTATCTACCAATACATAATCAAGCTGTTTATTTTGTGCTTTAGTGATAGCTGAGCGACGTGCTTTTTTGGATAAACCCGGTTTACACTCTATGACATCGACAAGTTTAACACGGCTGACTATCTTAAACCTGTCACCAACGGCACGTTCAAGTAGCTGCAAAAATGATGCTTCGACGGTCGTAAAAACCGAATCTTTGCGATTAAACGGATATGGATTGCCGCCCACATCGGTATATTTTGAAATTACGATAGAGGCAATGACTACAAGCGCTAAAATAGCTAAAAGTGTTAATTCCATAAATCACTCCACGACAACAAATTGACTTTGGTAATTTACTAAGCAAAGAGTGTGCCGGAAGTGATTTATCATTGGCGTTACAACCACAAAATTTAACGCCACTTTGAATATTAAACTTGGTAACCGCCTTCTACGCCTTTGACAGCGTACGCTACGGCATCGTGAGCGTGAAGTGATTCGTAGTGATTGATTTTGACGTAAAAATCGTCGAAGTTATTTTGGTTGAGCAGTGCTTTGAGTTTTCTTGCCGCATCTTCACAAAACATCAAGTTTTGGCCATTCAATCTGGCAAACTCTTGCTCATCTTCTCGCTTAACTGCCGCTTGTACAGGCGTTTTTAGTTCTTGTTCTGCGATATCTATTAAGCCTTTAATATCGAATTCAGTGGCGCCTTGTGGCAACTTAACTTTGATATTAGCAATAGAGCGCTGTGAGTGCGGAGTAGCGACTACGCCTTCAGTTGTGCCTAACCAAGCGTGTACGCTATCGTGATCTAAAGGCTTGCCAGAAAATTGCTCTTCAAATGCATTTTGAATAAGTTGTCTTGCAAGCGCAGCTGAACATGGACAAGTTGATGAGTAAGTTACATCGACTGCCAGTTCGATACTTAATGCTTGCTCTTTTATCGTCGCTGTAATGGTTACAGGGTAGCTCTTCCAACCTTGCTTACCACTTAAAAGTGATGCACGACGTAAAGGCAATTCAAAATTGAGTACAACTTTTGCCGCGTTACTGAGATCTTTGTGCGTTGTCACAAATTGATCAAGCAATGATGCTAGTGTGACAGGCGTCAGAGTTTGTTCACATGATAGCGTATCTAAAGCCAAAAACAGTCGTGACATGTGTATGCCTTTTGCTTCAGGCTTGTCTAAGCTGACAAATGCATCAGCCTTGGCATTCACAGGAAGATCATTAAGGTCCTTACTAGCTAATTGTAGAGGCAGCTCAATGTCCCCCATTCCTACCCATTCTAAGGTTCCGGTTTGAAGCGCATCTGCATTGTGTGCAATGTCTGGCATTGAAGTTGGCATTTAAACTCTCTTTAATCACGACATCAAAAATGCTCTCATATTACACTAAAATGAGTTTTTTTTCTGTGGATATTCTTAATTAGAATAAACAAAATCCCATTGAGTGTGCAGTATTTGATACGTTATCACACTATTTGTGTGGTTACTCAGGTTCGGTTATTTTTTAAAAGTTTGAGATTTTTCAATAAAGTTACACTATTTGGCCGCTCGCATATGTGCTCAGCTGAGGTATAATGGTCAAGTTAACAAGGTGACTATTATTATGCTTGATTCTTCGTTCGGGTCTTGGGCTCGAATTCTCTCTAATTTGGTTCGAAAATACGGTGAACGCAAAGCTGGAGCAATTGCTTATGTTCTGGTGCTCGTGGCGTCATTGGTTTTATCCTGTATGTTTTATTATGTGGCACTAGGAACAGTCACTTTGGTAAATGTATTGTCTGTTGTTGTATTTGCAGCACTGACTTCGCCTTTACTTATCTCAGTTGCTGTTTTTGCTATTCGCCAATTGGAGAGCTCGAAAGAGTACTTAGAGTCAGCCACTCAACAAGAAAAATTGTTGAACCAAACACTAAAAGACAATATCAACCGACTTAATAATGAAATAGATGAACGAAAAATGGCATTGCATGCAAAACACCGTGCAATTGCAGAGCTGCGAAACGAAATAACTGAACGTCGAAAAGCAGAGCAAGAGCTTGCCCAGCAAAGTATGTTATTGCGCTCAATTGTTGATTCATCCCCTGATTTATTTTATTACCGAGATGAACACGGTGTGTTTGCTGGGTGTAATAAAAAGTTCGAACAAGTGATTGGGAAAGATAGCGAAGGCCTAATTGGTAAAACCGCAGATGAGATTTTTGTCGATCAGGTCGTGCCTAAAGTATTGGAGACAGATGCACAGGTCAGTGCCACTCAGCAAACCATTTCGTTGGATGTAGAATATCCAGTCAAAGATGAAAACCGCTGGTTCGAGATGCGCAAACTGCCTTTTATTAATAATGAAGGCGAATATATTGGATTGTTAGCGTTTGGCCGTGACATTACCAGTCGTAAAGAGGCGGAGCAAGCATTAGAAACGGCATATAAAGACAAAGGGAAATTTATTGCCACGTTAAGCCATGAACTTAGAACGCCGCTTAATGGGATCGTAGGTCTAACACGCATGCTTTTAGATACCGAGCTCACTCAGCAGCAAAAAAGTTGGTGTAATACGGTTTTCTCAAGTGCTGAAACCCTAGGTAATATTTTTAACGATATTATCGATCTGGACAAGATCGACAGGGAGCAATTAGATATCGCGACGGATAGCATTAATGTATCTGATTTTATCAACGACGTAGTCAACTTTTCAGATCTGATTGCTGGACAAAAAGGACTCGAGTTCAAAATTCAACGCTCTGGTGTGTTAGATGTTTACGCATTGCTTGACCCTACACGATTGCGCCAAGTGCTTTGGAATCTTATTAATAATGCTGTGAAATTCACTCACCGTGGCTGTGTGACTCTTGAGTGTCGCAGAGAAAACCGCGACAGTGGACCTTGGTTGAGTATGAGTATTATTGATACCGGGGTGGGGATCTCAGCAGAGCAGCAAGATAAAATCTTTGATATGTACTACAAAGCGCCTGATGCTGAAGGCAATAATGCTATCGGGTCAGGGATCGGATTAGCGGTGACAAAGGCCTTGGTATTAGCGATGAAAGGGCGCATCGCAGTCAGTAGTATGCCAGGTAAAGGAAGTCGATTTGATGTCGAGATCCCATTGGAGTTGTGTAGTGCACCAAATCAGCAAAGTTATGCCGGCCGTGGTTTATACATATTGCTTGTAGAAGATGTTCCGCTAAATGCTGAAATAGCGACAAACTTACTTGAGCAGCGCGGTCATGAAGTAATTTGGGCAGAAACAGGTGAAGATGCATTGTCCCTTGTTCAAACTGAGGATGAACTTGACCTTATTCTACTTGATATGCAGTTGCCTGATCTAAATGGTGACGAAGTTGCTAGACAAATTCGTGACGATAGTCATTTTGACGCTTTGCCAATTGTTGCTTTGACAGCAAATGTCAGAAGTGCAGAGCAGGAGCTACAAGGGATAAGCATTCAAGGTGCATTGGCAAAACCTATTAATACCACCAAGCTAGACAAGATGCTGGCTGAATTATTTGGCATCGATAGTGTTAAAGAAGACGTTAGTACGATTCAGCAAAACACGGTAGAGGTATTAGAGATAGAGCGCAATTTACTTGATATTGAAACTATCACGGACTTCGTAGCATCTATGGGGGTTGATACCTTTAAACGTAGCTGCGAATTATTCGCTAAACTAAACCCAACGTACTGTAACGAGCTTACTGTTGCAAATCGTGACGATGATGTCGCTGAGTACGGTTCTGTGGCGCATAAATTAAAAGGTGCAGCAGGATCTGTTGGACTTAAACTAGTACAGCAACATGCGAAGGTAATGGAAACTGAGTGTGGAACCGCGGATACGGAGATGCGTGAACAGTGGATATCAGACTTAGAAGAATTAATAAGAGAAGGGCAGTTAACCCTTCACTCATTAATTGCAAAACTCGCTGAAAGCTCTTAGCGAACTATGGTTGAGTGTTATCGATTTTACCAATGAAGCGATAACCTTCACCGTGGATAGTACTAATAAGCTCAGGTGTGTTACTGTCAGTTTCGAAGTGCTTACGAATACGACGGATAGTAACGTCTACAGTACGGTCATTTGCACGAAGCTCACGGCCCGTCATATGCTTAATTAGTTGCTCACGGCTGAAAATGCGACCCGGAGAGTCAAGCATTAAACGTAGCGCTCTATATTCACCTTTTGGTAGGCGTTTAGATTCACCTGTAGGTGATGTAAGACAGCGACTATTTTCGTCTAATTCCCACCCGTTAAACGTGATCACACCATTGCTGTCGATTGTCGACTCTTCAGGCGTTGATCCTGTACGTGAAATAAGATTACGTACACGAATAGTTAATTCACGTGGGTTGAATGGTTTTGTAACGTAGTCGTCTGCACCGATTTCTAAACCTAAGATTCTATCGACATCGTTGTCACGACCTGTTAAGAAAATTAAGCCTACATTTTTTTTCTGGCGTAACTCACGAGCCAAAATTAGGCCGTTTCTACCAGGAAGGTTTATATCCATGATTACACAGTTGACATCGTCGTTTGCTGTCAATTTTTCATGCATATCATCGCCATCAATGGCTTCAATTACCTTATGACCTTCGGCTTCAAATAAACTAACGAGGTTCAGTCGAGTTACGTCTTCATCCTCAACAATTAGAATGACTGGCGTTTGCATTATTAATTAACCTTTTCGGAATGTTTTATTTACAAAAACTTCGGTGTTATATAATAAAACCGAATGTTAACGATTATAGGAGTATATTCAATTGTTAACAAGTAAAATCAGTCAGGATAGAACTTAGAAACTGCGAGTAGCCTAGAGAGCACTTTAAAGTTATGTTGAGCAACTTCTTGTCTGTTAATATATAACCGAATTTTACTCCCTTCTTGGACCAAGGAAGCAATCCCACCCCCTTCCAAAAATTCGATACTTTCGCCTACAGTCACCATATTTAAGGTAATTGTATCGGTCCAAGAGGATAGTATATCATCTTCCATTGTTTCATCAATGTATGTGATATCACAGCGCTTGGAAAGTTCCCTAAAAGGGTCAGAAAGATTCACTTTTATTATATCTATGGGCTTACCACGTATTTTTAAGTTATTATTTTTATTTAAAATAGCGCCTGGACCATGATTTAAATCATAAAAACAAAATCTGGTTACTTGTTTATTTTTTTGCTCTGGAAAATCGATTAGCTTAGCCATTTGATATAAAAAAGCGGAACGGATTTCATGTGGTGATTTTGCGTCAACGTTTAAACTACAAAAAATAAAAATAAATGCAGCTATTAGGTACATTATTTTCATTAAATTACCCCTTTTAGAGGCAAAGTTATAATAAATTCCGTACCTTTTTTATTGTCATCTGATAGCGTTATAGTTCCGCCTAAAGCTTGAGTAATTAAATTGTAAACCAAATGCATGCCCAGCCCACTACCACCTTCTCCGCGTTTTGTGGTGACAAACGGGTCGAAAATACGTTTTTTTATTGCATTTGAAACACCCACGCCATTGTCTGTGTAAATAATTTCAAGGGATTGACTACGCTGCTCAACATAAATGCTTATTTGGTTGTCTTTAAGGTCTAAAAAGCCGTGGATGAGTGAATTAGATAGCAGTTGTTCAAAAACTTGTTGAAGGAGTCCGGCTTTTGTTCTCACTGTGAGCTGCTCTGGGCAAGAGAGTTGCCAAGTGACATTCTTAATGTCTATTTCTGCCCGCATACTGCTAATAATTGCACTGAAAAGCTTGTTGATATTCACTTCTGAACTTACTTCGACGTCTTGGCTTACCGCGACCTTTTTAAAACTGGATATTAGCTCTGCGGCGCGATTGAGATTACGATAAATGAGATCTAAGTTTTCAATGCCATCATGGATAAAACGTTCTAATTGTTTTGAAGTAAGAGTTTTTTGTTCAAAAGCTGCGTTGATATCTGCAAGTTTGTCTCTCAGTAACGTTGAGCCGGTAACCCCTAACCCGATAGGTGTATTTACTTCATGGGCAACACCAGCAACCATTTGGCCTAATGAGGCCATTTTTTCATTCTCAACAATTTGGTTTTGATACTGGTGCATCCTCTCTAAGGTGTTGAGTAGCTCTTGGTTAGCTTCGCGCAAAGCTATGGTGCGTTGATTGACCTTTTCTTCGAGGTTTTGGTTAAGTTGCTTTATCTCGAGTTTATCAGCTTGATGACGTGCCAATTGGTTTTGCGTACGGGCCAGCATAATATTGAGGTTATTTGCCAGCATATTTACTTCTTCAATATCACTTTTAGTTGCTCGGGCTGAGTAGTTGTGATTTTTCGAAACGTCTTGTAGGAGCAATGATAAGGAATCTATCGGGTTGGCTATGCGCTTTTGAATAGCACGGGCAACAAATAGCACAAGAATAAGCACAATTAACGTCAGTGCTATATCAACGAGTATTTTCTGGTTGATATATTGAGATAGTCGTTCTAAGCCGCCTCTGACATACACATACCCCTCTATTTTTCCTTCGTATTCGACGGGAATGATTAACTCAACATAGTCTGTGGATACTTTAGGCTTTTTAAGTGTTTCTATTTCATTTACTTTGAGGGGGACCGGGGGCGTTTTACTGGCGTTATAGCTGGTGAAAAACACCGGTTTGTTGGTGACATCATCAATGGCATAAATATGGATATTTTTAACCAGTTCAACTTTGTTGAATGATTTGAGTCGTTTTTCTTCGGTTTTTCTGTCGTCAAAAATCAGCGTGATCTGCGCATTAAATGCGATGATCTCCGCAATCATTTGTAACTTATTGACAATTAATTTCTTCTGCTCTTTTACATCAAGGTAAGTTGAGATTGAAATGGAAAGTGAGAGCGACAAAGCTGTTACTAACATAACAGCACTTATCAAAACTTTTCTTATACTTGTTTTTGTTGCGTGTTTTCCCATTGCGCGCTCATAGGTGGACCTCTTAACAGCTAATCTTAGTTTAGCAGCTTAGTTAAGTAAGTTAACAAAAAAGCAGATAATTCCCATTAACTTGTTATCAGCTAAAGGTTTAACGCTGTCTTTAGCTGAAATAAAAAGTGAAATTTTAAGCTTTTTGTGCTCGATATACGGCGAACTTCGAGTTTTTAACTTCTGTTTTGAACTGACTAAAGTGCTGGTCAATAATTGGTGGGTACTTTAAGAAGCTATTTGCAACAATTTGTAAGTTAGCGCCCTTTTTCATTTTATGCTTTGCATTTGCTATAAAAGCTTCTGCAATGCTGTAATCAGTATTCAGGCCAGTATGAAATGGCGGGTTACTCACGATTGCGTCAAATTGATGTGTTACTTGCCCTAAGCCATCACTTAAAATGAATGTCCCGCTATGACCATTGAGTTCCAAGGTTTGTTCGCTAGCGTACAAAGCCAGTGCACTGACATCTAAGCAATGCAGTGATAAGCTTGGCTGTGCATTAAGCATAAATGTTGCGATCAGACCTGCTCCGCAACCAAAATCTAAAACAGCTCCCTTGGCAGGGATTAGGAGGTTGTTAAGTAACAATTCGGTTCCCACGTCTAGCTTCCCGTGGTTAAACACGCCCGGTACACTGACTGCATTGAAGTTTTGTTCTGCGACTTTGACACTGAAGATTTGATGGTAGTCGGCGATATCAAAGCGCTCTTGGGCTTCTAGGTCGTTAAACTCGTATAAAATACAATGTTTAGCACTGTCTAATTTGTAACTAGCTTGTGCATATGGTTTGAGCTGCTTTTCGACTGATTTTACACCCCCTTTATTTTCACCGACAACCAAAAGTCGAGTTGCCTTACCTAAATTTGCCCTGATGTTTGACAACATCATATTGGCTTCAGGTTTTGACTTAGGGTAATAATAAATAACCAAATCTAAGTTTTCGATACTCGGCAAACTGTGGCCAACAAAGCTATTTATATTCGAGTGCTTAGACGCTGCGAGGTGATCGGCAAAGTTGTAACTGAAGGCATAAATTTGTGCTGATGAGTTAAGGTTGGCTAACTCAGATAAAAAACCATCATCGCTGTGATTTATGACCAGAACTTTATTGCCATGGAGCTCTTCTTCATTGCGCAGTAAAAGTAGGCTAGGGTTAGATAGTTTTTGCATTTTTTATCTCAAAAATGTTAGCTGGTAGGGTCGTGTGGTTAGATTTAAAAGGGGCTATTGTGCCCCCTCAAAAGCGCTTAAGCTGTGCGTTCAAACATAAGGTCCCACACGCCGTGGCCTAAACGGTGACCACGCTGTTCAAATTTTGTTAGCGGTCTAAACTCAGGTCTAGGTACGTAATCGCTAGTTCGAGATTGATTAGCATAGCCTTGTGCTTGTTGCATGACTTCCAACATATGCTCAGCATAGTTTTCCCAGTCAGTTGCCATGTGGAATACACCACCAACTTTTAATTTCGCGCGGATCTTTTGTACAAATTCAGGTTGTACAATACGGCGTTTGTGGTGGCGCTTTTTATGCCATGGATCAGGGAAGAACAATTGCAGCTTACTTAGGCTGCTGTCAGCAATGCAATCTGCCAAAACTTCCACAGCGTCGTGCTCAAAAACACGTAAGTTTGTTAGGCCGTGCTCGTCGGCTTCCATTAAACATGCGCCTACACCAGGACGATGAACTTCAATACCGATGAAGTTTTGCTGTGGGTTATTCTTAGCCATTTCAACCAATGACTTACCCATACCAAAGCCAATTTCTACGACAACATCATTGTCATTGCCAAATACTTCATTGAAGTTGAGTAGGCCTTGGCTATGCTCAAGCCCAAGGGTTGGCCAGCACTTTTCTAGTGCAGCTGCTTGGCCTTTAGTAAGGCGACCTTCACGTTTTACAAAGCTGCGCACTTTACGGATATATTTACCTTCCTGCTCAGCTTGCTCTAGTGCTTGTTTACTCGATTCGTTCATTGTCATCATCTGCGGTGTAAAAATTGGGCGCACATTATCCCTGTTCACGCTGATAAGTACAAGGGCTTGACGTTTTTAAAAAGCTTCTTACACTGGCGGCTGAAGCAAGTAGACAGAGAATAAAGATGGCCGTTGATCGTCAAACAGCAGACTGGTTTGCAACAAAAGTTGTGGATTGGTACCACGTCCATGGTAGAAAAACACTGCCATGGCAAATAGATAAAACACCTTATAAGGTGTGGGTGTCCGAAGTAATGTTGCAACAAACTCAGGTCGTAACTGTGATCCCCTACTTTGAGCGCTTTATGTCTCGATTTCCTACAGTTATCGACTTGGCGGATGCACCGGAAGACGAAGTTCTTCATCATTGGACGGGATTAGGCTATTACGCGAGAGCAAGAAATTTACACAAAACGGCTAAAATCATTCGTGACCAATATCAAGGAAGGTTTCCAGAAACATTCGAGCAGGTTGTTGACTTACCGGGTATAGGGCGTTCAACCGCAGGTGCAATCCTCTCTTTAGCACTGGGTCAACATCACTCTATACTCGATGGCAATGTAAAACGCGTCTTGGCGCGCTTTTTTATGGTGGAAGGGTGGTACGGCGTAAAGAAAGTTGAAAATCACCTGTGGGAGCTAACGAATGCTGTGACGCCTGCTGGTGATGTACGAGAGTTCAATCAAGCTATGATGGACTTAGGTGCAAGTCTTTGTTCGCGCTCAAAGTTTCAATGCGAATCTTGCCCTTTGGTTGAAAGGTGCCTTGCACATAAAAACAATAAAGTTAGAGAGTTTCCTAACTCTAAACCCAAAAAAGAAAAACCTAAAAAGTCGGCATATCACCTTATGGTCAAAGTCGATGAGCAAGTGTTGATGGAAAAAAGACCAAGCAGTGGTATTTGGGGGGGGTTATTTGGGTTCTTCGAATTTGCGGAGTTATCGGAGTTGAACGCTTTTTTAGTTCAACAAGGAATAGAAGTGACAACATATTCGTTGGCACCTTTTGTACATATATTCACGCACTTTGAACTGACTATTAATCCTATTTGTGTCGAGTTAACGCAGATACCCGATTGTGGACATGACAATCAGCTGCTCTGGTACGATATAAATCAGCCGCCAGAGGTTGGACTTGCCGCGCCAACAAAAAAGTTAGTTAAAGTATTAAAGGCAATGGGGTAAACTTGTTGCATCATACGAGACTGAGTTATAGGTAAGAAGATGGCACGTACAGTTTTTTGTCAGAAGTTAAATAAAGAAGCTCCCGGTTTGGATTTCCAATTGTATCCAGGTGAGGTAGGCGAGCGTATTTTCAATAATATTTCGAAAGAAGCGTGGCAGCAATGGCAGCATAAACAAACGATGCTGATCAATGAAAAGCATTTAAATATGATGGACCCTGAACACCGCCAGCTGCTTGAAGAACAAATGGTTGGATTTTTATTCGAAAATAAAGAAGTAGAAATTGAAGGCTATAGACCGCCAGAAAAGTAAAAAAGCTGCCTAGGCAGCTTTTTTATTAGGATATTAATACTCTCTATCTACAGAAAGCTTAGCAAGGGCAATGAGTGCTTCTTTGAATGTAGAGTTGTCTAAACAATCTAATTGTGCAATTGCTTTGTCCGATTCTTGTTGGGCTTTTTCCATTGTTTTTTGCAGTGCTTGAGTATCTTCAAGTGTTTGCAAAATATCAGACAAGTTATCAATACCATTGCCTGATTCGATCGCTTCTCTAATTTGTGCAACCTGAGTATCGGTGCCAGATTTCATCGCGTAAATAAGCGGTAATGTTGGTTTGCCCTCTGCTAAGTCATCCCCGATATTTTTGCCGAGAAGCTCAGCGTTAGCGCTGTAATCTAGTACGTCATCTACCAGCTGAAAAGCAGTTCCAAGGTGCATGCCATATAGCTTCAGAGCGTCCTTTATGTTTTGAGGTTGCTCAGATACGACAGCAGGGAGCAAGGTTGCAGCTTCAAACAGTTTTGCTGTTTTGCTATAAATGACCTGCATATAGCTTTGCTCAGTTGTATCTGGGTCGTTGCAGTTCATTAGCTGCAGTACTTCGCCTTCAGCAATTATATTGGTCGCATCGGCTAATATTTGCATGACCTCCATATTGTTAAGGCCAACCATTAGCTGAAAAGAGCGGGTATAAATAAAGTCTCCAACAAGTACGCTCGCAGCGTTGCCAAATTCAGCATTGGCAGTTGGCTCTCCGCGCCTTAAATTAGACTCATCAACAACATCATCGTGTAACAAAGTTGCGGTATGAATAAACTCTATAATAGTTGCTAGCGTGATGTGTTTGTTCTGTTGTTCTGCTTCAAGTGCCTTTGCAACAAGCAAAGTCAACATTGGTCTTACGCGCTTTCCACCACTGTTGACAATATACAAACCCAATTGATTTACCAATGCAACATCTGACTGCATTTGCTCAAAAATAAGTTGATTCACAGACAGCATGTCTTGCTCAATCAATGATTGGATAGTCTTAATATCCATAGTATACCGTGCTAAAGCCCCTGTTAGAGATAAACGCCGCAGATTGTACATTAAAATTTCAGCCGACTCGAATTTTATGAGTAATGATAGAGAAAAAAAAAGCATTTGGATTAAATACTGATCAGTTTTGTGGTCGTTATGTGTACTGTCATGAACTGTCAAGTGTTTTTGTTGAAAGTTTTTGCAGTAAAAAACAGTTTGGCAATGCGAACTTTTTAGCTAGAATAGGCGAAAATGAATTAATGCTCTCAAACAAGCCAATTTTTATTCATTATTTTATCCTTAGGGTATTGCGCGCAGTTCGACATTAGCGTAAACTTCGCGCCCTATTGAAGAATATTAAGTTGCGTCGATTTGAGGGCGCACAACGGAGTTAATTATGTACGCGGTTTTCCAAAGTGGTGGTAAACAGCACCGTGTGACTGAAGGTCAAACAATTCGTCTAGAGAAATTAGACGTTGAGACTGGTGCATCAATTGAATTTGATTCAGTACTTCTAGTTGCTGATGGTGAGAAGATCGAGATCGGTGCACCATTCGTAAATGGCGGTAAGGTAACAGCTGAAGTTGTTTCTCACGGTCGTGGCGAGAAAATTAAGATTGTTAAGTTCAGACGTCGTAAGCATTCTCGTAAGCAGATGGGCCACCGTCAGTGGTTCACTGAAGTTAAAATCACTGGCATTAGCGCTTAATTTTTAGAGGTACAGAAAGATGGCACATAAGAAGGCAGCTGGTAGTACTCGTAACGGTCGCGATTCAGAAAGTAAACGCTTAGGTGTTAAGCGTTTCGGTGGCGAATCAGTTTTAGCGGGTAACATCCTTGTTCGTCAGCGTGGTACTAAGTTCCACGCAGGTTCTAACGCAGGTATCGGTAAAGACCACACTATCTTTGCAAAAGCAGATGGTAAAGTAGTTTTCGAAACTAAAGGTCCTTTAAACCGTAAATACGTTAGCATCGTAGCTGAGTAATCGGTAAAAGATTTAAAAAACCCCGCTTAGGCGGGGTTTTTTGTTTTTATAGCTACATATTATTTATCAGCAGCTAAGCGTACCTTGCTATAATAGCTGTTGCTATTCTAATCCAGTAAGAGAGTAACCATGAAGTTTGTCGATGAAGTAGAGATCCGTGCTGAAGCCGGCGATGGAGGGAGCGGTGTTGTTTCGTTCCGTCGAGAGAAGTTTGTCCCAGATGGTGGTCCAGATGGCGGTGATGGTGGCGACGGCGGCAGTGTATTTTTAGAAGCTGATGAAAACCTCAATACTTTGATTGACTATCAATTTGAACGCTTTCACAGAGCTGAACGTGGTACAAATGGTCAAGGTCGCAATTGTACTGGTAAAAAAGGTACTGACTTAGTTCTAAAAGTTCCAGTGGGAACACGCGTCACAGACGTGGATACACAGGAAAGCCTTGGTGATTTAACTCGTCACGGGCAAAAGCTTTTGGTTGCCAAAGGCGGTTATCATGGTTTAGGTAACACTCGCTTTAAATCTAGTACTAACCGAGCACCCAGACAAAAAACTCTAGGTACACCTGGCGAAGTTAGAAACTTAAAGTTAGAACTGATGCTATTGGCTGACGTCGGCCTGCTTGGCTTGCCTAATGCGGGTAAGTCTACCTTTATCCGCAGTGTTTCAGCAGCAAAGCCGAAGGTTGCAGATTATCCATTTACTACATTGGTGCCTAACCTTGGTGTTGTGAGACCTGAGGCAAACAAGTCATTTGTGATCGCTGATATTCCAGGGTTAATTGAAGGGGCATCAGATGGCGCTGGACTGGGTATTCGATTTTTGAAGCATTTGGAGCGTTGTCGTGTGCTACTGCATGTCGTAGACGTGATGCCAATTGATGGCACAGATCCAGTTGATAACGCATTTGCCATTATCAATGAATTGCACCAGTACAGTCCAAAACTTGCGGAAAAACCTCGTTGGTTAGTACTCAACAAGATTGATTTACTTGCTGAAGATGAACTTGAGGAAGTATGTGAGCGTATTGCTCAAGAGCTTGATGCCACAGAAGTATATCGAATTTCAGCTGCGAATAAATTCAACACACAGCAATTGTGTTACGATATACAAGGCCTGCTGGATACCTTACCAAGAGATAAGTTTGACGAGGAACAGCAAGAAGAAGTTGAATTCAAGTGGGATACTTATCATCGCCAAGCTACACAAGAAAGCAATGACGATTGGGATGATTGGGACGAAGATGACTACGATGTAGAAGTTATCTACGAGCGATAATAGAAGGGCCACTAGGCCCTTTTTTAATACAAAAATATTATTGGAGTAAATTGTGCTTATATCAATGATAGCAGCGATGGCAAAGGATCGTGTGATCGGTGATGACAATAAAATGCCGTGGCATTTACCGGCAGATCTTCAGCACTTTAAAAAAATAACCATGGGTAAACCAGTTATCATGGGGCGTAAAACCTTTGAGTCAATTGGACGTCCATTACCCGGAAGACGAAATATTGTTATAACGCGAAATGAACACTATCAAGCTGAAGGCATTGAAACAGCATCTTCAACTGAAGAAGCCTTAGCTTTAGTAGATAAAATAGACGAAGTTATGATCATTGGAGGTGGAAATATTTACGAACAGTTTCTACCATTATGTAATAGGCTGTATCTAACTCATATCGATCTGAAGGTCGAAGGGGACACGCAATTTCCAGATTACTTACCATTTGGCGAGTGGGTAGAGAGTGAAGTTGAAAGTTATGAGCCTGATGATCGAAATAAATATCACTATAAGTTCGTAACTTTGAATAAAGGATTATGACTTTGTTGCTAACAGTTGTCTGTATTGCTACAATAGTGTTTGTCCTTATGTAATAAAAAAGTGCTAGGTGAATTGGCAATGAAATTTGTACCTGTTTTGTTAAGTGTTTCTATTGGTTTGGGCGCGTTTTCTTTAAGTTTTGAAACTAAAGCAAACGATCAATTAGCTGTGACGCTATGCGAATACATCGCAGTAGATGATAAGGGGCGTGTTCGTAAAGCCTTAAAGAGTTCTCGTGTTAAAGTTCGTAATATCTTTGGTTCAATTCAGTGCAACGGCAATAATATTTTACGCCACGCAATTGCAAGCAATGCAGTTGAAACGGGTAAACTTATTGTCAAAGGTTTACCTAAAAGTGCATTAGCAGACGGTGCTGACATTGCTTGGGCAGAAAGCAATGGTCACGGTTCTTCACCGCTTATTGCAGAAATTAAGAAAAGAGCTGGCTTATAATAAGTTAACTTGCTCTGAGAAAGCTCCCTGATGGGGGCTTTTTTTGTGCCTGGTATTCCCTAAAAATGTAACTTGCGCCCAGATGTGAGCGCATTTTTGACCTCTTTCCTTGCATAGTTCAACCAACAAAGTTATATGACCTAAATCAAACGTATAACGGCATGATGACATTTTTCTTAAATTAGGCCTTGAGAATTGGGGCTTATGCTCCAATACTTATTTATAGGGTAAATAAAAAAAGGAAGATCCTATGAAGATTAATCTTTCTGGTCATCACGTCGATATGACAGATTCAGTGAAGCAGCATGTACAAGAAAAGTTTGCAAAGATTGCGAATCATTTTCCTTCTTTGTTATCACTGGACATTATTATCAGTAAAGAACACAAAAAGTTTTATACGGAAATTAGCACCAACTATGCGGGGTCTAGGATCTCAGTTAAGGGGGAAGATGGTGTAATGTATCCAGCGATCGCAAGTGCAGCGAAAAAGCTTGATGCTTCTTTAAAACATAGGAAAGGGCAATTAAAAGCAAATAAACATGAAAAGCCAGTAAGTACAACTCCACCAATAGCCCATGAAATTATTCAAGAAATGAATCTTAATTAGTATTTAGAGGCCTTTATAGGCCTCTTTTTATGTTGTTCATTCCAATGACATGATTAGTAATCTACAATCAATTTCAAAGTTAAATTATATTATTTAAAGCGAACATTTATGAAAGCTGTGATACCAGTTGCGGGCTTAGGGACTCGCATGTTGCCTGCAACAAAGGCAATTCCAAAGGAAATGCTTCCCATTGTGGATAAACCACTTATTCAATATATCGTTAAGGAATGTGTGTCTGCTGGTGTAAAAGAAATTGTTTTGGTGACTCACTCTTCAAAAAATGCAATTGAAAACCATTTTGATACAAGCTTCGAATTGGAGGCAACGTTAGAGAAGCGTGTCAAAAGAAAACTGTTAGATGAAATACACTCAATTTGTCCTGAAGATGTGACTATTATGCATGTCAGGCAAGGCGAGGCTAAAGGCCTTGGACATGCAGTATTGTGTGCAAAACCTATCGTCGGTGATGACGATTTTATCGTTGTACTGCCTGATGTCGTATTGGATGAGTACAGTGCTGATCAGAGAAGTGAAAACTTGGCTGCCATGGTCAAACGTTTCGAAGAAAATAACAGCAGCCAGATTATGTTAGAGCCTGTTCCTGTTGAAGATGTCAGTAAGTACGGTATTGCCGATATTAACGGCGTAGACTTGGCCCCAGGTCAGAGTACAGCCATTAAGTCTATGATAGAGAAACCAAAACAAGAAGAGGCGCCTTCGAATCTAGCTGTAGTTGGTCGTTATGTGCTCTCAAGAAAGATCTGGTCGTTATTAAAAAGAACACCGGTCGGTGCCGGTGGCGAAATACAGCTTACTGATGCAATTGATATGCTTATGGAAAATGAGACTGTGGAAGCTTTTCATATGAGTGGCGTATCTCATGACTGTGGTGATAAGTTAGGCTACCTAAAAGCAATCGTTCAATATGCAATGAAGGATGAATATTTGGGCACTGAATTTACTCAGTATATTAAATCTCTATAGCGAGCGTAGATCAAGCAGGTACTTGAAGCCTGCTTGATAGAAATGATCAACGTCTATACTCTCACTCTAGTGGCGCTCAACGAATCTTTGCCAGCTAATGTGGTTATTGACCACCCTCACAGGTTTTATCACCCGAGACAGTATTTCAAGGTCGAGCTTTTCAACAGCAGCTCCGTCCTCTTTTAGGCCTAGTAAATAGCTCATAGCTGGACGTTTTCCCAGTTGAATTGCCGAGATATAAATTTGCTGCTCGAAATTTAATCTTAAGCTGCTGATCGCAGTTTTTAAACCTTGTTGATCAATATTAGGCAGACCACATTTTTGTAAATAGCCTAGACGCTCGCCTTCTCCGGAAAACCAAATACGTACTTTTTCGCTATATCTCCCTGACTTTGACGGCAAATCAAAGAGTAGTCGATCATGGCCCGATTCTTTTACAAGCTGTATGTAGCGCTCGAGCCCGGCTTCCCACAAGGCGCTATGAATAGGAACCAGTCTAGATTGAATTTTTCCATGAGTATGAAAATCGAAAGTGTGAATGGAGTCTACTTTCTTAATATCATTGAGAGTTAGGTTTCCCAGCTCGTCGCTGTATGCACCTGTATAATAAGCCAATAACGGCAACCAAAAATGCCAGTGTTTGGGCTGCTCTCGTTTGAGTTTCTCGTCACCATAAATGTAGCCATTAAATAGACTATATAGTTCCATGTGGGTAAAGGCGCGCCTACCAAACTGAGATTTCATGGGTAACTGCTTTAACTGTCTGACATTTGGTAGACAAGTCTATAGCGTTTATATGGATTGATAAAGTGATTTATAAATCCTTATGTAGTAATAGGTTACTACCACTCGCTTTTTAATTTTGTGTACCATTTTCCAAATAGGTAAGGCAGGAAATACGCAGTAAAGAGGCTAGGTTACTAACAGCACCATGCCTTTCAACTGATTCCTGATAGAGCATAGAAATGAACTTCGCAACACTGATCTGCTCTTGTGCTGCGATCTGTTCCAATACTTGCCATACCTTATTTTCAAGCGCCAAGCTGGTCACAACTCCCTGTACGCGAATGGATTTTTTGCTGACTAAGTACAAGTCTGGTGACTGGGAGGCGTAGAGTTCGCACATTTTTGGAGGCTCCAATGGCTAAAATGATTCATTCAATGATCCGTGTAAAGGATCTCGCAGGCTCAATTAAATTCTATCACGAACTGTTTGGGTTTGAGGTGAGAAGAACAATAGAGTTTGATAACTTTTCGTTGACTTACCTAGGTGATCGCGAAAGCCACTTTGAACTTGAATTGACGCATAACTTTACCAATACCGCGCCCTACCAGCTGGGTAATGGGTATGGTCACTTGGCCCTGTGCTCGAATAATATCGAATTTCTGTGGCAGAAAGCTAAAATGCAGGGTTACCAACCCTCTGAAATCAAATCTTTAAATCAACAAAATCAGCTGGTAGCAAAATTCTTTTTTGTGACAGATCCGGATGGTTATCAATTAGAGGTAATTGAACGAAACCATATTTTTAATTAAGCCATTGCAAATTCGTCACGATTGCCCATCCAGCGAAGTATCAGCGGGTCAACGCACTCCTCATGCTGATTGAGTAATGAGAATGCAAGGCCTCTGATGCTGGGCAGCATATGTTTGTCTCGGGTCAGATCGGCAATTTTTAGATCCGCAAGTCCAGTTTGTTTAGTTCCCAGTACTTCACCAGGGCCCCGGATCTCCAAATCTTTTTCAGCAATAACAAATCCGTCGTTACTATCTCTGAGCACTCCTAGCCTTTTTTGTGCGGTATTTGATAGTGGTGCGTGATATAGCAATAAACAGTGTGACGCTATGGCGCCACGGCCAACCCGCCCTCTTAGCTGATGCAGTTGAGCAAGGCCTAATCGCTCCGGGTTTTCAATGATGATCAGACTGGCGTTAGGTACATCAACCCCGACCTCTATCACTGTTGTTGCCACTAAAACATGATAATTTCCGGCTTTAAAGTCTGCCATGATCAGCTGTTTTTCTTGGGCTTTCATGCGCCCATGTACGAGTGCAATTTTGAGTTCAGGTAATTGTTTTGTGAGCTGCTCAGCTGTATCTTCTGCCGCTTGGCATTGAAGCACTTCCGATTCATCAATCAGTGTACAGACCCAGTAAACTTGCCGATCTTGTTCTAGACAAGCACTTTTAACGCGTTGAATCACTTGCTCTCGGCGTGTATCAGGCACTGCAACTGTGGTAATGGGTGTTCTTCCGGGCGGCAACTCATCAATGACGGATGTTTCCAAGTCGGCATAAGCCGTCATCGCAAGGGTGCGGGGGATAGGTGTTGCTGTCATGACTAACTGATGAGGGTAACAATCACCAAATTTGCCTTTTTCCCTGAGGGAAAGTCGCTGATGCACCCCAAACCTATGCTGTTCATCAATGATAATTAATGCCAGGTTTGAAAAGTTAACCTGCTCTTGAAAGAGTGCATGGGTGCCAACCACCATTTGCGCTTTACCTGACGCTATTTTTTCGAGGGTTTCTTTGCGCTCTTTGCCTTTTGTTTTGCCACCTAGCCAACAGGTTTCGATATTTAATTTAGCAAACCAGTTCTGAAAATTGAGCGCATGTTGCTCTGATAGGATCTCAGTAGGTGCCATGAGCGCGACCTGATAACCTTTCGCGATGGCAGTAAGTGCGCTCAGTGCGGCAACTAAGGTTTTACCAGAGCCGACATCACCTTGTACTAGGCGTAACATGGGTTCTGATTTTTGCAGATCTTGTTTTATTTCACTGACGACTCGACTTTGCGCATTGGTTGGTTTAAAAGGGAGCAGTGCTAAAAACTCGGGCTCTATTGAGTTGGTCGGTGGTAGGGCGACAGCTTTAACCGCTTGGCTTTTTTTTCTTAGCTTTAAAAGGCTTAGATTTTGTGCCAACAGCTCCTCAAAAGCCAAGCGCTGTTGTGCCGGATGCTGTCCCAAATCCAATTGAGTTAAATCGACATCTTGTGGTGGACTGTGTAACAGCAGTAACGCATCTTTCAAGCTCAACTGGTTGGGCCTAAATTGAACAGGTAAGTGGTCATCAATATCATACTTTTGCAATAACTCGACAGCTTGCTCGGCAATGGCTCTAATGCTTAATTGTTTAAGCCCCTCGGTTGTTGGGTAAACTGGGGTCAGGGTTTCATCTACCTGATCAATATCATCTAGTGAACTTTTAATATGATACTCAGGGTGCGCCATTTCAGGTCCAACTCGACCTCGTCGCACTTCTCCGAAACAGCGCATAATTTTACCTGGCTGCATGGCATTTTTTTGCGCTGCAGAAAAGTTGAAAAAGCGTAGAGTTAGCCTACCTGTGCCATCATTAATTTGGCAAACCAACATACGACGTTTGCCAAATGTGATATTCGCCTGCTCTATTTCACCTTCCACGCTTACATGCATATGCGGCATAAGAGACGCGATACTATATGTTTTGGCTCTATCTTCATAACGCAAAGGTAAATGAAACAGCATGTCTTGTACGTGTGCGATACCTAATTTAGCCAATCGCTGCGCCGCTTTAGGGCCGACGCCTTTTAAGTCTGTGATTGGGTAGTGGGCTAAATTAGGTGAAGACATAACTATCCTTTCTGTTTGCTAAATTTAAGCGTGTTCCAAAATGTATCATCGGCAATGATTTCGCCTTGATCATCTAGCTCGGGGTAGGGTAATCCTTTTTCATTGCAACGGTTTGCAATGATTGGGTGGCAGCCTTCAAAAAGTAACTTGTGTTTTACTTTTGGGTCTAGCATATCTTTTTGCAGATACATGCCCGCAGCTTCTCTTTGTCTTTGTGCTTCGTACAAAATCAATGCCGCTGCTACGGACACGTTTAAAGACTGCACCATACCCGCCATGGGAATAACGATATGCTGATCAGCATGTTCAAGTGCTCGATCTGAAATACCTAGGCGTTCTTGACCAACAATTACCGCAGTCGGTTTTGTATAATCGATTTCTCTAAAGTCTACCGCGCTGTCGCTCAAATTGGTGGCCAGTAATTGGATCCCCGGGTTTTGTTCTCTGATAGTAGAGACAGCCTGATCGATATCATCATGCATTTGTGTGTCTACCCAGTTTTTGCTACCACCTGATGTGTTATTAGTCAAACGTCGCTGATCTTGTGGCCATACGGCGTGAACGTAGTGACAGCCAACTGCGTCGGCGGTACGTACAATCGCTGACAAGTTATGATGCTTATGCACCTCATCAAGACATACCGTTAAGTCTGTTTGTCTTTGCTCTAAAATGCGTTTAACGCGCTGAAAGCGATTTTCTTCCATCGAGAACTGCTCTTAAATTCAAAATTGCAGCGCATTATATCAAATTAATTACTGTATAAGTACACACCTATTTATTTACCAAACTGGCTAAACTTAGGGCTGAATCTCGCGCATGATAGGGGCTTGTAAAGAGATCAAAGTTTCGGTGGACTGTATTGCTTCAATTGATTGTATTTTATTGACTAGTACATCGTGTAGGTGATCCATCGAGCAGCTCAGCACTTTGATAAATATACTGTAATTACCCGTTGTATAATAAGCCTCAACAACCTCTTCAAAGCTTTCAAGCTTGGCGATGGTGTCTTGATAATCTCTGGCATGTTTGAGGTTAATACCGATAAAACAGCAGACATCATAGCCGAGTTTTTTGGCATTGATACATACTTTTGTACCTTCAATAATACCGGCCTGTTTCATTTTCTCTACTCGCACGTGAATTGTTCCTGCACTGACAGCGAAGCGTTTGGCTAATTCTGCATATGGCGTCCGCGCATCGCTCATTAATGCGTTAAGGATAGATTTGTCGAGATTATCGATCTGATAATTTTCCATGGCTTATCGGGGGTGAAATTATTGATTCAATAAATATACAGGTATTTTTTTGATGATTAAAGTTGCTGTTGGGTATTTTTGTTTTTGAATATTGAATTTATCGCGAAATTTGTTGACGATGAGTACATCAGATAAATCACAACACAGAATCATCGACAATTTGGAATGGGGATCAATATGAAATCACAATACTTAAAAACACAGCAGCAAATAGCACGTGTCAAAAGCGTTTTCTCAGTGCAGCTAACCGAAAAACTGGGGCTAGTAGAAGTACAAGCACCTATCTTGGCAAAAGTTGGTGATGGCATTCAAGATAACTTGAGTGGTACAGAGAAAGCGGTAGCTGTAAACGTAAAAACCCTTGCTGACAGTGAGTTTGAGGTGGTTCATTCGCTGGCTAAATGGAAACGAAAAACACTGGGTGACTATGGCTTTGGTGTTGGGGAAGGTCTCTACACGCATATGAAAGCACTGCGCCCAGATGAAGATCGTCTATCTCCAATTCATTCAGTATTTGTAGATCAATGGGATTGGGAAAAGGTCATTTGTGGAGATACACAGCGAGATCTTGCAACATTAAAAGATACCGTTAGCACCCTTTATCAGTGCATCAAACACACAGAGCAGGCAATTGCTGATGAGTTTGGTAGTCAGCCATTTTTACCAGAACAAATTACTTTTGTTCACGCTGAAGCGCTGCGTAAAATGTACCCTGATTTTAGTGCAAAACAGCGGGAAAAAGCGATTGCGCAAGAATACGGTGCCGTGTTCTTAATTGGCATCGGTGGCGAGTTAGGTGATGGTGAAATTCATGATGTTAGAGCGCCTGATTATGACGATTGGTCAACGGCAACATGCGACCAATATCAAGGGTTAAACGGAGACATCCTTGTATGGAACCCTGTGTTAGAGGATGCTTTTGAAATCTCATCTATGGGGATCCGCGTATCACCTGAGTCTTTATCTCATCAATTAAAAATCAGTGATGCGCAGGAGCGACTCGCATTTGATTGGCACAAGGCGTTATTGGCGGGAGAGTTGCCACAAACGATTGGTGGTGGAATTGGTCAGTCTCGTTTAGTTATGCTGCTACTGCAAAAGCAGCACATTGCGCAAGTTCAGGTCGGCGTTTGGCCAGACGAGCTCAAAGAGACTATTGAAGGTGTTTTATAATTGGCAATAGGGGGCAACGTCCCCCTAACTTTTAAACTCAATCTCAATTTGGCCATCAATTAATTTTGCGGTGCACGGAGGGTAGCTGCGATTTGTCGTATATGTTTTATCAAAAATATGTATCTCGACGCCAGAGTGAAGTGCAGATGTAGCCTGCAAGTGTGTACCTTCGAGTAATTCATGCAATGTATGGTCGAGTTCGCTGAGCTTATTTTCCAATGCTTCAGCTTGTTGACAGTAATGAGTTTGGGTTGCACTGATTTTTGCCATGAGCACTTTCTTTTTTTCGACATCTTTAAGCTGATCTGCTTTTTCAACCGCTTTTTGAAGATTATCAAGTTGCTCGTCAGTTTCTCCCAAGTCTCTTATACACTGGTCGGTTTTACTGGTGATCTCAACTCCTGAGTTAGCAAGATAGACTGACATGGTGGCACCTGATGGGCTGCCGATCTCTCCCGCTGTAATTGATTGGGCATCAAATACTGTACCGCCTATAAGTTTACCGCGAGGGTTATCTTCCAACCCTATTCTGACAGTTCGTAAGGCTTTTATATCGCAGTGATTTGCTTGTTTTTGAATGTAGATATTTCGCGCTTCCAAATAGGTGTACTGTCCGTGTACGATATCAATGTTGCCCTCGGCAATGAGCTTGCAAGTTAAGCTTTGATCGTTGTCACTGTGATCCAAGTGGCCAATAACACCTCCACGCACTTCAATGTTGCCATCACTGATAATTTCTCCTGACTCAACCGTGCCCATGACAGTAACATCACCAGACGCTTTTACGCGCATGCCGGGTTCGACATTGTGAGTAACAATGACACTACCGCTAAATTCAATATGTCCAGATTTAACATTGACGTCAGCGATGGTAAAAATATCATCTACGCGCATACCATTTTGAATATCTGAAGGGCAGCCGGCAATGGTTGCAATGAGTTCTAGCGGGTTCGTTGGAGAAATTTCTGTGCCTTCTCCTGCAACTAACTGAAATGATTCACCTGGCATAGGTTCAATGCTTTCTCCTGTCACTGTAAATCCCTCTTTGCCCGGCGTGGCAGGGCGTTGAGTGATCAATAGTGTGCCGGGAGAGACGCTGGATAAAGCGCCAAAATCACGCATATCTACTGTGCCATCTTCTCTGAGTTTTGGCTGCTTCAAGCGTTCTTTTAGGGTCAAAACATGCGAGATCAGCTTGGCTGGCAGACCATTTTCTGGTGGGCGACCTTGTGCGATAACACCGTGATGCTCAGAGCCCGGAGGTGCATCAAATTGTTTGGAAAGAATACTTTCTAAGAAGGCTTGCTTATACCCTCTGCATACGCCGGACTTTACGATGATTTTTTTAGCTTGATCTAGGCTAATGAGACTGCCACCTTGCGCAGTCCTTAAAGTGGCTGAAGCCTGCATCTTATCTTCTGAAATGGAGATCCGTAACTGGGCGTTTTTTTGTTTTGCGACCAGCAATTGTTGCTCAGCATCTTGACTCTGGAAATAGGCGGCAATGGAGTCGTGATCTACTTCACAATCGGCATAGGGTGAGCACTCAAGCGCCTCGACGATGAAGGCTTGGCTAGGTGGCGTAGCTGACGCAACGTCCATTAATATTTGGCCATCTTTAGTGACTTTAAACACAGACTATTCCTTATAGACCGAGCGGCTCTATAAAAGAGTCCGCACTTCAACTTACCCTTTTTATTTGCAGTGGCGGCAAAAAATACCTCTTACACACAACATATTATTTGTAGTTAGTATGACAACCAAATGCTCAATAAATTCCGACATTCACCTTTAAAGCTGTAAAACCAAGCATCGATTGACTCATTTTATTAGGTTATACGTATGTATGTGTTACCAGCTTGCTTAATTAATATTATGTAGTCAAGCTGTTAAGATCAAAGTTCGCTGGAGAATTTTAGGCTTTTTGTGTATTTGCTCTCTTCGTTTAACACATAGAAGCAAAAACGGCCCGCTAAAAGCGGGCCGTTTTGATGTAAGTTCAACAATGAAAATTTAATTCATTGAAGGCAGTTCCATAATACCGTCAATCTCTATTTGGACATTTTTTGGCAACTCTTTTACACCTATAGCTGCTCGTGCAGGGTAAGGGGTTTTAAAGTACTGGCTCATAATTTCATTGACGGTTGCAAAGTTACTCAAGTCAGTCATGAAAATGTTTACTTTCACCATGTCCTGAAGTTGCCCGCCAGCCGCTTCACATACAGCTGATAGGTTTTTAAATACTTGGTGTGTTTGCTCACTAAAATCTTCTGAAACGATTTCCATAGTGTTTGGCACCAATGGAATTTGGCCCGATAAATAAACAGCGGTGCCAACCTTAATTGCCTGATTGTATGTACCGATTGCGGCCGGAGCTTGATCGGTAGAAATAATCGCTTTGTTCATAATAACTTCCTTTAGCGTTTTCTATACACGCGTTGCACGTCTGGCATAACGCGAATCTTACGCATAATATTTGCGACGTGGATCCTATCTTTAACGGTCACGCCTAAATCAATAATATATAAATTACTTTCTTTTTCTTCAGTGGCGATTTCAACAATATTCGCTTGAGCACTGGAAACCACGTTGGTCAGCTTAGCTAGTGCACCTTGGTGATTGATGATTTCAACGCGCAGAGCTGCAATGTATTCTTTTTCTGGGTTATCTTCCCACTTTACAACACAATATTTAGCACGCTCGCTTTCCCAGCCTTTGATGTTGCGACACTCTTGTCTGTGCACCATTAACCCTTTGCCTTGGCTAACATAGGCTGCGATGGCATCACCAGGAACAGGACGGCAGCATTTAGCATAGGTGACAAGCATACCTTCAGTACCAATTATTGCTGCCTTTGCTTGTTTGGCAAGGCTTTCAATGCCATCGTCCGCTTGCAGTAGGCGTTTGGCTATGAGCACACTCATAATATTACCGTTGCCAATCTCGACTAAAAGCTCAAGCAAGGTATTGAGGTCGTGCTCTTCTAATACACGCTCAATTTGCTCGGTTGGAATATCATCCAGTTTTTGTTCACCTAACGCTGAATCGAGCAGTCGTCGGCCAAGTTGAATTGACTCTTCTTGATGCTGACTTTTCAGATAGTTTCTCACGCCTAAACGCGCTTTACCTGTGACGATAAAGTTAAGCCATGTCGCATTGGGGTGCGCCCCGGAACTGGTAATAACTTCTACCGTTTGGCCGGTGTCTAGTGCTTTGCTCAGCGGATAAGGTTTGCGGTTAACTCGAGCCCCAACGCAGGTGTTACCAACATCGGTATGAACGGCATAAGCAAAATCAACAGCAGTCGCACCCATGGGGAGTTCGACGATTCGGCCATCTGGCGTAAACACATAAATCTCTTCAGGGAAGAGTTCAGTTTTGACGTTTTCGACAAATTCAAATGACGAACCAGCACTTTGTTGTAATTCAAGCAAGCTTTGCATCCACTGACGTGCGCGTTGCTGAGCTGTATGTCCTGCACTGTCACCGGATTTTTTATACATCCAATGTGCAGCAACCCCTTTGTCAGCCATATGATCCATGTCGTGGGTACGGATCTGAATTTCAACAGGAATACCGTGTGGGCCGACTAGCGAGGTGTGTAAAGATTGATAGCCATTGGTCTTAGGTACCGCGATATAATCTTTGAAACGCGTTTCAATTGGCTTATACAAGTTGTGAGCCACACCGAGGACACGATAACAGGTATCTATGTCGTCGACATTGATGCGAAAAGCATAAATATCCATGACTTCATTAAACAGCAGCTCTTTATTGAGCATCTTACGGTAAATGCTATAGAGGTGCTTTTCACGTCCTTTGACAGAAGCCGAGATACCGCTTTCTTCCAAACGAGATTCAATCTCTGTCTGAATATTGCTGATCACTTCTTTGCGGTTACCACGCGCTTTGGCAACTTCAGATTTTAATGCTCTATGGCGCATCGGATATAAGGCTTGAAAACCTAAGTCTTCAAGCTCATTTTTGATATCGTGGATACCTAAACGATTGGCAATAGGTGCAAATATTTCGAGTGTTTCTCTGGCAATGCGTCGACGTTTTTCAGGTCTTAAAAACCCTAATGTACGCATATTATGTGTTCTATCAGCCAGTTTGATAAGAATAACACGTATATCTTGTGTCATTGCCATGATCATCTTGCGATAGTTTTCAGCTTGAAACTCTTTTTTATCTTTAAAGTCGAGTTTGTCTAGCTTACTGACTCCAGCAACGAGTTCAGCAACGGTTTCACCAAATATTTCAGCCAGATCTGCCTGACTAAAATCGGTGTCCTCGATAACATCATGCATCAGCGCAGCCATGAGGGTTTCATGGTCTAACTTCATGCTGGCAAGTATCTGTGTCACTTCAACCGGGTGAGTGATATAAGGTTCACCACTTGAGCGAGTCTGACCTTCGTGCGCTTCGCGAGCGACAACATAGGCTTTTTGTACCAGCTCGACGTCTTCTGGTGATAGGTACTCTGAGATTTTTTTCTTGAGGCCTTCAAATAGATACATTCACACTCCAATGTTCCAGTGAAGTTAATAGATAGTTATTATTGAATATACGATGAATTGGCTCGGAAGCCAACGCAAAGGCGTATAGCTTTTGCAATATAATGAAAAAAAACGCCAGCTAGAAGCTGGCGTTATCTTAAACTTTACTTAGATTCGGCTTAAAAAGCCGTCTAGAAGTTTATTTTAGCGGTTACCACCAACGATAGCTGCTACAGCTGCAAGCTCAGCGGCCTCTTGGTTTTGTTGCTCTTCACGATCGATCAAATCTAGAGAGTCTGTTGTTACCAGACCTTCTTCAATTTCACGTAGCGCAATAACGGTTGGCTTGTCATTTTCAGCATCAACCATTGGATCTTTGCCACCAACAGAAATTTGACGAGCGCGACGCGCTGCAACAAGGATTAAATCGAAACGGTTACCAATTTTATCTACTGCATCTTCTACAGTTACGCGAGCCATCGAAGCACTCCAAAAAATTATACATTTAGCAAAGGGCTAGTTTACTTGAAACCACCGAGTTCGCCAAGTGAATGGTTAAAATTTATCGTTAATCTACACAGTAATAGGGGGACAATGCAGGTTTATTCTGCTAAAAGTTCCGCAATTAGTGCCTGATGACGTACTTGTTGTGCTTTAGTTTGTAGTCTCGCGGCAACAACGATGTGCTCAAGTTCGGTTAAAGCTGTCTCAAACTTGTCGTTGACAATGACATAGTCAAATTCGTTGTAATGACTACTTTCTGATTTTGCTTCGGCCATTCTTGCTGCTATTACTTCTTGCGAATCTTGGCCGCGATTGTTTAAGCGCTGCTCCAGTTCATTTTGAGAAGGAGGCAAAATAAAGATTGTTTTTACTTCAGGCAAAAGCGTTCTTACTTGTCTCGCTCCTTGCCAGTCAATGTCTAGAAAGACATCAATGCCATTGTTAAGTTGATCTTCAATGGCCTGTTTTGATGTGCCATAGTAGTTTTCAAATACTTGTGCCCATTCAAAAAAGTCCCCTTTATCAATCAAGGCTTTAAATTCATCCACTGTGACAAAGTGGTAGTGCTCACCATTATTCTCTCCTGGGCGAGGGGAGCGCGTTGTATGGGATACCGAAACTTTAATGTTGGCTTGTTTGTCCAATAAAGCTTTGATCAGGCTAGATTTACCTGCACCTGAAGGGGCAGATAAAATAAACAAGTTACCGCGTGTCTTTGTCATAGTGGAACCTTTGTGTACGCAAAAGGGAGCAATAGAGCTGATTACTGCCCGTAAAAAGCCCTATTTTAAATCTTTGTGCGCCTCGTTACCAGTTTGACTAACTGCGCAATCTAAATCGACTCACTAAAACGGCTAACTCTTCGGCTTGCTTATTCAGTTCCTGTGCCGAGTGCGCCGCGACTTGTGTGTCTTGCAACGAGCTCTGACTCGATTGCTCAATTTGTGAAATATCACGTGCCATTTCGCTTGCGACAACAGATTGCTCCTCTGTGGCGGTTGCGATTGACTGGATCATGGACGCAATTTCACTTGCGCCTGTAACAATGCCTTCAAGTTGTGTTCCTGCATCTTCAGCCATAGAAACACTATGATTTACTTGAGCAACACTGTTTTCCATGGACTTAACAGCATGCTCGGTTTGAGATTGAATTGACTGCACAGTACTGACAACTTCTTCAGTGGCTTTTGAAGTGCGCTCAGCCAAGGTTCTTACTTCATCAGCTACTACGGCAAATCCGCGGCCCTGTTCGCCTGCACGTGCGGCTTCAATTGCAGCGTTGAGCGCCAGTAGATTAGTTTGTTCTGCAATGCTGCCTATCACGCCGATCACATTACCTATTTGGCTACTTAGCTCACCGAGGTGAGTGACATTTTCAGCGGTGTCTTGCACTTCATTGGAAGCAGATTTTATTTTCTCTACCGTTGATGTAACCGTTGAGCCCCCTTCAGATGCAAGGCTGCGCGCGCCATCTGCATGACTGGCAGCGACCTGACTTTGCGATGCCACCTCTGATACTGTGGCACTCATTTGCTCAATTGCCGTAGCAACCTGAGTGGACTGATCTGCTGACGCCTGACTTCGGGACGCAATTTGATTATTGGTCTCTGCAATGTTGTCGCTGGAAGTTTTAACATCATTCACCACATTACTGATGGCCTGTAACAACGTGTTCAACGAGTTTGACATTTTATTAGTGGCTTCGGCCAAGCTATCTATTTCATCTTTACCTGCATGAGACAGAAGTGGCCTTGAAATATCACCTTCACTTATTCTTTCGGCTATCGTAAGCACCTGGCTCAATCTGGTTACAATCGAGCGGCTGATCACATAGGCAACCGCAATCGCTATAATGGCCGCGATTAAAGTGATCATAATAATAATCACCAAGGTGGTGTTGAGACCTTCTACGAGTAAGTCTAATGCCCTTATGGCGTCGTCTTTTTCTTCTTCGCTCGATACATCAAGGATTTTAGACAGCTCAATCATTTGCTTTGACGTCAAATCGGCGAGTTTACGCTGTGCTTTCACATACGCCGTAGAGTCATAGCTTTTAAATATATCTTTAGCTTCGCTTTGAATCGTACCGAACATCTCTTCAATACGGGCAATATCTCGCAGTTCATTCGGTTTTTGTTCTAGTGGCTTGAGTAAATTCAAGTAGTGCCTAAAGCTTTCTGCATCGTCATTAAAATCAGCTTCCGCACCGCTTGCTCCTGTGGTATGAGAAATGATGGCCGCTATCATATCGCCAGCTTCATCAACCAGTTCTAGGTAGTACCGGACTCCCGGTAAGTCATCGTTGAGTGACTCTTGTAAGTCAGTAGATTTCAGTGCGTCATTGAATTCTTGCTCTTTTAAAGAGTCCAGTAAACTTTCCAACTGTTCGCCAGTTTCTTGCTCAAGCTTATCTACGCGTTGCTTCACCTGCTCATAAGCTCTTGGGTCGTATTTGGCGAATATCTCGTTGTTAACTTCACGGTGGAAGGTTTCAGCAAGGGTCATGATCCGCGCCATTTTCTCGCGGTCAGCTTGTTTTGCCGACTCATATCCATACAGCTCTTTTTGGGTGGATTTGAAGCGCTCAAACAGCTGGTTAAACTGCCCCACTTTACTGATATCTCCGTTGAGGTATTCAAGCGCGATGTTGCTTAATTGGTACTCTAGGTGTAGTAATCGGTTGTATAAAATCATCCCCGGCAAATCATCGCCTTTTACTTCGAATGCACGGGCAGTTTCGGTGGAAACTTTAAACCAAACGACAGTACTGGAAAACACCATCAATGCTATGAGGCAGCCAAAGGCCAAATAAAGCTTTTTACTCAAGTTCATATTGTTACCCAAGAAAGTTATGTACTCCGATTCCTTGGAATATCAAATTTGCCTTCCCAAATTATTATTTAAGGATACGAAAATTGCGAATTTCAGAATTAATTTGAGTGATTGTTTCTTATCCAGATATGAAGAAGTTCATAAATTAGGGTTACTTGGTTAAAGTACAGGTTTTAAGCGTCAAACAACCAAATACTAGATTTGAACAACTAATATCGAGCTGTGGTATTGGGCTTACACGTATTTTTGAAACATAGCTTTGTTTAATTAGGCGGTAATAACGTTGGTGAGTTAGGCTAAAACGCAGTGTGGCTGCAGAGCGTTCAATTGAATTGTGCAAAGGATTCTCAAGCTACACTTTTGTTGCGAGAAATATAGTCACAAATCCAAGTCACAGAGAATGAGCTTTTAGGCCAAGCCGCTATGTAGGCTCAGCCTATATGCCAATCAGTTTTCACTGTTGCTCAGAGGCTTTCTTGAATGAAAAATTGCCAAGGCAATATAAACACACGTCGCATACATATTTAGTAGGGGGACCACCGCCATGCAAACTGCAACAACCTTACTGTATTTATATTTCTGTGCCACGAAAATATTAATCGCAAGACAAATTAACACTTGAATCACAAGCACTACCGGGGCTAAATGTAATTCGCCATTTCTAAGCATTTCTATCATAGTTTAAGTCCTGTTAATGGGGACAATCGTAACTCTGCCCCTTACTCCTGAATAAATTACTCTTACTCTAATTCCGTACTCAGCCGCTTTTTGAATGTACTGCTCAAGCTTATATTGCGACGAAAATTGATAAGTTCCTTCGATAGATGTACCTGCATCTGGAATTCGATTTCCATCAGAGTCAATCGCACTATGCCGTGTGTAGGATAAGCGCAATTTAGTACCAGATCGCAAAGTTGCTGCTTTCATTATGAGTTGAGAGCCATCTTCGAACTCAAATAATAGTTCAATTCCAGCAAGTGGGTCGTAAAATAAGCCGCCAAATATCGAAATTATTTGTGTCGACCAATACTTCAATGAATCGTTTTGTGCAGCCCAATCGTCAAATCTATCTCTGCTACTACTATTTCGCGCCATCTCCCAAGCGGAGCGGTAGCCGCTAGAGGCGGGAACTCGCGTCTTTTTGGCCAAATACATATAAGATTGTGCACGTTTGGCCTGATCAATTAGGTGTTGAGGCGTCGATGACCTTCTTGCGGTCACTGTGGTTTCAATTTCTCCAAACCTATTTAATTCTGGTCGAGAAGTGACGCGAAATGAGCCTGCAATGCCATTGGGAATACTAACTAAATGAACGATATAGGTAGATGACATACTATCGCCATTGGTCCTATCAAAAATGTAAGATTTGGCTTTACTTTGCATTGCGCCAATAGATGAACAACTAGAGCAAGTTATGTAATTGTCTGCGTGTGCTTCTAGGTTGGTAAAAAGCATAAATAGCGTGAATAAAACAGAGTTGAGTAGCTCTTTTTTCATATTGATATCTCCTTATTGAATTGCTTGTTAAATGTTGTCTAGTTTGGTTGATTCAGCAATTAAATGGAGTTGAGTAAATATCTGATTCAATTGACTTTATATTAACTATTTTATCGAGTGAGTGGTTTGTTGCACATATTGAGAAGTGGTAGCAAAAACAGGGTTTAAGTAGTTGTTTTTATGAGGGGGCTTTAGGCTTGTTCGGTCGCAAATATTCTCAATTTAAAATTTTATATCGTTAATTATTGAATAGAGCGCTTGTCTTGCGGTCTTGCTTGGTCTTAGGGTGGGGGGAGCTTGTTTTGTTGGCATCTTGGTCTAGGGTATTACTTATGCTGAAAGCTTCCGAAGAATAGAAATAATGGGTACGTAGCCGTTTGGTAACCTGGACTATATTGAGAGCTTTATCTATCTTACGCCTTGTTCTGATATGAACAATTTTTTAAGTGAGCAATTAGGAATTTCTTTATTCAGAATGTATTCAATTGAATGATAGTCATTACCTTCGTATTAAGGGGGAGATTGTATTCTTAAGTTTAGGAAAAGAGTTAAGATGACTTCTTAAGTCACTGAACTCTAGAAAATTAAGCTCTTAATTACGAGTAAAGAGAGAATGTATTAGAAAATAAGTACTTTGATATGTTTGTCAGCAGGAAATCTTCATATTTTTGCAAATCAACAGCCGTTATAAAAATGTATATATTCATACAAAAAGCGCCATTAAAGGCGCTTTCTGCACTAAAGAATGAATAGGCTCAGCTACTATCTAAAACAAGAATGTGGAGTAATCTTGGGCTTAGATGCTGGTTGGTTCACCGACTGAGCACGTTGTGGCAAGTCAGGATCTCTAGAGTGCTGTCCACCTTGGATACGCGCTAAAAATTCAATATTTAGTTTGTTCATCGTTCTATTCCTTCGATTGCAGTTGTATCGTGTGGCTAAAGTAATGCGTAGAAAGTCCTACTAAATGTGGTTATTACATTACCTGAGCTTTTTTCATAGTTTGTTTTAGTAAGTTCTATTTAAGACAAATAGCACTGAGAATCAGAGTCGAGAATGCTTAACCGGCTCTTTAACTGTCGACTAAATGTCCAGCGTTAGAATTAAAGAGTCGTTTGTTGAAACATTAGGGTTTATTTTGTGCAGTATGGTCTGAGTTCTAGGTGGGAGCTTGGGGGCATTGGCACTGCCACAGACAATATGTTTTGTATGAATTTTACTAAGTACTTTCATATTTTAATTTCCTTATAAAATACTTTTTCATGTATATTTTCATCGGAGTAAGCGCAAACATGCACCTACTCATTGAAGTGAAGGTTTAATCTTCTAGTGACTTTTTATAAATTCCACTTTTCTCAATTCTTGGTAGTGCGACATGTTGAGCTCTTTGTGGTAAACTTGGTGAATCTGCACTTCCTGTCCCGCCTTGAACGAGCGTTAAAAGATCAAGTTTCAGTAATTTCATAATCCATTTCCTTAGACATTGTTGGTATTGATAGCGTTTTAAGCACCTGCGTAAGACGAGCGTAATCAATAAAATACATTATCTCGTAAGTAAATCCTTATGTAGGTGTTACCTATCCATACAAGCAACCACTTCAAGCTATCCACTCCTCCTTTAAGGACACATCTCTTAAGGGAGTTAGACAACAGTGCTGTGGGTAAACTTGGTAGCTTGCAAATGTATATTTTCATAATAGAAGACGCACTAAAAATGCACCTTCTAAATATTTGTCAGGCAATTACGCTTGTTTCAAAATTTTCTATTGAGCTCTCTGGTGTGCCGGGGAGCTCGTATGAACTCCTCCATATATATTTTTAGTACCTTAATATTTAATGTCTTCACTATTCAATTCCTTCTAGTAAAGTTATGTAGTGATATGAGACAGCTCTTAGCCTCTTTCTTCATTGCGTTTTGAAGTTGGTGTTAATGTATTCCTTGGCTGCTTAACTGATTGGGCTCTATGTGGTAGGTCTGGGGCTCGAGCGTCTCCACCAACAATAATTTTAGTCATTTGTTTATTCAGTATTTTCATAATTCAATTCCCTCGATTCAGCTTGGAGTGCATATGCTAAAAAGCAAGCACAAAGTAAAAGCTGGATAACCATAATAATGTTATTTCTGAAATAGAGTTTAAAATAAGCATTATCAATCCAATAATACTTATATGCTAACACTTCAAACCAAGTAACTAAGTTGACCACAGCAGCTCCAAAAAAGATGATTAAAATCATACATTCTTGAGAGGAAAGACTTTGCTTTTCATGTACTTGTTGATAAAAATTAGCCCCGATTTTCTTATGGAGAAATAACGCCAAATCCCTACGATAAACTACTGGTAGTATAAACACAATATTTAGAAATGCTTGGAAAATATAGTAATGAGTTTTCCATTCGAATGTTATTGAAAACATAGTCATATTAATCAGGATAACTACAAGATATGAAATGAAAAACCACCGTGCTGTGGCAACTTTCCAGCTTACTATTAGCCCTAAAATAATAAAAATGAATAGAGCATGATCGACTAGTGAATAAAGTTCGTACATGGTTTTTTACTCCTTTTCTTGCTCTTCTTGTTGTTTATCTGCAATTACCGATGCTTTAAAATCGAAGATACCGCTTAAGTCTTTACCAAAAATAAGAAATAACTCAAATAGTTGTGTAAACGTCATATCCGTTTTTCCAGACTCATAATTACTGATGGTTGCTTGGTCAACTCCTAGCTTTCTACCTAGCTGCTCTTGAGTCCATTTCTTTTCCCTGCGCAGTTGTCGCATTGAACGCTGGACATACATGCGAAAGTTCTCTGTTTTGATCCTTCTTGTGCTGCCTACCACACCCTTATACCTCTTCCTTAATAGATTGTCGTAAATTATCAATAGATGAAACTTTGCGCAACTAAAAATTAACAAAAACCCTTTAAAATTAGCATTTTATAAAAGTATTAATAAAAATAAGGTGGATTAATCGAAGTCTTAATAGGGGAGTTGTTTACATGAATGTTGTTATATAAGGTACTGTTATGGATGCGTAAGCTTACAGTTTTTATGTGCGCTTCTTTTACCCTTTATCAATACAGCTTTACATTAGCGCCTTCTCATATTTCTAAGTAGGCTGTTATCAGGAGATTACTTAAGCTGTTATTTATGTCCTTAGCGCGGTCACCAAATTTTTAACACCACTTTAGTTCTTTCTACTTCATGTTTGCATTGAGCTATTTAAGCACCTTCACTAATGGAGGTGCTGCAAAGCACGACTGTTGTTCAAGTTTTCTTGCTATAGGTGGGTGGGTAACTGGTTACTTGTATTCCTCATGCAAACGTTTTTTTGCAAACAAAAGCCAGTGCGCTAGCCACTGGCAATCAATGCTGAATAGTTTACAGCGCTAAAACTTATGCCAAAGTTTTTGGATTTTACCTTTAAACAACCAGTACACCATAAGGCCGAGTACGAACTTTTCTGGCAAGCTTAACCATACCGAATATTGTAGATTTTCAGGGAACAACTTGGCTTGCCCTTCGAAAAAAGCACTGCACGCGATATATAAAGTAAAGGCCATTCGCCAAATGTGTTGGCTCATGCGCTGTTTAAAGCTATGAGCTTTCCCAAGTCCAAACAACAAGTCATAGCCAAAAGCAATTAAGGTGACTAACGCAAATTCATAGTACTTGATCGCTGGAATTTGGAAGTGGCCAAAATCATCGGTGATGCCATTCATGGCAAGGTAGCTTAAATAACTGGCATAAACAAAAACGGGCAAACCCAAAAATATCGGTAAGTACCTTGTAATTATTAGATATTTAACCTTTTTCTGAACATATAACCAACTGGTTGCAATCAGGTAAGCTGTCAACACCGCGGCAAACATAGAAATATGTACAGCTCTTATATAGGCATAATAAAACCCAGTCACAGCCATTAATATCATGGCTATCACGTATATTCGGCCAATGAAGATGTGGTTAAGCGACCCCTTTTTAGCAATAAAGGCTGAAAAACCCGCAATTAGTCCCGCACCACCAAACACCATGTGGCCAACCATTCCTACTGTTAAACTCATTATTACCTCTCTTTGCTTTAACAAGGATATCGTGTTAAATCTGCACTATTTGTTGTAACGATGCGTCCGAGAAAGCTAGGTAGGACTAAAAACTGCTTCAAAATGAATGATTAAAAGCGTGCGCTGCGGTAAATTAGGAGTAACTATAAAGCGCTCAGGAATACCATTTAGTACCGATGGCAAGTCTAGATATTTGGAAAGTCATAATTTCGTCAATGACCATTGCAATGTGTTTTTTATCAATGGCAATAGTGCTGACTAAGCAGTCTGGGCGAAGTGATCAAGAGCGATTCCTTGCGCTATTTTTGTTTATTTATGGCTTGGTTAAGTTTGACCAACTTTACATGCACACTAACAGTTTTGAAATATGGCCGCATCTTGCGGGGATCATGTTCTCGCTCAAGCTATTTTTACCTTCTGTTATGTACTTTTATACTAGGTCGTTAACCGAACAAAAAGAGCAACGGTTTAAGCGCCAAGATACTTTTGCATTATGCGCTCCTTTTATCGCAGCGTTAGTTGCTACGCCTTATTATGTGTTGTCGGCAGAGCAAAAGGTGGCGCTCATGAACCCGTTAACGCGCGATCCTGTGTTGTATGAGCGTGCTGTATTAGGGTGTCAGATAGGTTTGGTTTTATTTGTTGTCACTGCTTTTACATACTTGGGCATGTCTTTTAAGTTGTTCAGAGCCCATACATCGCGACTGAGAATGTTGTTTTCACAAATTGAAGATAAACAAATTAGTTGGTTGCGATGGGTAATTATAGTAATCACACTGGCTTGGATATGGTACGCAATTTGTGAACTATGGCTGTTGACAGGTAAACAACCGGGCAGTGTTTATTTAACCAATATGGTTATTGAAATGTTCTTTGTTGGTTTTATTGCACTTCGGGGCATCAATCAGCAACCGGTGTATCAAGAGTCTAATGCTGAATTGGATTGGGTCGAAACAGCCTCAAATTCAGACAAAGAGTCTGTGTATTCAAAATCGAGTTTGACTGAAGAGGCGAGAGTAGAAATTGCCAAAAAGCTCCTTTATGTTATGGACGTTGAACAGCTCTATAAAGACAGTGAGTTATCGCTGCGGACTTTGTCTGACAAAATCCAAGTCTCTGAAGTGCGAATATCAGAAACTTTTAGCCAGCATATGAAGACAAGCTTCTTCGATTTTGTGAATCAACACCGAGTGCGCGAAGCATGTCGATTACTTCAACAAACGGATCACAAAATTGTCGCCGTTGCTTTTGACGCGGGTTTTAATTCACGTTCGACATTTGGTGCTGCATTTAAAAAGTATATAAAACAAAGCCCTAGCCAATATAGAAAGCAACATAGCGCAAACGCTGCATCAAGGGGAGGTTAAAAGAGATAAGTAAGGTGCGTAATCCATAACGTGTCCAGATAAGCTGGGTCGGTCGCCTGTATACTATTTCGGTGAAAATATAGCGTTTCATTGACCAATGTTGTTTGGTCCAGATTTAACGACAATATTTAAGCCGAAATAGGATTAACATGTACAGATTCTTTATTTTATCTCTTTTATTTTTTTATCAGCACCTTGCATGGGCAAACCTTGATGCAACAAGCAAACTTACTGCATTTTCATTACCTAACTCGTCTGTTTATGAAATTAAATCAGAGAAATTGGGTAGAACCTATCCTGTTTTTATTGCTGTTCCCAAAGGTTACTCAAAAACAACGAAGACCAAATACCCAGTGGTTATTGTGAACGATGGCCCTTATGCATTTCCGTTAGCGGCGAGTTCACTGAGTGTACCCATGAGTGCAGGTGTGCTCGAAAAAGTCATTTTAGTGGGTATTGGGTTTTCGAAGGGAGACAATATGATGCATAGCCGCATTCGAGATTATACCCCTTCGATTGATGCTAATTGGCGCGCTTTCAAACCCGGTCAAGCCCAGCAATACCTAAGCTTTATTGAAAGTGAGTTACTGCCATTTATTGAAGCCAGATACTCAATTGACCAAAACAAACGTACCTTGGTAGGGCATTCTGCTGGTGGTTTATTTGCCAGTTACGTATTACTCAATAAACCCGACTTGTTTGAGAGCTATGTGGTATTAAGCGGCGCTTTTTTCTGGGACAAACGATTGTTGTTTAAACAAGAAAGGGAATACGCAAAAAATCACGATGACCTAGCGGCTCGGGTGTATTTTGCCGTAGGCACACATGAAACATCAAAAAGGTATCCTTTCAAGTGGCTGGAATATCAAACGGCCTTTGTAAAACAGCTGTCAGGTCGGCGTTATGCAAACTTAAACATTAAACAGGATGTGATCGAAGAAGGGCTGCATGAAACAACCTTCCCAATTGGATTTATGCGCGCAATGCAATGGCTTTATTCAAAGTGATATAGCTATCAGTTTAAGATAGCTGGTTTTAAATTGCTTAGTTGAGCAATTGTCTAGGAACCCTTGCAATCGTATTTGCCAATAAACACAAAAAAGCCCAGTAATGCTGGGCTCTTGTCAAAAATTCGGTTTACCAAAATATCACTCAATATTTTGGATCTGCTCACGCATTTGCTCAATCAAGACTTTAAGCTCAACGGCGGCGTTGGTGATCTCTGAATTGATTGACTTAGAGGCCAAGGTGTTCGACTCGCGGTTAAACTCTTGCATCATAAAGTCCAAACGACGGCCGCATGCACCGCCTTTTTTCAAGATTTTATGGGTCTCTTTAACGTGAGACTTTAAGCGGTCTAGCTCTTCTGCTACATCTTGTTTTTGTGCAAGGTAGATAAGTTCTTGCTCTAGGCGAGACTCATCGATATCAGCTTGTAGTTCTTCAAGTTTTTGCGAAAGCTTGTCGCGCTGCCACTTGGTGACTTCTGGCATATGGCCTTCAACGATAGATACTTGCTCAAGAATGCCGTCTAAACGCGTGGTGATCATGTTCTCAAGGTTTGCACCTTCAGACGCTCTGGCTGCTTTAAAATCTTGAACTAGCTCATCAAAGCCAGCTAACAAAGCGCCATTGACTTCGTCTAAATCAACTTCTTCCGCTTCCATAACGCCGGGCCAGCGCAAAATTTCAGTCGGGTTAATGTCACCACCGCTGATAGATTGCACCCATTTTGCGTTTTCAAGAATTTGTTTTGCAAGGGTTTCATTGATAGACAGCTGACCAACGTGAGCTGGGTTTGCTGCAAATTTTAAATAGACTTCCACTTTGCCTCGCTGTAATTGCTTGCGAAGGCGTTCACGTACTACTGGCTCTAGTGCCCTGAATTGCTCCGGCGCGCGGATAAATGTTTCGAGATAGCGTTGATTAACTGAGCGGATCTCCCAAACCCCAGTGCCCCAATCGCCTTTAATCTCTTTTCGAGCGTAGGCGGTCATACTATGGATCATATAAAGTTCCTATTTAATTTAGTTTGCGTGGCCATTATAGCCTAAGAAAAACGCTGCTCGATAGGTAAAGCTAAGATTTCTTTTGGTATTGCGTGGCATAGCGCAAAGGATCCCTTTATAATATTGCGAAACTTTGATGATAGGGGAACGTGGATGCGTCCAAGCGAAAGAACTGCAAATCAGATTAGACCTGTAACATTTACCCGTAACTATACAATGCATGCCGAAGGGTCGGTGCTTGTAGAGTTTGGCAATACAAAAGTGCTGTGTACAGCCACTGTGGAAGCGGGCGTACCGCGTTTTATGAAAGGACAGGGTAAAGGTTGGATCACTGCAGAGTACGGTATGCTTCCTCGCTCTACTCATACCCGTAATGGTCGCGAAGCTGCAAAAGGCAAGCAAGGCGGTCGTACAATGGAAATTCAACGCCTGATCGCACGAGCTTTACGTGCCGCTGTTGACCTATCTGCACTGGGTGAAAACACCATTACTATTGATTGTGATGTACTGCAAGCAGATGGCGGAACACGTACTGCATCTATCAGCGGTGCTTGTGTTGCCCTTGTTGATGCCCTGACGCATATGCGTGCCAAAGGTATGATCAATGCCAATCCTCTTAAGTTTATGATTGCAGCGATCTCAGTTGGTGTATACAACGGTGAAGCCATTAGTGATTTAGAGTACCTTGAAGACTCAGAAGCTGAGACTGATATGAATGTGATCATGACAGAAACAGGTAAGTTAATTGAGGTTCAGGGCACCGCTGAAGGTGAACCTTTCTCATTCGAAGAACTTGACGAGTTACTGGCACTAGCCAAGCATTCAATTCGTGAGATCATCGATATTCAAAAACAAGCATTAGCGTAAACAAAAGGTTAGTTATGAAACAGTATCAAAAAGATTTTATCGAGTTTGCTCTTGAAAAGCAGGTACTTAAGTTTGGTGAGTTTACGCTTAAATCAGGTCGTACAAGCCCTTACTTTTTTAACGCAGGTTTATTTAACACTGGCCGCGACCTTGCGCGCTTAGGTCGCTTTTATGCTGCGGCACTAGAGGATGCGGGCATTGAGTATGATGTGCTGTTTGGCCCTGCGTACAAAGGTATTCCAATTGCAACAACTACGGCGGTTGCACTTGCTGATCACCATGACAAAGATGTGCCTTATTGCTTTAATCGTAAAGAGAAAAAGCAACACGGTGAGGGTGGCAACCTAGTAGGTTCTGAGCTTAAAGGCCGTATCATGTTAGTTGATGATGTGATCACAGCAGGTACAGCGATCCGTGAGTCGATGGAAATCATCAAGGCGAACGAAGCGGATTTAGCAGGTGTGTTAATTGCGCTTGATCGCCAAGAAAAAGGCAAAGGCGAGCTTTCAGCGATTCAAGAAGTTGAACGTGACTTCGGCACTGCAGTGGTATCCATTGTAAAGCTAGCTGATTTGATTACTTACCTTGAGCAGCAAGGTAGTGCTTCTGAGCACTTAGCAGCAGTAAAAGCTTACCGCGACCAATATGGTGTTGCTTAATCAGCTTCGCTCGATTTGAAAAATACCAGCCAAGTGGCTGGTATTTTTTTGTCTGTGCAAAAGTGTTTTGCATATAAAGTCAGCCTAGGCTCATTGGAGTATGTTACTCTTACTGCAATTTTCATAACTAGCTGAACTTATGCATATTCATATTCTTGGGATCTGCGGCACCTTTATGGGGGGCATTGCAGCCATTGCACAATCTTTGGGCCATAAAGTAACAGGCTCAGATCAAAACGTTTACCCGCCAATGAGTACCCAACTAGAGTCTTTGGGGATTGAGTTAACCCAAGGCTATGATCCAGCTCAGCTAGAGCCCAAACCGGATGTGGTGGTGATCGGTAATGCTATGAGCCGCGGCAATCCGTGTGTTGAATATGTGCTAGAAAAAGGCCTACCATACACCTCGGGGCCTGAGTGGTTAAAACATCATGTGTTGCAAGACGCGTGGGTACTGGCAGTTGCCGGCACCCATGGCAAAACCACCACGGCAAGTATGCTCGCATGGTTACTAGAATACGCAGGCCTTAAACCCGGATTTTTAATCGGTGGAATTGTACAAAATTTCGGTCTGTCAGCACGTGTAACAGACACGCCATTTTTTGTGATTGAGGCGGATGAATACGACACCGCTTTTTTTGATAAGCGCAGCAAGTTTGTACATTACCTCCCTCGTACTTTAATTTTAAATAACTTGGAATTTGATCACGCCGATATTTTTGCGGACTTAAACGCCATTCAAACTCAGTTTCACCACCTAGTAAGGACTTTACCGGGGCAGGGGAAAGCCATCTATCCAGCACAAGATAATGCAATAAATGAAGTACTTGAACGCGGATTTTGGAGTCAAAAAGAATCGCTCGGCGGAGATTGGTCGTATCAATTAATCAGCTCAGATGGCAGTCGCTTTAAAGTACTGCTCGAGAGTGAGGTTGTTGGAGAGGTAAGCTGGTCTGCTATTGGTGAGCACAATGTGAAAAACGCCATGATGGCGATAGCGGCAGCGCGTCATGTTGGGATCCCGGTGGAAGTAAGTATCGAAGCATTGCAAACCTTTAAGTCGCCAAAACGACGTATGGAGCTCAAAGCTGAGATTGGCGGAGTGCGAGTATATGATGACTTTGCGCACCATCCTACCGCGATAAAAATGACCCTAGCAGGTCTTCGTGCAAAAGTGGGCGATGATGAAATTATCGCCATTTTAGAGCCGCGTTCAAACACCATGAAAATGGGCGTACATCAAGATACCTTGATGAATGCGTTACAAGCGGCAGATAGCGCGTTGGTATATGAGCCTGATGGACTGGCTTGGTCACTCAAAGATGCGGCGCAAAAAGCTGGACGACAGTGTTTTTCAAGTACTGACGAGATCATTGCTCAAGTCATTGCGCAGGCCAAACCAAATCAACATATTTTAATTATGAGCAATGGTGGTTTTAATGGCATCCATGATGCCATAACGACTGAGCTAGAAAAGGTAATGTCATAAACATATGTCACAATATAAAGATCCTATCACATTAGCATTTAGTGGAGCATCCGGTGCGCCCTACGGTTTAAGGTTACTAGAGGTTTTAGTTGCACTGGACTATCAAGTGTATGTACTTATTTCCAGCGCGGCACGGGTGGTACTAGATACCGAATCTAATGTTAAGCTTTCTGGGAATGAGGCTAAGGCAACTGAACAGCTCAGTGCTTTGTGCAATGCCAAAGACGGTCAAATTCAAGTGTTTGGTAAAGACAATTGGTTTAGCCCTGTGGCATCTGGTTCTGCGGCACCGAAAAAAATGGTCGTTTGTCCGTGTAGTGCAGGTAGTGTATCTGCCATTGCGTTAGGGGCCTCGGATAATTTACTTGAGCGCGCAGCCGATGTGGTAATTAAAGAGCGTGGTCAATTAATTTTAGTACCTCGCGAAACGCCGTTTAGCCCAATTCATTTAGAAAATATGCTCAAACTGAGCCAATTGGGTGTCACCATCATGCCAGCAGCGCCTGGTTTTTATCATCAGCCTCAGTCTATTGAAGACTTGGTGGACTTTATGGTTGCGCGGATTTTAGATCATCTGAACATAGAGCATAATCTCGCTAAACGCTGGGGTTACGGGGATTAAATTGATTCAAAACACATTATGGGGATTGGGGATCCGAAGTACATGACAACTGCATTAAGTATAAAAGGCTTAAGAAAAGTCTATAAAAACGGTGTTGAAGCCGTCAAAGGGATCGATTTGGAAGTCGAAGAAGGGGATTTCTTCGCATTATTGGGCCCAAATGGTGCGGGTAAATCAACCACCATAGGCGTAATCGCTTCTTTGGTAAATAAAACCCAAGGTGACGTCAAAGTTTTCGGTCACTCCATTGATACTGCATTGGAAGATGCTAAATCTGAATTGGGGTTAGTACCGCAAGAGTTCAACTTTAGCCAGTTTGAAACCCTCAACCAAATATTGGTGAATCAGGCGGGTTATTATGGTGTACCTCGTCAAGTGGCGCACCAGCGAGCAGAAAAATACCTTAAACAGCTCGGTTTGTTTGATAAAAAAGACAAACAAGCGCGTACCTTGTCTGGTGGTATGAAGCGTCGTTTAATGATCGCACGTGCATTAATGCATGAACCTAAGTTGCTGATACTGGATGAGCCAACAGCTGGTGTAGATATTGAACTGAGACGTTCAATGTGGGACTTTTTACGTGAGATTAATAGCCAAGGCGTCACTATCATACTAACGACCCACTATTTGGAAGAGGCGGAGCTGCTGTGCCGTAATATCGCCATCATTGATAAAGGAGTCATTGTTGAGCACACCACGATAAAAGCGCTACTGGCAAAACTAGATAAAGAAACCTTTGTCTTGGATTTACACGCGCCGATAAAACCCGTGAACCTATCGGGTTATGCGTATTCCTTGGTAGACGATCATACGCTTGAAGTCGAAGTTGAAAAATCACAGGGTTTAAATGGGGTTTTTGCTCAATTAAGTGAGCAGGGAAACACTGTTTTAAGTATGCGCAATAAAGCCAACCGCTTAGAGGAGTTATTTGTGGGGTTATTAGAGCAGGGGCGTAATCAATGAGCATATTAAAATATCGTGTTGCGTTAAAAAGTATATGGATCAAAGAGTGCATTCGCTTTTTGCGTATCTGGGTTCAGACTTTGGTGCCGCCAGCGATCACAATGACGCTCTATTTTATTATTTTTGGAAGCCTGATAGGCTCACGCATTGGTGAAATGGGTGGTTTTGGCTATATGGAATTTATCGTCCCAGGCCTAATCATGATGTCGGTGATCACTAACTCATACTCTAATGTGGCGTCGAGTTTTTATTCCACCAAGTTTCAAAAAAGCATTGAAGAGCTGCTAGTTGCACCTGTACCAAACTACGTCATTGTACTTGGTTATATGGGCGGCGGTATGGCGCGGGGCATTCTGGTGGGCTTGATTGTCAGTATAGTCAGCTTATTTTTCGTCGACATTCAAATTCACAATATTGCAGTGATTGTCGCCACTGTGGTTTTAACCTCAGCGGTGTTTGCTTTGGGTGGACTTATCAATGCCGTATACGCAAACAGCTTTGATGATATTAGCATTATCCCAACGTTTGTATTGACACCGTTGACTTATTTAGGCGGAGTGTTTTACTCAATTCAACTTTTGCCTGAGTTTTGGCAAGGGGTATCGCAGATCAACCCAATCATCTATATGGTTAATGCGTTTAGATTCGGCTTTTTAGGTGTCTCTGACGTTAATATCTATGTTGCATTTGGTGTGTTAATTGGCTTTATTTCTGTGCTGTTTACGATAGCACTAACCCTGATTAAACGTGGTGTAGGGCTAAGGCACTAATGGCAATATAAAGGGTCAGCTGAAAGGTATCCTACTCTTTTAGCTTGCCTCATTAAAAAACCGATATCAGCGATGGTATCGGTTTTTTTATTGGCGCAAGACAAAGAACAAATGTATGGTGCGCTTTTTGGCGTGTTAATGTGATTCGAGTTGCATTAAGGAGTCTGTGTTCTAATACACACAGTTTAATTGGCAATAACGTCATTTGATAAACGCGCTTAGCGCTTTGTTTTTTTCATGCAGTAATGTTCTGTCCAATATAATCATACACGGCGAACTGCTGCTCGCCGTGTATGCAAATTGAGCCTAAACAACAAGCTTAGCTTTTAAAGCAAAGTAATATATTGAAGTAAGCAAGTCACATCGCCTTGCATTTTTTTACTGTCGTCTAGCGTCAGTAAAATTTTTGAGTTAGACGCTTTGGCCATAAGGGCAATACTCAAGGCGCTATCATCACCCTTAGCAACGGCAACTGCGTATTTATTGCGGTATTTTACGCAGTTCGGGTTTTTATCTGGGTTTTCTAATGATATCCAAACAACCCCATTCCAATGGCCACCAGCCGTTGACTGAGTTGAACCGTGAAATCGAATTTCACCAACATTTGCTGTTATGTCATATCGCGCAGCACTAGCTGAGGTAGTAATTAATAGCGCGAATAAAGCGATGATAAATGTTTTCAATTTTGTATCCTTAAAAGTTTTGTAAATTAATGATATTTAAGCTGTAATTATATCTCGTATCATTACGCTTGTGCATATTGTACCCAAGTAAGGCATGAAAAGAAGCATAGAATGAGGGGGTTGGGTCTAACGATGCGCTTTTGATATTTTGGTGAGGGCGTTGGCTTATACGTATCGAAATGTTGATTGTCGCTGTATTGCTATACCTTAGGGACAAGTCTATTAAAATTGGCAGTCCCCTATTTACTTTACTTCTCAAACTTCTAAAATTGCCCCATTTAAAGTTAACGATACGAGCAAAATGGCTGACGCAAACTCTCGGAGTATCACCTCAAACCAAACTGACTTGCACGAAAAGTTAGATGAAATCGTGCAAAAGCATCTGGAAGCTGAGTTCAAAAAACCCATTGCTGAGCATACTTTAAAGGCATTTAATGAAGTAAATGACAAGGTTCAGGCATTTTCAGGCCCAATTATTTTGGATTCATGTTGTGGGGTTGGAGAAAGTACAGCTAATTTGGCTAAACGTCATCCCGATGCCTTAGTGATTGGAGTTGATAAGTCTTCTCACCGACTTGATAAGCACGATATAGAATACAAGCAAAGTGAGCGTGGACAATACATTTTAGTTCAAGCCGATTTAAATGATTTTTGGCGTTTAGCCGTTGAGGCTAAATGGCAACCGAGCCATCATTACTTGTTGTACCCAAACCCATGGCCAAAGTCTAAACACATTCAAAGACGCTGGCACGGCGCGGCAGTATTTCCTTTCATAGTTAAGCTTGGTGGCGTGTTAGAGGTACGAAGTAACTGGTCAATATATATAGAAGAGTTTGCTAGAGCTTTGCAATTAGCCGGAGTTGAAGCCGCTGCTGAAGCATATGAAAGTGCACAAGCTATTACACCATTTGAGCGCAAGTACTGGGCCAGTGGACAGTCCAGTACACGCTTGGTCGTGAGTTTAACGCCTCAGTAGTTTGAAGCAATGCCCTTATGATACATCCAATATTGGTGGGGCCAAGTTATCTTTAATATGCGGCGCTGCGGCGCCGATATACTCCCCTTCAAACAAGGTAATATGGGTATTAGCTAGTTGCTGCAATTGCGCTTTACTCTTAATGCCTGAAACTATCAAAGCAATCTGACTATTTTTACACTGCTCTCCAATATGTTGAACGAGCCCTTTTACTTGTGGGTTGTCAGCCAGTTGCTCGATAAGGGTTTCTTCAAGTTTAACCGCATTAATAGACATTTTTAACACTCGGCTGATAGTAAGCAAGCCACTATTACGTGAATTCACTAAAATATTAACCCCTTTGCTGCGCAATATACTGATAATGGCAGTCATATCATTGAACTGGCTGATCAGGGCTTGTTCATCTAATTCAAAGGTGATCAAATTGGGCTGCGGATAGCGGTTAATGGATTGTGTGATGCATTCCATCATTTGCGGGTCACGCAGATCTTGAGGTGTTAACGCTAAACTCCAAGCAATATTGGTTTTTCTAAACTGGGTCACGCATAGTTCAAGCATCTGTTTGGTTAACTGTGAGTTCAAACGTGAGTGCTTAATAACTTCACCAAAGGCTTGAGACTTTAAGATCACGCCCTGCTCGGTGAGTACCCGAGGCGCACAGTGATATTGCACTATTTGATGATCGTCGATGCTGGCCCGCGGGGTAAAATACGGAATGATGCGATGTTGATCAAAGGCACTTTGCACTGTTTTGGCGATGGCTAAGTTGGACTCTTGTAACAACTTTGTTTTTTGTGTCTGCTGACCGTAAATATAAGTCGTTTGATATAGCTGCTGCGCTTGCCGACAAGCGATAAAAGCATTTTCAAGTAGTAGCCCTTTATTCCCTCGGGCGATCCCCGCTTTGAGCTGAATGTATAGCATAGGCTCATTGAGAATTGGTCGAGAGAAGGGAAACTCTGAAATTAAATTGTTTAAATAGTGCTCACCGTTTGGTGTGTCACACAGCAAGACCAACTTTGAGGTCGCCAACCGATATACCTTAAATGGCGAGGTTAAGTTTTGGAAGTAGCGCATGACATTTTGAATGACTTTGTCGCCTACGCCAGCACCATAAAAGCTGATGATCTCTTCAAGTTCACAAATTGAAATGATAGCAAGACTGAGGTGTGGTCGTTTTGCCCTCGCTAAGTCTTGCTCTAGTGCCAAGCGATTCGCAAATCCTGTTCTTGCGTCAGTGGTTAGGGTACGTCGATACACCAACATATAGGTGCCTGCTACTAACAGTGCGATGCAGAAAAAAAAGCTTGCAGACAGCGCTGCCTGCGTTACATTTTCCTGCAATTGAGATTCTATATGTGCAATTGGGATGTCAGCACCCGTTAGGTATATTTGACCTCCAGGTGTAATGTGAGGCACAAATATGGTCTTAAAATGGCCCCATTTATCTATTGATGTTTCAAACACCTCAGTGGTTGAACGAAAAGCCCCTTTGTTAATGGTTGTGGCTTCTTCGTAGATATCTCTATATTGAGTAATATTACCTTGACTGACATCTTCAATCGTATAGCTCGAAGCTGTAAAGCGAACATGGGGAGAGTCGTAAATCATGGTATAGACATATTGTACCCCGACAGCCTGCGCGAGCTTAGTAAGACGCTCACTCTGAGCTTTAAATTCTTGAGTTGATAACTCATCTAGGCGGTCATGGTAATCTGCCCCGACAAATAGGTTTGCGCTGTGCGCCGCGATACGCAGTTTTTCATCAATATCACTCATGATGGTTGTTTTACTACTTTGATAAGTGTAATAAACGTAACCAGCGAGCGAGATCACAAAAGTTAAAAAACCAACGAGTACCCAGGTTAAAGAAAGTGTACGGTGAGCAAAGTTCCATTTATTCATTGCAATTCCGGTTTGCGAGGTGATTAGAAAATATTACAAATTTTATATCTTTGGTGCTGAGTTTACAAAATTTTTAGTAAATTGAGTATGTTTTTTGTCCCTAAAAACTTTTATTTCCTCTGTTTATGAAGAAAATAGCAACCGAGTTTATTTTTTTGCTCTGCATTTGCAGACTTTCCTACAACTTTAAAGTAGAGTTAGTCATTTCGTAATAAATTAGTAAGGTGGATGTGTCTGTCAGTCGCTATGTTAGCGCTTGAACTAATCTACTCTTTATTTGTGATTGGGAATAACAATGGGTCCAAAGCGTTGTGCAGTCGCTTCTGAAGAAAGCTTGATGCGAATCTTTACCGTACCGGAAGCCCCTGGCTCTACACTCAGTAAAATTGAACAAGAGATCTCTCATAATCTAGCGGGTTTTTTGAACGAAAATATTGCTGCGGTTGAAAAGCCTCTGCATGAGATAGAGAAAGACTTTCAGTCTGCGGCTATCCCAGAAGAACCGACTTTTGTGTCAGATTATGCTCAAGATATCATGGAGCAGTTGGTTGCACATTCGGTTCATACAGCGTCGCCTAGCTTTATTGGTCATATGACCTCTGCCTTGCCTCACTTTTTGCTACCACTTTCTAAGTTGATGGTAGGTCTTAACCAAAATTTGGTAAAAATTGAGACCTCAAAAGCATTTACACCATTAGAGCGTCAAGTTTTAGGCATGATGCACCACCTGACGTACGGCCAAGATGAAGGGTTTTATCAACAGTGGATGCACAGCGCGAAAAATGCGCTTGGGGCGTTTTGCTCAGGTGGGACGATAGCCAATATTACGGCCTTATGGATCGCACGTAACCGCTTGTTGAAACCTGATGGCGATTTTAAAGGGATCTCCTCGCAAGGCATGTTTGCGGCAATGATGCATTATGGTTACAAAGGCTTAGCTGTACTTGTGTCAGAGCGCGGGCATTATTCATTGGGTAAAGCCGCCGACGTATTGGGTATTGGTCGAGAAAACTTCATTGCTGTACGCACCAATTACGACAACAAAGTGGATATGGTCGCAATGCGTGAAAAAGCCCGAGAGCTTGAAGCGCAAGGGATCAAAGTCATGGCGATAGTTGGGGTTGCGGGTACAACTGAAACGGGCAGCATTGATCCGTTAAATGAGATGGCTGCGCTCTGTGAAGAGCTAAATTGTCATTTTCATGTGGATGCTGCATGGGGTGGTGCAACACTGCTGTCAAATACATATCGCCACCTTTTGTCTGGCATTGAAAAAGCAGACTCAGTGACCATTGATGCACACAAACAAATGTACGTACCAATGGGCGCAGGCATTGTTTTATTTAAAGATCCAACGGCAACTGACGTAATCGAACATCATGCCGAATACATTTTGCGAAAAGGCTCCAAAGATTTGGGTAGCCATACTCTTGAAGGTAGTCGCCCGGGTATGGCGATGCTGGTACATGCGTGTCTTCAAGTGATTGGTCGCAAAGGTTATGAAATGCTGATTGATCACAGCATTGAAAAGGCACATTATTTTGCCAATCTAATTTCAGAGCAAGATGACTTTGAGCTGATCTCTCAGCCTGAGTTGTGCTTGCTAACTTATCGCTACGTACCTAAAGAGATTAAACAAGCACTGCAAGGTGCTGATGAACAAGAAAAACTCGACATTTATGCAGCCTTAAACCGCCTAACCGCCAGTATGCAAAAACGCCAGCGGGAGACCGGCCGTTCCTTTGTATCAAGAACACGTTTGACACCACCACAATATGGTAATCAGCCAACAGTTGTGTTCCGTGTTGTACTGGCTAACCCTCTGACGTCTTATCAAATGCTTGCTGATATATTAGAAGAACAAAGGGAGATGGCGAAGGACGATCCCATCTTTAAGAAATATCTAAGTAAATACATCGCATAATAAAAGGAGCTAACAAGCTCCTTTTATTTTGGCGTAAATTAGATACGTTGCGGCCTCTTAAGGGCTTTAATTAGAGTTTTTACCTATAGTGGGTGCAACTAAAATAATTTATCTCTCGACAAGTTCCTTTTATGGGATAAATTGAGTGCTTTTTTATCTTATAGGCGTATTATTAATGTAACAAGTAGCCGATGGTTTTGCCTTAACGCGTTATACCTAGTTGAGCTGTAGACCTAGAATAGTGTAGAAAATGAAGGCTACAAGCTAGAACAAGTGATCAGCAACTGAGGTCACACTGTGTATTAACTAGATGTATTTGGGTGAAAGCATTGGCTGTAGATGTGAAAGAGAATGATGGAAGTGTGTCGAATAATCGGCACAATGAACTAACACATGTCACACAGAGACTCAGAAGAGTTTTGTCGAAAGAGGTTGACGTATCTGTCGGCCATCAGCAATTTTTATCAGACATAATTTTAGAAGCAAAGGCATTGCTGAACGTAAGCCGTGTATCGGTGTGGCTATTTGATGATGTGTCTAATCCGAAAAAGTTGATCAACTTTGCCAATACGGATTGGGAAGGTGTGATCACGGGACCTTTGCCTGAACTGACAGTATTAGATTACCCCAATTATTTTCGCGCGATTGTGAATGGCGAGACCATTTCTGCATGCGATGCAATAACAGATCCTAGAACAAAAGAGTTCACGGAGGGTTATTTAATTCCGCAACAAATTTGTGCACTGCTGGACACGGCCATTTTTCAAAATGGCTTGGCCATCGGTGTGGTGTGTTGTGAAGGGCGCTTTGAGCCTCGAGATTGGTTGCAATGGGAAGTTGTGGCAGCGGAGTTGATCGCGGATTGTTGTAGTCGACGACTGTTAGTTCACGAGCTGTGGCAAATGCAGCAGCGCTTAACGGAAATGGCATTTCAGGATGTCCTTACCGGACTAAAAAACCGACGCTATCTGATGGATTATGCGAGAAGTGAAATGAGCCGCCATCAGCGCTCAGATAGACCATTAAGCCTTTTGATGATTGATTTAGACAGGTTTAAATTGATTAATGATGAATATGGTCATGATGGTGGAGATGAAGTACTTAAACAATTTGCTAATTGTTGCAATGCACTGGTTCGCACTGAAGATTGCGTGTGTAGACTGGGTGGTGAAGAGTTCATTATTTTATTGCCCGAAACTGAAGTCGCCAAGGCAATGAATGTTGCGCAACGTTTGCGAGAAGAAGCCGCGGGATTGAAGGTGCAATATGAAGGCAAGGAGATCCGCTTTACAGTGAGCATAGGCGTTGCTGATGTCAATTTACACATGCCATTTAGCCAATCACTAAAAGCGGCAGATCAAGCTGTTTATCAAGCCAAGGCTGCCGGCCGGGATCAAATAAAACTGGCGCTATAGCTTAATCATTGGGAATGATTAAGCAGGGCCTTGAGTTTAGCTGGTTTCAATGGCTTTGTTAGATAATGGATTTGCTGTGCTTTTACTTGAGTTTTAAGCGCTTGATCTCGCACAGCAGTGATGAGCACGGCAGGAATATCATGTTGCCAAACCTCTCTGAGTGTTTTTATTAAAGTGACACCGTCACAGTGCGATCCGAGCTGGTAGTCAATTAACAGTATGTCTGGCGCTTTATTATTTTTCGCGTAGTCCAGTGCTTCGTCAACCTGAGAAAATAATGTGTGTTGCAGTTGCCATTTAACCAGCAGGCTGGACATGGCTGCTAGGTTATTTGGATCATCATCTACGGCCATCACCGTTAGCTTTCGTTTATTGTCACTGTGTCCAACTGCATCAACGGTTTGTACTTGTTGTTGCTCACCAAGGGGTACTTCAATGAAGAAGCGACTGCCTTTAGTCAGCTTAGAATGCATTGTGAGAGGAATGCTCATTAAATCACACAAGCGTTTTACGACCCCAAGACCCAAACCAACACCGCGATTGTCACCTGCCTCAATACGGTAAAAGTCATTAAATATCTTTTCTTGTTCGTAGGGGGAAATACCCGGGCCGGTATCCCAAACTTCAATACGCAAGCTATGGCCGCGTTTTCTACAAGCGATCAATACCGCGCCTAAGTCAGTATACTTCACTGCATTAGAAACTAAGTTTTGAATGACACGACGTAAGTAGGTGATATCACCGTGTACAACGTGGTTGATATTACGCACTTTGAGTGTCAGTCCTTTGTCTTGGCAGATCAGGGCATATTCGTTTGCAAGTGGATTAAGGATGTCACTCAAATTAAAGTGTTTGGGTGTTGGTTGCATCGCACCTTGTTCGAGTTTGGCAATATCAAGGAGCGATGACATGAGATGTACAGTAGAGTCTAAGCTGTCTCCAAGCTTGCTCAAATTGCTTTGCTCTGTTTCGGGAAGCTGTTGTTCGTTGATGGCTCCAAGGTATAGTCGTGCGGCATTGAGTGGTTGCAAGATATCGTGACTTGCAAGGGCTAAAAAGCGCGTTTTACTATCATTGGCGCGTTCAGCTTCTTTTTTGGCGGCAACTAAGTCTTGTTCTATTTTTTCTCGTGTGGCTATCTGTGCTTTCAAGTCTTGGTTTATGGCGCGTATCTCCAGCATTCTAGCCTCGATGCGATTTTCCAAGTCCATGTTAATTTCTTCAAGCGCATTTTGTGTTGCCATGTGCATGGTAATGTCCGAAAAGCTGGTAACAAACCCGCCTCCCGGTAAGGGGTTACCTGTCATTTCAAAAACCTGCCCATTTTCCCTGTGGCGAATATAGTGGTGAGGAGTCCCATTTCTCAAGTGTTGAACGCGTTTTTCAACCAGCTTTTCAAGTGCGCCAGGACCACATTCACCTCGCTGGGCGTTATAGCGAATGATTTCTTCAATGTCTTGACCAACTTGGAGGTAACCCTGTGGGTATTCAAACATTTCATTGTAGCGCTTGTTCCAAGCAACCAATTTGAGGTCCCGATCGACAACGGATATACCATGGCTGAGATTCTCCAAAGAGGTAAACAGTAAATTTTGATTAAACTGCAAAGCTTGTGTGGTTTCGTCGAAAAAGGTGACAACTTCTTCGAATGCCATTTGTTTTCCGGAAGAAACTGCATGGATCAGGGCCTGAGCTGAAGATGCACCAAGTACCCCTGTCAAAGCGCGTTCACAAAAACTTATAAAATCAGGGGTTGGCGATGCATTGTTTTCATCTATGTCTTCATTGAGTGCATAGTGCCCAAGCAGTTGTTGGCTCCTTTGAATCCCCAAAAATGTCTGTAGTAACACTTTAAAGTCATAGACCGTTGCTTTGACTTCTTTGTTTAGCTTTTTGGCCAGTGCCGCTTGTTCTTTAGGTCTGACAAATGCGGTCGCTTGTAGTTTATCAATCAGTCGTTCATGGGCTCCTAGAGAAAAGCTAATGTAGCAGCTGATGTTTGCCAGCAAAGCGAGTAAGGTACCTCTGGTGACAATCGTCTGTTGAGTTTGATAATCGAGTAACTCAGGTGACGATACGATGGGCAATAACATAAACAACGCCCAACAGATAAGTCCGGCAAGCAAGCCTGCGTAGACGCCATAAGCATGACCCTTGCGCCAGTATAAACCGCCGACAATGGCAGGAAGTAATTGAGTAACCAGAGAGAAAGCAACCAAGCCCATACTCGCCAGCGCCGCACCATGACCGATCCATTGCTGATAAAGATAAGCGAGCAATAAGATAGCGCCAATAATAAAGCGTCTGACCAATAAGATCTGGGATTTGTAGTTATTGGTTAATAAACTCTTTTTAAAGCGTCTTTTTAGGAGTAAGGGTAAGACAATATCGTTAGATAGCATAGTACTGAGTGTCAAAGTCGCAACAATTATCATGGCGGTGGCTGCGGAAAGCCCGCCTATGAAGACAAATGTCGACATAACAGGGTAGTCAAAGCTCAGTGGCAGACCTAAGACAAAGCTATCAGCCGCAATATTCTGCCCTATCTGTGGATGAATCGCCGCGCTGGCAATGGGAATGATCATCAGGGCTATCAGCAGTAAATATAAAGGGAAAGCCCACCTCGCGGTATTGAGATGGTTACTATTTTGGTTGTCGACCACTGTGACGTGAAATTGTCTGGGCAGGCAAATAATTGCTGCGCCAGCCATGAGTGTTTGACCGATAAAATTGAAATCCGCAAAATTAAAGGTTTGCCAATGATGCCAAATTGATTGGGTCTGGGTTTGCATAAGTAATGCTTGCAATGAAATGTACGCCACTGCAACGAGGGCCAAGAGTTTAACCAAAGATTCAAATGCGATGGCTAACATCAACCCAGAGCGATATTCCGTGACATCGACCTTTCTAGCACCGAAAAATATGGCGAATAGTGCCATCATTAAGGTGCCGATGAGTGCTAAAGTTGCACCAGATACATCGTCATTTTGACGCAGAAGTTCAAAGCTATTTGCAAGCGCTTTTAACTGCAAAGCAATATAGGGAATAGTTGCTAGCAGTGCGATAAGCGTGACCATAACTGCGGTCATTTGCCGCTTGCCATAGCGCGCACTGATAAAATCTGAGATTGTCGTTATATTTTGTTTCTTACTTACCAATATCATTTTACGTAAAAAGCCATGGCCGAATATAAACAGCAGCATGGGTCCAAGTAAAATTGGGAAGAAGTGCCAACTACTGGCTGCGGCAGTGCCAACTGAACCATAGTAGGTCCAAGAGGTGCAGTAGATCCCTAAAGCTAGCGCATAAACAAAAGGGTGATGGCTTATCTTTTGTGCCAACGGCGTATGTTTGTCTCCCCAATTGGCGAGCCAAAAGAGCAGGCCAATATAACTTAAAGCGACCAGAATAAGCGCAGCTGTCATCGTAAGTCCTAGTTGATGTTATTGATAATATTATTAAATTCGATGAACGGTTTGAGGGGTAATCTTATCTGGCTTAGCTGGAATAAGCCAGAGTGCCCTTGCTGGAAATATAATACGTCGCTTCAGTCTTAAAGCGCATACTTTATTGTGCTAATTAGACTAATGTCTTATACCGTACGAATTGTTAATTATTCTGAATGCTCAGAAATACAAATTTATCTAACCATCTGATTATTAAGACTATTAAATTTGTTCAAGTTGCTTTAATTCGCAGTTTACGTAAACGTCAAAATGTGTTTACGACTAAGGTCTCAATTCAATCGTGACAAGCCGTTGCTAAAGTCAAAGGGTCAATTCATACCAACGCATTCATACAGTTTGCGTTAAACGGGGAGTTAATCATGGCCTTTAAAAGTGAAGAACAAGCAAAAGCATATTGGTCAGAAAATCTAGCCTTGATGTTTAAGCTATTAGCAGTTTGGTTTGTGGTGTCATTTGGGTGTGGCATCTTGTTTGTAGACGTATTAAATGAAGTACGTTTTTTTGGGTTTAAGTTGGGCTTTTGGTTTTCACAACAAGGCGCAATTTATACATTTGTTGCTTTGATTTTTGTCTACGTATCGAAAATGGGTGCGCTTGATAAAAAATACGGCGTAGATGAGTAAGGAGCAACATAATGGATGTTCAAACGTTTACATTTTTAATTGTTGGGCTGAGTTTTGCCCTTTATATCGGTATCGCTATTTGGGCTCGAGCAGGATCAACCAATGAGTTCTACGTCGCTGGCGGCGGCGTACCACCGTTAGCCAATGGCATGGCGACGGCTGCCGATTGGATGAGTGCGGCATCGTTTATTTCAATGGCGGGTATCATTTCCTTTGCAGGGTATGATGGTGGTGTATACCTGATGGGGTGGACTGGAGGCTACGTACTACTCGCATTGTGTCTGGCACCTTATTTACGCAAGTTCGGCAAATTCACTGTGCCTGATTTTATTGGCGATAGATATTATTCGCAGGTTGCGCGTGTGGTCGCTATTTTATGTGCCATCTTTATCTGCTTTACCTATATTGCTGGGCAAATGCGTGGCGTAGGTGTCGTATTCTCGCGCTTTTTAGAAGTCGATATTGAAACGGGTGTGTATATTGGCATGGTGATTGTTTTCTTCTATGCCGTTTTAGGTGGTATGAAAGGGATCACCTATACACAGGTTGCGCAATATTGTGTGTTAGTTTTTGCCTATCTAGTGCCTGCAATTTTTATCTCTATGATGATGACAGGGCATTTGCTACCCCAAACAGGGTTTGGTGCGACATTAGCTGACGGCTCAAATACTTACTTACTCGATAAACTCGACGGACTCAGTACCGAGCTCGGCTTCGCGCAGTATACCGAGGGCTCGAAGAGCATGATTGATGTGTTTGCAATCACCGCAGCCCTGATGGTCGGTACTGCTGGTTTACCGCACGTAATTGTGCGCTTTTTTACTGTACCTAAAGTAAAAGACACGCGTATTTCAGCTGCATGGACTTTGGTGTTTATAGCGATTGTTTATACCACAGCACCAGCGGTTGCATCGTTTGCTCGAGTGAACATGATCGACACCATTAATGGTAAAGATGGCAGTGGTACAGCGTATGCTGAAGCGCCACAGTGGGTTAAAAATTGGGAAAGAACAGGCCTTATCACATTCAATGATAAAAATGGCGACGGCAAGATGTTCTATTCAGCTGGCAAAATCGATGATCCAGCCAGTGCCAATGAAGTAAAAATTGACCGCGATATTATGGTACTTGCCAACCCTGAAATTGCCGATTTGCCAGCTTGGGTTATTGCACTCGTTGCCGCTGGTGGTATCGCTGCGGCACTGTCAACAACGGCGGGATTATTATTGGTTATTTCGACGTCTGTGTCTCATGATTTGCTCAAACGCACACTTAAACCGGATATCAGCGATAAACAAGAATTAATGGCCGCACGGCTCGCTGCAATGGTGGCAATTGGGATCTCAGCTTACTTTGGCATAAATCCGCCTGGGTTTGTCGCCTCGGTGGTCGCGTTTGCCTTTGGCTTAGCTGCGGCGAGTTTCTTCCCTGCAATTATCATGGGGATCTTCTCGAAACGCATGAATAAGGAAGGTGCAATTGCCGGTATGATTTCAGGTATAGGCTTCACGGCGGCGTACATTATTTACTTTAAGTTTGTTAGCCCAGAGCTGAACGCGCCGGCAAATTGGTTATTTGGTATTTCACCGGAGGGGATAGGTATCATAGGTATGCTGGTTAACTTTGGTGTTGCGGCTGTTGTTATGAAGCTTACAGCAGAGACGCCAGAAGAAGTAAAACGCATGGTCGATGGGATCCGTAATCCTAAAGGTTCAAGTGCGGCGCACGCACACTAAAAGTAATGAGGAAAAACTAGCCCAGCAGTTTGCTGGGCTAGTGTCTTTTTAGGGAGCAAAAATGACACATTCTCAGAGTGTTTCGCCTGTAGTTGATGTTTTGGACTTTGTGACAAAGCAATTGCCCTTCAGTGAACTGCCCCCTTCATGTGCACATTTTTATGTAAATCACGCCAAGGTGGTTTATATCACGTCACTGAATCAGTCAGAGCTACTGGCATCCACAGACAAATATTTATACCTAATTCGCTCTGGTGTGTTTGATTTGGTCAATACCGTAGGAGAGGTGGTAACTCGGTTGGGGGAAGGGGACTACTTTGGCTATCCATCACTGTTAACTGGAGAAGAGATAAAAAACCACTTGGAGGTGCAAACCAGTGGGTTGGTCTTTTTGTTACCACAACAAGACTTTGACTTTTTGCGAAGAGAATACCAAAAGTTTGAACAACATTTTGTTCGAGCGCACAAAAAGCGCATATTATCAAGCCACTATCAAGAGCGTGGACGGGCTTGGCCTGAGCATAAGGTATCTGCTTTGATGGGGAAATCAGCTGTGACCATTGAGCCCCATGCGCGCATAGTCGATGCAGCTAAATTAATGCAAAAAGCAGGTGTGTCATCGGTGATAGTCACTGAAAAAGGCGAGTTGTCTGGAATTATAACCGATCGCGATTTACGCAATCGAGTTTTGGCAGCCGAACTTGCTCCGAGCGCCAGTGTTGCGCAAATCATGACTCCAAACCCCAAGTTTATTTTTGAGAATAATCGCGCGTTCTCTGCGCTACATTTGATGCTCAAGCACAATATTCATCACCTCCCTGTACTCAATGAAGAACGCGTGCCGTTGGGTATGGTGACCAGCACAGATCTGCTGCGACAACAAAAACATGATCCTGTGCAATTGATTGGGCAAATTTACAAAGCCCACAGTCATCAGGAAGTGATCCGTTTAGCGATGGAAATCCCAGCATTGTTACGCGGCTTTTCCAATACCGTTGAAGATATCTCATTTATTGGGACTTTGCTCAGCGGTTTAACGGATGCGTTGATGAGTCGTTTGACAGAGTTATTCATTCAACAAGCAGGTGAACCGCCATGTAGTTTTTGCTGGATCTGCTTTGGCTCACAAGCGCGAGAAGAGCAGACATTACACTCAGATCAGGACAATGGATTGGTTTTTTCCAATGCCATTTTGGACCATCAACGAGACTACTTTGCGCGTTTGGGGGCATACGTGTCTGGGCATCTTATCAGTTGTGGTATCAAAGCCTGCCCAGGTGGCATTATGGCGAGCAATGCTCAGTGTCGAGGAACGGTTGACGAGTGGGTATTGCGCTATGAGCAGTGGGTACATACACCAACGCCTCAAGCCATGTTAAACAGTAAAATATTTTTTGATAGGCGTTTTATTTATGGTGAACAAGCGTTGTATCAAAGTCTTAATACGGGGCTGAGGGCATTGCAACAACAAGAGCTATTTTTTGCCGCTATGGCAACGGATATCAGCACCAATAGTGTGCCTATCGGCTTGTTTATGCAGTTTAAATTGGAGCAAGATAAACACAAGCACCGATATTTGGATTTAAAAATAAGGGGCGTAGCAATTGTGAACGATCTAGTGCGTCTCTACGCGCTCAAGTGTGGCATTAACAAAGCCAACACTCAAATGCGCTTGGCTGCACTAAAAGATTTTGGCGTGCTCAGTAAAGAGGACATATACAATTTACAAGACTGCTGGCGATTTTTAACTCAGTTGCGTTTTAAAATTCAAATAGAGGCCCCTGATTTACCTCCAAATTGCATTAACCCTGAACACTTAAGTTCACTTGAACGCCATCAACTAAAAGAAGCATTTCATTTGATAAAGCAAGCTCAGCAGGCGTGTGTATTTAAGTTTGCTCGTGGAAGTTTATAGCGCAATGAAATGGCGACTACCTCAGCTTTTTCAGCGCACTGAAAGTGCGTTGTGGCTAAATAGTGAACTTTTAGTTGTGGACTTAGAGTTAACCGGGCTTGACCCCAACTCACATGAAATCGTATCGATTGCTTGGGTGTTGATCAAAAATGGCCGGATCGAACTTCAGCAGGTGCAACATAAATTAAACAGTGATGTAAAGCAGCTTGCCCAAAGCCCTGTGTATCATGGTATAGGTGAGCATCAGTTAGCACAAAGCGGCGAGCGTCTTGAACAGATTATCAGAGCTTTGGGGGCGGAGTTGGCGTCCAAGTCACTGGTGTGTCACAACGCATCCCTTGATTGGGGATTTTTACAGAAATATATGAATCAATATGGTGTGAATGTAACGCCGGTACATATCATTGATACACTGAAAATTGAAAAAAATAAGCTGTTGCGTAGTCAAACATATTTGGCTCAAGATCAGCTGACTTTAGCAGCATGCAGACGTCGCTATGGTCTACCGACTTATCAAAACCACAATGCACTCAGTGACGCGCTCGCGACAGCTGAACTGTTGTTGGCACAAGTGAGTCATTTAGATAGGCAAGGGGTAATAAAACTGCGCAATTTGGTATGTTGAGTAAGTAGCCCACATCGGTTTTTTGGCAATTTACCTCATATAAAGAAAAATTTTTGCTTATCACTTACACATTTGTTCAAGGTCGATTACAATAGCGCCATCTTTACAAAGGAGTCTTGGTCACTTCTTTTTGCATTTAAAAAATGGGTCTTCTAGTTAATGACAATCAAACTGGCAATCAATGGTTTTGGTCGCATAGGTCGCAATATTGTCCGAGCCCTCTTTGAGTCTGGGCGCCACAACGAATTTCAAATCGTCGCTATTAATGAGTTGGCAGATCCGGAAGGGATCGCACATTTAATGAAATATGACACATCACATGGTCGTTTTTCTTTTCCCGTAACTCTTAATAAGCCCTATCTAGAAGTTGCCGAACAACAAATTCAAATTTTTAACGAGCAAGACCCGAGTCATTTACCCTGGCATGCATTAGATATTGACGTTGTGTTGGAGTGCACTGGCGTGTATCACTCGAGGCAACATGCAGAAGCACACTTGGCCGCAGGGGCAAAAAAAGTACTATTTTCGCACCCAGCAGATGCCGATGTAGATGAGACAATTGTCTACGGTATTAACGAAGATAATTTACGCGCTGCGCACACAATTGTGTCAAATGGTTCATGTACAACGAACTGTATTGTTCCTGTCATTAAAGTATTAGATGATGCTTTTGGTATTGAGTCTGGTGCGATTACCACTATTCATGCGTCGATGCATGACCAGCAAGTGATTGACGCATATCATAAAGATTTGCGAAGAACGCGCGCAGCAAGCCAGTCTATTATACCTGTTGATACCAAGCTTGCGCGTGGTATTGAGCGAATATTACCTAAATTTCATGGTCGCTTTGAAGCAATCGCTGTCAGAGTACCTACAATTAATGTGACTGCAATGGACTTAAGTGTGTCGTTGCAAAGCGATGTCACATTGGAACAAGTTAATCAAGTATTGGAACAAGCTGCCTCTGGCAGGCTACATGGAATCCTAGATTACACCGAAGAGCCTTTGGTTTCGGTTGATTTTAATCATGATCCACACTCCAGTATTATTGATGGCACCCAGACCCGAGTGAGCCATAAACGCTTGGTGAAGGTGTTAGTTTGGTGTGATAACGAGTGGGGTTTCGCAAACCGCATGCTCGACACCGCAATGGCAATGATCAAAGCCTCTTAATTTTAGTATCGTTCTTTTAAGGAGATGTCCATGTCAGTCATCAAGATGGCGGATTTAGATTTAAACGGCAAACGCGTGCTTATTCGTGAAGATTTGAACGTGCCAGTGAAAGACGGAAAAGTAACGTCTGACGCACGTATCAGAGCATCGTTGCCAACCATTAAATTGGCACTGGAAAAAGGCGCCAAAGTAATGGTTATGTCTCATCTAGGTCGCCCAACGGAAGGGGAATACGATGCTCAGTATTCGCTTCAGCCAGTTGTTGATTATCTAAATGAAGTACTTGAACAAAACGTCAGATTAGTCACAGATTACCTAGATGGTGTTGAAGTTGCTGATAACGAAGTGGTTGTTTTTGAAAATGTACGCTTTAATAAAGGTGAAAAGAAAAACGACGAAGCACTTTCTAAGCAGTTAGCTGCACTGTGTGATATTTATGTAATGGATGCGTTTGGTACAGCTCACCGTGCGCAAGCGTCAACGCATGGCGTTGGCTTATTCGCCGATGTAGCATGTGCAGGACCATTACTGGCTGCGGAGCTTGATGCTCTTGGTAAAGCGCTTGATAACCCTGCTCGCCCATTAGTGGCAATTGTAGGTGGCTCAAAAGTGTCAACTAAACTAACTGTATTAGATTCACTTTCAACGGTTGTCGATCAACTTGTTACTGGTGGTGGTATTGCAAATACATTTATCGCGGCGTCAGGTAGCCCTGTAGGCAAATCTTTGTATGAAGAAGAGTTAATTCCTGAAGCGCAAAAGCTAAGTGCTGCAGCTGAAGCGAACGATGGCGCAATTCCAGTGCCAACCGATGTTGTTGTTGGTAAGGAATTCTCTGAAACAGCCGTTGCAGTGATCAAAGATGCGTCTGAAGTTGAAAGCGATGACATGATTTTCGACATTGGTCCAAATACAGCAATTGAGCTGGCGAAAATTATTGAGCAAGCTGGCACTGTGGTTTGGAATGGCCCAGTTGGTGTCTTTGAATTTGATCAATTTGGTAATGGTACAGAAGCCATTGCACATGCGATTGCTAAGTCAAAAGCATTTTCAATTGCTGGTGGCGGTGACACGTTAGCAGCTATTGATAAATATGGTGTTGGCGATGAAATATCGTATATCTCAACTGGCGGTGGTGCTTTCTTAGAGTTTTTAGAAGGCAAAAAATTACCAGCGGTTGATATGCTAGAGCAAAGAGCAAAAGCATAAAAATTTGTGGGGGCCTTTGGCCTCCAGCTATTAATTTAAACACTCTCTCACTCTTTGTTTAGGTTAATAGAGGTTGTGATCCAACCAAACTAAATCTACCCCGTTCAAATAGATAGCCAAGAGCTATCAAAAATTGGAGAAAAGCAATATGGCTTTAATCAGTATGCGTCAACTTCTCGATCATGCGGCTGAGAATGGATACGGCGTTCCTGCCTTTAATGTGAATAACCAAGAGCAAATGCGCGCAATTATGGAAGCGGCTGACAAAACAAACAGCCCAGTAATTGTACAAGGTTCTGCGGGTGCAAGAGCCTATGCTGGTGCACCATTTATTCGCCATATGATTTTAGCTGCTGTTGATGAGTGGCCACATATCCCTGTTGTTATGCACCAAGATCACGGTACATCTCCGGCGGTTTGTCAACGCTCGATTCAATTAGGTTTTTCATCAGTGATGATGGATGGTTCATTACTTGATGATGGTAAAACACCGTCAACGTATGAGTACAATGTTGATGTAACACGCCGCACAGTTGAAATGGCCCATGCCTGTGGTGTATCTGTTGAAGGTGAGCTAGGTGTTTTAGGCTCGCTTGAAACTGGCGAAGCGGGTGAAGAAGATGGTATCGGTGCTGTTGGTAAATTGACGCAAGATCAGCTTCTTACAGACCCAGAAGAAGCGGCTGATTTCGTCAAGAAAACGGGTGTTGACGCATTAGCTATCGCTTGTGGCACGTCACACGGTGCATACAAATTTACTCGTCCACCTACGGGCGATATCCTTGCAATCAACCGAATCAAAGAGATCCACGCACGTATTCCGGATACACACTTAGTAATGCACGGCTCTTCATCTGTACCTCAAGAGTGGCTTGCTGTGATCAATGAGTTTGGCGGTGAAATCCCAGAAACTTACGGTGTGCCAGTAGAGCAGATCGTTGAAGGGATCAAACACGGTGTTCGTAAAGTAAATATCGACACGGATCTACGTTTGGCTGCAACTGGTGCTATTCGTCGCCACTTAGCACACAATCCTGCTAACTTTGATCCTCGTAAATACCTAGCGGAAGCGACTAAAGCGATGACAGAGATCTGTATTGCACGTTACGAAGCGTTTGGTACAGCTGGTCAAGCATCTAAGATCAAGCCAATTTCACTAGATGACATGCATGTGAAATACCTATCTGGTGAGCTTGCTCCAAAAGTAAAATAAGATACTAATTTTAAATAACTAAGCCCCAATAGGGGCTTTTTTTATGGGTGTTTGTTTTACGCCGGTGGTCATACTGAGTGTACTTTGGTGCTAGACGGTCAGTGATAATTGATAGATCTCTTGTTGGGATCAGTTTTCTACCAAGTTGCGCAATGTCGGATCACAAGTTTACCAACATCAGTGTTTAGGGATCAGATTTTTACTAGCAAGTTCGTGTTGTGATCGTAATTTAGTGGGTGCTTTGATCAGAATGTGAGATATGTGGACCAAAAGATCAATGACTTACATGTAGTTTATAGGGGAACGTGCGATCATAGTAGGTATAATAGTGATCCCAAAATGATCCTCTAAGTAAGATAGTGATCTCGTGTGCTGTCACTTAGAAAAATAATGATCCGTGCTGGATTACATGATCTTAATAATTTTTTAATTGAAACCAAGATCGCAAATAAACCTGTTTATTCGATGCTAAATCACGCTATTTGCTGATAAATTAGGAACAAATGAGTTCTAACTCATTGAAACTGTGTTCTAGAGAAATGAATTAAGGTTATATTATCGGGTAACCTTTCATAAAACTGTCATACTTAGTCATAATAATGAAACCGACTTCGGTAACGTAAGAGATAAATGGGAATGTCACGTAGAGTACTAGTAGTTGATGACGAAGCACCAATAAGAGAAATGTTGGTGTTTGTGTTAGAACAGAATGGCTTTCAAGCAATTGAAGCTGAAGACTATGATTCAGCGATTGCAGCCATGGTAGAGCCATACCCAGATATGGTGCTCCTGGATTGGATGTTACCTGGTGGTAGCGGTATCCAAATTGCGAAAAAGTTTAAGCAAAGTGAGTATACTCGTCAGATCCCTATCATCATGCTAACAGCGCGTGGTGAAGAGGAAGACAAGGTTAAAGGATTAGAAGTAGGTGCAGATGACTACGTGACTAAGCCTTTTTCACCAAAAGAGCTCATGGCAAGAATAAAAGCAGTGATGCGTCGAGTGTCGCCAACTTCTTTAGAAGAAGCGATAGAAGTTCACGGCTTAAGGCTTGATCCTATTTCGCATCGTGTTACGTCTGCGGGGAATGAACTTGAAATGGGGCCAACCGAGTTTAGGTTGCTACATTTCTTTATGACTCACCCAGAGCGTGTATATAGCCGTGAACAACTGCTTGACCACGTATGGGGCACGAACGTGTATGTTGAGGACCGTACGGTAGACGTACATATTCGACGCCTAAGAAAAGCGATTGCACCTCTTGGACATGACAGGCTAGTGCAAACTGTGCGTGGCGCAGGCTATCGTTTTTCTAGTAAAGTATAAAGCATTAATAAGTGCGCTGTGGTAGCGTTATCCTAGCGCTTAATCTTTAGGATCATTTTATATGTATAGAGTGATTGATAAACAGGCGTTGCTAAAACGCCTGTTTTTGTATTTTCTGCCTCTTACCCTCATCGGTATTTTACTTGGTGCACCATTTGTATTGTTATTTTTGGGCGCCTCAGTTCTACTTTTTTGGCATTTTAAACAACTGTATAAGCTGAGCGACTGGTTGATCAACCAGCGTAGCTTTAATCCGCCAGAAGGATCCGGCGCGTGGGAGCAAATTTTTGAAGGGATCTATCATCTTCAGCATCGCAATCGCAAAAAGCGTAATGAACTCGCAGCATTGATCCGCCGTTTTCGTGAAGGTGCAGAAGCGGTTCCCGATGCCGTTATCGTGATGCAGCAGGATCTCAGTATTATTTGGTGTAACCAGTTGGCACTTAAGATCTTAGGTTTGCAATGGCCGACAGATCATGGTCAACGTTTAGATAACTTGATCCGCGATCCTAAATTCGTTAAATACATGCAAGATCATGACTTCACCGATCCATTAGAACTTGAAAGTGGTCATAACGCAGAGCGCGTATTAGAGTTTCGTGTTATGCCGTATGCAGAGCAATTGATGATGGTGGTGCGAGATATATCACGATTAAAGAAATTGGAGCAAATGCGCAAAGATTTTGTTGCCAATGTATCTCATGAATTGCGTACACCACTCACTGTGGTAACTGGTTACCTCGAAATGATGGAAGGGGATCAGGTGCCACCTCCGGCGATCTGGCAAAAAGCACAGTTGACAATGATCGAGCAGTGTAAGCGTATGGACAGCTTGGTCAATCAACTGTTATCTTTATCGAGAATTGAAGGAGATAGAGACCAAGCTAACGATAAAGCGGTTAATGTGCCAGGAATGCTGCAATTGATCCACACAGAAGCACGTTCGCTAAATCAAGATAAACACCACGAGATTGAATTTAATGTTGATGAAACATTGGATATTAAGGGGTGTATTGATGAGCTGCGTAGTGCATTTTCTAATTTGGTCTTTAATGCCATTCACTACACCAAGCCCAATGGCAAAATTGTGGTCACATGGAGCTTAGACGGTGAGCGTCCAGCATTTTCTGTTACCGACAACGGTGACGGTATCGCGTCAGAGCATATTAATCGCTTGACCGAGCGTTTTTATCGTGTTGATAAGGCGCGCAGTCGCAAAACAGGCGGTTCAGGTCTTGGGCTGGCGATCACTAAACATGTATTGAGTCGACATGACTCGAATTTGGAGATCTCGAGTAAATTGGGTGAAGGGTCGTGCTTTTCTTTCTCTTTTCCAAAGGAAAAACGCATTTTTATGACAGTCTCTGATAGTCATAAAAGTGTCATTTAATGGTAATTTTATTGTAATTTGCTGAGCGCACAATGAGTCTCAGTAATCAAATGGGAAGAACAATTGGAGTGACCCAAATGAAATTTAAAAGCTTAGTTGCCGCAATGGGTGTGGCTGTAACAACATTGGTATCAACGCAAGTGGCTGCACTTGACAAACAACTACCAGAGTACAACAAAACCAGCGGTATCTCAGGTAACTTTTCATCTGTGGGTTCAGATACACTTGCAAACATGATGACGTTTTGGGCTGAAGAGTACAAGCGTATTTACCCTAACGTAAATATTCAGATCCAAGCAGCTGGTTCTTCAACTGCGCCTCCAGCTTTAACTGAAGCGACAGCAAACTTTGGCCCAATGAGCCGTAAGATGAAGTCGAAAGAAATCGAAGCGTTTGAAAAGCGCTATGGTTACAAGCCAACTGAAGTACGCGTTGCGATCGATGCTTTGGCTGTATTCGTACATAAAGACAACCCAATTAAAGGTCTTCGCATTGACCAAGTTGACTCAATTTTCTCTTCTACACGTAAGTGTGGTGGTGACAAGCAAGTTAATCGTTGGAGTGATGTTGGCCTAAATGGTGATTGGGCAGCAAAAGACATTCAGCTTTATGGTCGTAACTCAGTGTCAGGTACATACGGTTACTTCAAGAAAAAAGCACTGTGTAAAGGTGACTTCAGAAACAACGTAAACGAGCAGCCAGGTTCTGCATCTGTTGTACAGTCTATCTCTTCATCTGTGAATGCAATCGGTTACTCAGGTATCGGTTATAAGACATCAGGTGTACGTACTGTACCACTGACTAAGAAAGGCGAAAACTTTGTCGATGCAACGTTAGAAAACGTAGCTGCTGGTAGATATCCGCTATCTCGTTTCCTATACGTTTACGTGAATAAGCACCCAAATAAGCCTCTTTCTCCAATCGAAGCAGAATTCTTGAAGATGGTACTATCTAAAGAAGGTCAGAAAATTGTAGAAAAAGACGGTTATGTGCCACTGACGAACAGAATGGCAAGCCGTGAGCTTAAGAAGCTAGGTCTTCTATAACTCATTAAACATAAAGAAAAAGCCGCTCGTATGAGCGGCTTTTTTATTTATACATATTAACAACTCAGGGCTGAGTTAGATTTAATTTATCAGTATTGTGCGGTGCGTATTTTCGTTAGCTCTTCAACTTGCGCTTTGCAGGTATTATAACGCTCAATGCATTCACCGCTGCATATCTGTCTTGTCATGGTCTGTTCGGTAGAGCTAAGTGAGCAGTTTTGTTCACACTGAAAGTTTTGTTGAGCACACTGGGTGAGCTCAGGTGAATTTTGTTGGTTACTACAAGCGACTAAAGTAACCAAAAACAGTGGCAGCGCAAATCTCATAGTCATTCCTATTATTTTGCAGATAGAGAGTAAAATGTACGATTTTAATGTTCTAGTACAATGTTAAACTTAGCATATATTTACAATGAACAGTGGGGAAAGGGCGGTATTATTACGGCTTTTCTTGGTATTACATTGATAACAAATACCTCACGGGCACAAAAAAACGCCCTTAACAGGCGCTTTTTTATCTCTTAGGTTAATTAACAACTTGTATATTATCTATTAACCTTACACTGCCTAAAAATGCAGCTGCTAATACGACAAAGTGCTCATCGCTTTGCTGCGCGGGCTTGAGTGTATCTCTATGTGCAATCGAAAAGTAGTCTGGTTTGAGGCCTGCTTGCTCTAGCTCAGATTTAGCTTCACTTTCCAAATTATCAAATTGACGGACGCCCGATTTCAGTGCGGCAGCCGTTTGTGATAATACTTTGTAAAGTACTTTAGCGACGTCTTTTTCTTGTTCTGACAAGTAGCCGTTACGCGAACTCATAGCCAGACCTGTCACTTCCCTTTGTGTTGGTACGCCAATAATTTCAATTGGCATAGACAAGTCGTGCACCATGGTTTTGATAACTTGTAACTGCTGGTAGTCTTTTTCACCAAAACAAGCAAAGTCAGGTTGGACTAAGTTAAACAGCTTAGTTACCACAGTGGCAACCCCCCTGAAATGTCCTTCACGCGCACCGCCGCAATAACCTTCAGATACACCGGGTACATCGACAAAGCTTTGCGTCGCTAGTCCATTTGGGTAAATTGTTTCAACACTGGGTGTGAACACAATATCAGTCCCAAGCTCTGCAAGCCCTTGTTTGTCTTGAACAAGCGTACGCGGGTAGCTATCTAAATCTTCATTTTTACCAAATTGCATTGGGTTAACAAAAATGCTGACTACGACTTTATCTGCCAGCGTCTTGGCCTTTTCAACTAAAGAAAAATGACCTTGGTGCAGATTGCCCATCGTAGGCACAAAGGCAATACTGTGTCCTTGTTGACGCCAAGCTTTAACTTGACTGCGTAATGACTTTATTTCGGTGATTGATTGCATTAGTTAAACTCGTGTTCTGAACTTGGAAATGCGCCTGATTTAACATCGTCACAGAACTTTTTAACAGCGTCTTGCATATTGCCGGTTTCTGCTAAAAAGTTTTTAGAAAATTTCGGAATGTAGCCAGCAGAAATACCAACTAGATCGTGCATAACTAGGATTTGACCATCCACTTCTTTACCTGCGCCAATGCCAATAACAGGAATATTGACCGCTTCAGTTATACGTTTAGCCAGATCGGAAGGGATACACTCAATAACCAACATCTGTGCACCAGCAGATTCAAGGGCCTGTGCATCGGCAATCATTTGCAATGCTTGCTGCTCCTCGCGACCTTGTATCTTGAAGCCGCCAAAGACGTGAACTGACTGAGGTGTGAGACCTAAGTGACCACACACAGGGATCCCTTGCTGTGTAAGCAGTTTAATTGACTCTGCTAGCCAAGTACCACCTTCCAGTTTGACCATATTAGCACCGCTGCGCATAAGTTTTGCAGCATTTTCGCAGGCTTGTGCCGGGTTTGAGTAACTCATAAATGGCATATCAGCGACGACAAACAGTTCTCTACTGCCAGCTCTTACACTGCGAGTGTGGTAGGCAATCTCTTCAGTAGTTACGCCGAGTGTGTCATCGGCACCTTGCAATACCATGCCCAATGAGTCACCAACTAAAACCACATCAACGCCATTGTCATAAAAAAGCTTCGCAAAGCTGGCATCGTACGCCGTTAATGCTGTGATTTTTTCACCTTGTTGTTTCTTCTTTGCCAAGGTTGAAACCGAAACTTTTGCCATTAATGTGTCTCCTTTGTATCTGTGTTAGGCAGCGCTGTTAAGCCATTTTTTGGCAATTTATCAGCCACACTTTTAAGTGTTGTTCCATCGGGTAATTGAAGTTGAGATGCTATTTCCATTAATGGGAATACCACAAATTCTCTGTCACATAGGCCGTAATGAGGTACTGTTAAACGTTCAGTGGCAATGGTTTCTTCGTTAAACAAAAGGATATCTAAGTCCAGTGTTCTGGGGCCCCAACGTTCGTCTTTACGTACTCTGCCTTGGCGCAATTCAATCTCTTGAAGCTGGTCTAACAGTGCTTCGGGTTTAAGCGATGTTGAAAACCTAGCCACTGCGTTAACATAATCTGGCTGGTCCTGTGGGCCCATAGGTTTTGAACTATAAAAACTCGATACAACCAGATCGTTAAAGTCTGGGTGCGTGTTTAAGGCATTTACAGCCTGAATTAACTGTGCTTGGGGATCGACCAAATTCGCCCCAAGCCCGATATACACTATATTCATGAATCTTGCTTTGGCTTTCTACGAGGCTTATTACGGTAACGGCGTTTTGGACGATCTTTTTGTCCAAGGTTTTTGACCATTTCTTTTTGCCCGCCGACATCTTGTTTAAGGTATTCTGTCCACCAATCAGCGAGCGGCTGTTGGTCGGATTCACCACTTTCAACACGTAATAGTAAAAAGTCATACGAGGCTTTAAACTTGGGTTGAAGACTCAAACGGTAAGCTCGCTGGCCACTGCGTCTATCTAAACGTTGCTGAATATGCCAAATATCGCGGGCACCCAGTGTAAACCGTTTTGGAACAGCAACACGTTGTGCATTTTCGCTTAATACCTGACTGATGGCTTGCATAAACGCATCGTATTCTGAAATGCCCTGCTGTTCTAACAATGCGGCGCGTTTGCGCAATGGGAACCAAAGTAAGGCGGCGTAAATAAACGCAGGCGTCACTTTTTTATTGTTATTTATGCGAGCATCTGTGTTAGCAAACATTTGCTGGATAAAACGTCTTTCAAACTCACTGTCCTCTTGCGCCAAAATTTCTTCAAGAGTTGGAAACAGCTGTTTGAATAGGCCTAACTCTCTGAGCATTAAAAAGTTAGCTTCTGCTTTACCACCTAAAAACAGCTTGAGGGTTTCTTCAAACAATCTTGCCGGTGGGATATTCCCAAGCAGCGGTGATAACTCAGTGATAGGTGTGAGCGTTGCAGGCGCAATCTCCATATCTAACTTGGTAGCAAAGCGAACCGCACGTAGCATACGCACTGGATCTTCACGATAACGGGTTTCTGGATCACCGATTAGCTCAATACGCCTTGCCTTGATGGCTTCAATGCCGCCAGCAAAATCGCGTACACCAAAATCATTGACGGAGTAATATAACGCGTTGATTGAGAAGTCTCTGCGCTGAGCATCTTCTTCGATGGTGCCGTAGACGTTATCGCGCAGTAACTGCCCCTGTTCGCTTGCCTTACTTGTCGGATCATCTTCACCATTCGATAGGTGGTGGCCGCGCATTGTCGCAACTTCAATAACTTCACGCCCAAATACGATGTGGGCAAGTCTGAAGCGACGACCAATAAGTCGACAATTTCTAAATAGGCGTTTAACTTCTTCAGGTGTTGCGTTTGTGACAACGTCAAAGTCTTTTGGCTCAATCCCTAACAAAATATCCCGAATACAACCACCGACAAGGTAAGCGTCATAGCCGCCATCTTTTAATCGATATAACACTTTGATTGCATTGGGGCTAAATTGTTTTCGTGAGATATTGTGCTCACTACGCGGAATAATTTGAGGTGTTAATTTTGCCTCAACTATCCCCTTAGTTTGCTTGGCGCCAACAATTTGCCTACACAACTTGAATATTTTAGAAATAATAACCACTCTCCTACTACTTTGAGTCCCCACCCGCAGCATCATTTGTACAGATATTTTTTGCTCGCACTGCGCTTTATTTTTTCTAAAGTGTAGGCGAGATCATAAGGCTCGCTATCATATACTCAAATGTACTGAAATTGAAGTTTCAGACGTGAATTAGCGATTAAATTTTCAACCAATTAACGCTCTACGAATTGTAACTTTGTTACATCGAGTTATTTTCATAACATCAATAACCAATCTCAATATATCTTCACGATACTGGGTACTTCATTCTGGGTTTTATTTAGCAGTATTTGGAACGTAATGCTCGGGGTTATAACGGTGTGAATTGGTAGTCCGTTGAGCTGAGTTGAGTGACCTGAATTTCTTTGTTTTTTGGTAACTGTACATCATGGTATGCCGCTGTCGCCCATGTGAGTAATTCAGTTACATCATCAATGTGATGTAGTTCAATTTTATTGAAGCCCAAAAATGCCAGTGCGGCTTTAAGTGCGGGTAGGGGAGCGTTGTTGTCAATGGCTGGGGCATAGTTTTGCTTGGATAACTTGAACCCTGGCTGTGCGACGGCGAGCGGAACATGCATATAGTGTGGTGGCTTTTTTGCAAGTTGTTGAAACAGACTAAGCTGTCTTGCGGTCGGTTCAAGTAGGTCTGCACCGCGCACAACATGGCTGATTTGCTGTTCTATGTCATCCACAACCACGACAAGTTGATAGGCGTACAAACCATCTCGGCGCTTTACGATATAGTCTTCTTGCGCGACTTGATCGGGTATGACTATATGACCCTGTAGAGCATCTTCAAACTGGTGAATTGGGAAATTTTGCTTTAGGCGTAACGCATTGTTTTCAAAAACATGGTTGGTCGTGCGGCAATGGTTGTCATAAAAGCCTCCACGCTGTTTGATTTGCTTACGAGTGCAGACGCACGCATAGACTTCACCGGTTGAAGCCAGTGAGTGGAGCACTTCTTGATATAACTCATGCCTTTGGCTTTGGTAAATTATGTCACCATCCCAGTGTAAGCCATAAGCTTCAAGGGTGGTTAAAATGGCATCTGCCGCACCACTTACAACACGTGGTGTGTCAATGTCTTCCATTCGAACTAGCCATTGCCCTTGGTTGGCTTTGGCATCAAGGTAGCTGGTAAGTGCCGCAATTAACGAACCAAAATGCAGTGGTCCTGACGGGGAGGGCGCAAAGCGTCCGCGATAAACTGAAGACGCACCCAGAGCATGTAAATTATTCTGCTCTGGGCCTTTTTTTTGTGGGGTCTGCATAACTGATGAGCTTAACCTATGGTTTATACAGGTTTTTACTCGGGTTTAACCTCGACCCTGCTGTTTTTCTTTGATTTCAGCAAGTGTTTTACAATCCACGCACAAATCTGCGGTAGGACGTGCTTCTAAGCGACGAATACCAATCTCGATGCCACATGAATTACAGAAACCGAAGTCATCTTCTTCAATCAGCTGTAGCGTCTTTTCAATTTTCTTGATCAGCTTACGCTCTCGGTCACGTGTACGCAGTTCAAGAGAGAACTCTTCTTCTTGCGCTGCACGGTCGACAGGATCAGGGAAATTTGCCGCTTCATCTTGCATGTGGTTCATGGTGCGATCAACTTCATTGCGAAGATCGTTACGCCACGCTTCTAATATTTTTTTGAAATGAGCTAGCTGCGCCTCGCCCATGTATTCTTCGCCCGGCTTTTCTTGGTAAGGTTCTAAACCGGCCTGAGCCAATAACCCTAGTTTTTTCTGGTCTGGCATAGCATTCTCCTAAATCCTTAATAAACAACCCCAGCTAACGCCGGCGGCTATAAATAGCAAAATCTTCAACCCTTAGCAAACACTTTTTGCTTCGTCCCTGTTCTAAAACAAGCCGTTGGACTGAAGTTTTAACGGCAGATATATGAGGGTGAAGTTTTTTTTTTCAAGTATCTAGTACAGATACTTGTTTAATAACCTTGACCTCGTTAGGGGTAACTTGTGCTTTATATGCATATATTTCAACCCCTTCGCTTTTTGCCTCAGCCAATAATTGGGCATATTTTTTATCAATATGCTCAGCTGCTTTGACCGATTCAATGCCGTTGTGCATAACAATAAATAATAGCACGGCGCGTTGGTGATTATTTTTTATATGTATCAACTCTCTGAGGTGCTTTTGCCCTCTGGTTGTTTCTGTGTCAGGGAAATAGCCTTGGTCACCTTCTAACAGTGTGACCGACTTGACCTCAACATAACAATCTGGTTGTTGGGGTGATGAGAGTAATATATCAATACGGCTATTTTCATTGCCATACTTTACTTCGCTGGCGATATTTTCATAGTCATTCAATTGTGAAATGACCCCGGCTTGAATAGCCTCATAGGCAACTTTGTTTGCCACTCCAGTATTGACACAAATGAGGTGGCCTTGGCCATCTTCGGTTAATTCAAGTGAATGTGCATACTTGCGCTTCTTATTGTTGCTGGTCGAGTAGTAGGCTTTAAAACCACTGTCGGCACACCCTGTCATCTTGCCAGTATTTGCACAGTGCACGGTAAACGTTTCACCATCTTCTTTGTGCAAGTCGACTAAAAATCGTTTATAGCGCTTGAGCAAAGTAGCGCTTTGAAGTTGGGATGAAAATTTCATAGTTTAGTCGCATTCGTTTTGGGGCTCTGTGATTGCTAGTGTACACTGACTAGCAACTACAAGCGTAAGAGTGAAAACCTATATGTCTGATAAATTTATTGTTCGCTTAAGTGAACAAGCGCCAGCTGCACACTGGGGCAATAATGCATCGCTGTCTTTTGATGAGCAAGGTGCAACCATTCATTTAGCTGAGCAAGAAACCCTAAAGCATATTCAAAAAGCGGCTCGTAGCCTAGCACAACAGGGGATCCCTGCGGTAGCGTTAAGTGGCGAAGCTTGGTGTACAGAATCTCAATGGGCCTTTTATCAGGGCTTTGTTAGCCCTAAACAACTTGATCCAGTTACTTTTGTTGAAAACGCACAATCAGATTTAAATGAGTTACAGGCGTTGAAGCAATCCGCAACTTGGATGCGCCAAATGATCAATGGCACAGCTGAAGATATTTATCCAGAAAGCTTAGCGGGTAAAGCAGCTGAATTTATTCAGTCTTTAGCTCCAGAGCACGTCAGCTATCAAATTATCAAAGGCGATGCGTTACTAGAACACCAATGGATAGGGATCCATGAAGTAGGCCGTGGTAGCGAAAGAGCGCCAGTACTACTTGAGTTAGACTTTAACCCAACAGGTGACGAAGATGCGCCAGTTAGCGCGGCGCTTGTCGGTAAAGGCATTACTTTTGATTCGGGTGGTTATTCAATCAAACCGAGCGAAGGGATGTTGACCATGAAATGCGATATGGGCGGTGCTGCAACAGTAACTGCTGGTCTTGCATTGGCAATTCAACGTGGTATTGAAAAGCGCATTAAATTGTTCTTATGTTGTGCGGAAAACCTTATTTCAGGTCATGCATATAAACTGGGCGATATTTTAACGTACAAAAATGGCACGACTGTTGAGATCGTGAACACGGATGCAGAAGGTCGTCTGGTACTGGCAGATGGTTTGATGGCGGCTGGTGAAACTGGTGCACCTCTGATCATTGATGCAGCAACACTAACTGGTGCAGCTTTAATGGCTGTAGGCCAAGAGTACAATGCTTTATTTGGTCTTGATAAAGAGCTAGTTAGTGAGGTTCAGCAGTTCGCAAGCGAAGAGTTTGAAGCTGCTTGGCCATTGCCACTGGAAAAATGGCACCAAAATAACTGTCCTTCTGCATATGCAGACACTGCAAATAGCCGAGCTCAAAAGGGTGGTGGTTTTGGCGGTGCGTCTAACGCCGCTGGTTTCTTATCGCGCTTTGTGCCAAATGAAGGGCAAGGTTGGGTGCATATAGACTTAGCTGGTTGTTTCCAAAATAATGCGGGTGCTCAGTGGGCGTCAGGTGCGACGACAATGGGTATGCGAACTGTTGCTCGTACACTAATTGCAAAAGTGTAAGCCATAAAGAAAAGCCTCTTTCGAGAGGCTTTTATCTTAATTGATTGGGGTTTTAAGACAGCAAAGCCGCCGCGAGGCGAACAAAATCAGATGAGGTTAGTATCCCCAGTAATTTATTGTTTTCGTCAACCACAGGCATGCAGCCATGGCGGTTTTCGACAAAGTAAGTAACGACTTCATGTAAGCTCTGCTGTGGTGTCACGCTGGCAAAGTCCTGCGCCATGGCATCACTGACTTTTTCCTGCTTTTCTTTTCTCTCTAATGCCAAATTACCGTAAGTAGATAGAATACTCATCACTTTGGCTATCATGATTTTTTGTGTCAACATGCCCACCAAATGACCTTCTTCATCGATCACGGGAATATGACGAATATTTTTTTCGCGCATTAAGTTGTGTGCATCGTGCAGGGTATGTGACGACTTAACGGCGAGTGGATCTGGGGTCATCAGCTGTTCAACAGTATGCAGCATAATATTTTCCTGTAAGTGAACCTTACTAGTAGGTATAACTGAAAATGACTCGATTTGCCTGTGGCTAGATCAACAAAATTTGCAACAGAGTTCGATTTTTACGGGCTCAAAGTTGGCGTGTTTTGTAGTGCAGCCAGACGAATATATTTGTTCTCTACTAAGGTAGAGAGCGGCACAAGCTCGAAGCCTTGGTCTTGCAAATCGCGCAGGGCATCACGTAAAAACCGTTGAGTTTTTGGATAGGGGTGAGCAATACCTATCGCATATCCCTGTTGTGTGGCAATCGTTTTTAGTTGATTGAGCTGTAATTCTAACTGTTTGCTTTCTAGCTCGTTGTCCAAAAAAACATGTCTGGCTATATTGTTGACACCATAGATATTGGCTACGGTTTGCGCCTGACTATAAGGGGTGGTGCGGCTGTCCAAAAAGTACAGCGACCGTTTTTTGAGAATTTCCATTGTCCATTTCATGGGCTCGTCATGTTGTGTCAGTGCTGAGCCCATATGATTATTTACGCCTTTCACATGAGGTAAACTGGAAAGTGCATGTCCAAGTGTTTTTTGCAATTGCCACTTTTGCATGTCCAAGGTCAGCCCACCAGGCCCCAATGTTTTATTGTCTAAAGATTGCATGGGAATGTGTAAGATCAGCTCTTTGTTTTTTAACGCTGCTTGGTAAGCAAAATGTTGTGAGAATGGCGTATGGGGTAAAAGCGCATAAGTCAACTCACCCGGTAAATTTAGAAATTCCAGATCCCGTTGATGGTTGCCAATATCGTCTATCACAATCGCAATTTGTTTGGCATCACAAACAAATGCTACTAGACAAATGAATGTAGTAACTAATTGTATTAAGCGCACAAAGTTAAATCACAGTTCTATTGTTATGTTTTATGTTGGTCGATACATTATGTTCGACGCTTTTATCATCTAACCTAGCACGTTTTTTATACCGATAAAAGCGTCTAATTTTTCATTAATTTACTGTAGGTTGCTGTTTTGTCACTAATTGACGAGCAGCATGCCAGTGTTGCTCAAGCCGAGAGTAGAGATCTCTGTTGGCTTTATCATTGCTCATTATAGCCGTTTTATTGAGGCTCGATAGGGTGTTTTTACTGTACTCGATATCCGGTTTTATCCCAGTGCCTTCAATCGATTGTCCCGATGGCGTGTAGTAGCGAGCTGTGGTTAGTTTTAGGGCGCTGGTGCCATTACCTATGGGGATCAAAGACTGCACTGAACCCTTGCCAAATGATCCTTGTCCCAATATCAAAGCGCGTTTATTGTCTTGTAAAGCGCCGGCCAAAATCTCTGCAGCTGAGGCGGACTGTTTGTTAATTAATACCAAGATGGGTGCACCGTTTAAAATATCGCCTTGCACAGCATAAAATTTCTGATTCGCATCGAAAAAACGCCCCTTGGTTGTGACGATTATTCCACTTTGCAAAAACAAATCAGATATTGCGACCGCGCTGTTGAGCGTGCCACCTGGATTGTCTCGTAGATCAATGATAAGACCTTTTAAAGAAAGGCCATTGTGCGCAAACAGCATGTTGATATGTCTGGCAACATCATGGTAACTGTGATTGTTAAATGAAGAGATAGAAATATAGCCAATGTCTCCGTTGAGCAGTTTACTGGTGACACTCTCTAAGGTTATCTCTTGACGCCGCAGCGCTAAAGTAACATGCGCTTCAGCGCGCTCGACTGTGATATGAATGATAGATAATTTTGCTTCTCTGAGTAACTTTGAGACTTCTGAAATACTCTTATTGGTGACATCATGTGTGTTGACGGCAACTAATTTATCCCCACCTTCAATGCCAGCTTGCTCCGCAGGTGAGCCGGGTAATGTATCGACAATAACAATGCGATTTTCAATCTCTTCTACTTCAATGCCGATCCCGGTATAGCGGCCATTGGTCGCACTAAAAAGGGTTTCTAGCTCGTGCTCATTTAAATATTTAGAGTAAGGGTCTAGCTGTTCGAACAGCTCGTTGAAGTTGTGTTGTTTAATATGCGAAGTGGGGACTTCTTCAACGTAGTAAGTTTGAATATGGTATAGAATTTCTTCCATATGGGCATGGCTAATTTGCTTGGCCTGCACATTGGATAATAAGAAGGAAAGTAGTATCGCGCATAGAATTATAAGCGCTCGTTTTTGAATATCGGGCGGGGAAATAGAGACGAAGTATTTCATATGCTGCTCCTAGTGACGGGGCAGCATAGGTTATTCATTTAACTTGATCTGCACCACTTAACTGGATTCACAGCGCTTCCTTTATGCCGTATCTCGAAGTATAGTCCAGGATTTTGCTGTCCGCCGCTTTGTCCGACTAATGCGATTGGATCGCCCGGGTTAACGTGATCACCGACATCCCTTAGCAGGGTTTGAGCGTGCCCATATAGGCTCATAAATCCTTTGCCATGATCAAGTACAATGACCCAGCCGAAGCCATTGAGCCAGTCAGCATAGACCACATGCCCAGGCGCAACGCTGTTTACTTCTGTACCGGTTTGACCTGCAATTACAACGCCTTTCCAATTCATTCCGACATGTTTTCGCTGGCCAAATCGCTTCTTTAGTTTGCCCGACAATGGCCATGCTAGCTTGCCTTTTAGGCGCTGCAAGCCATCTAGCTGGGCAATAAAAACTTCTTCTGACGGCGCTTGTACTTCAGCTAATGCTTCCAGCGTAGTTTTTAGTGTCGACTCATTTTCTTCTAGGTAGGCAATCGCAGACTGAGTTTTTGACAATTTGTCGTTGAGCTTGCCTAAGTGGGTTTGACGTTGCTGTTGAGCAAGTTGCAAATCATTTTGTCTGATCTGTTGCTGCTCAAGAAGTGCAACCAACTGTTGTTGTGACTTGGTTAATGCCTGTTGGTTTTTTTCTAGTTCAACAAAAACATTCTTCAGGTCTTCTAATTGGTTTATTCGCGCTTTGTTGAAATAGTCGTAGTAGCTAATTGTACGCTCCAATGCTGATGTTTTTTGCTGGTTGAGCAACATCTTGGAGTAATCATGGCTACCTGTAACGTAGGCACTTTTGAGCTGGGCTGCAAGCAGCTTTTGCAATTTATGTTTGCGGCGATTGAGCTGTGAGCTTTCGCGTTCAAGTGCATATTGCTGCTGTTTGTTCTCGCTGATCCCCTGTTGTGTTAATGTCAGGGCCTTTGCGCTGCGCGCTATTTCAAGCTCAAAAGATTGCAAACGTTGTTTAAGCGCACTGAAGGACGCTTTTTGTTCTTGATAGGCCGCCTGACTTTTTTTAAGTTCAGCCTGAACGGCAGCCAAATCTGCTTTGGTTTGTGACTCATTGGCCGCGACATTTGTCGAAGCCAGTGAAATCAAAAATGCAAAGCCGGTAAGTGCGCCTCGTACCATATTTACTTAAGGCGCATAATTGGCGAACCGGTCATTTCTGCTGGCTGCTCTAAACCCATTAGGTGTAGCATTGTAGGTGCTACGTCACTAAGTGTTTTGTTTGCCTGTGGCTCAGCGTCACGACCAACATAAATAAATGGAACTGGCTCACTGGTATGCGCGGTGTGCGCTTGGCCTGATTTGGGGTCTTGCATTTGCTCCGCATTACCGTGGTCAGCTGTTATAAGTGCTTCACCACCATGTTCTTTCAATGCAGAAACGACGCGACCAATACAATTATCAACTGCTTCACACGCTTTAACCGCCGCTTCAAAAACACCTGAGTGACCAACCATATCGCCGTTTGGATAATTACAAATAATGGCGTCAAATTCACCGCTTTGAATAGCTTCAATTAGCTTATCAGTAAGCATCTCAGAGTTCATTTCAGGCTGTAGATCATATGTGGCAACTTGAGGTGAAGGGATAAGCTCTCGCTTTTCACCTTCAAATAAGTCTTCGCGTCCACCGCTGAAGAAGAAGGTAACGTGTGCGTATTTTTCTGTTTCAGAGATACGTAGTTGAGTTTTATTGTGCTTGGCAAGCCACTCACCTAACACGTTATTTAGTTTCTCAGGTGCAAACGCAATTGGTGCATCAATGTCCGCTGCGTACTCAGTCATCATCACAAAGCTGCTAAGTACAGGAGTCTTCTTTTTCTCAAAGCCGTTAAATTCGGCGTCAACAAACGCGCGAGTCATTTGTCTTGCACGGTCAGCTCTGAAGTTTAAGAACAAAATCGCATCGCCGTCGTTGATTTGTGCCGCTTGCTGGCCCGCCGGCACAATTGTCGTCGCTTTAACAAACTCGTCATTTTCATCTCGCTGATAAGCGGCTTCAAGCGCTTCAACTCCATCGGTAAAGGTAAATTCTGCTTCACCACAGACCATTAGGTTGTATGCTTGCTCGACACGCTCCCAACGGTTATCTCTGTCCATTGCGTAGTAGCGGCCAACAATAGAGGCTAAACGGCCTGTACCGAGAGTTTTAAACAAGTCTTGAATGCGTTCAATCGATGCTTGAGCACTGCGTGGCGGTGTATCACGACCGTCTAAGAATGCGTGGAAATAAATCTCTTTGGCACCGCGCTGCGCGGCAAGTTCGATACTTGCGACAATGTGGTCTTCATGACTGTGCACACCACCTGGACTTAATAGGCCCATTAAGTGCACAGCTTTATTGTGCGCGACAGCATCGTCAATGCTTTTTACCAGTGTGGGGTTATGTGCAAATTCACCATCGTCGATGGCTTTGGTGATACGAGTAAAGTCTTGATAGACGATACGACCAGCACCCAAATTAACATGACCTACTTCAGAGTTCCCCATTTGGCCATCAGGCAAACCGACATCTAATCCAGACCCTGAAATAAGCGTCTTTGGTTGTGATTGCCACAGCTCATCAAGTACAGGTGTATTAGCTGCGAGGATAGCGTTGCTTTGTGTTTCTTCTCTATATCCCCAGCCATCTAAAATCATAAGTACCAGTGGTTTTTTCTTCGTAGTCATTTGGGCTCCTGAAAAATGCACGATAGATGGCGCATAGAATACCTTGTTTAGCGCGAAAATTCAGCCCTGTGCTGGTGATTTATGTTCAAGATTGATTAATCTAATGGCAACTCCTTTCATATAAAGGCTTCATCAGCGCGCGTGCGCTCGCTCTGATTTGGGTATTGGGCTTGCGGTGATGTGCACTGATAACAATAGGTTTGTACCAAGACCCGTAAAAAAGTATACTCGCTGCACTGTAAGTTTTATCTGCTAACTAAGTGGCAAGGTCCATGGAACAATATATTACTTTTTTCACCAATCACCCTGTATTAAGCGTTATCTGGGTCGTCCTAGCAATCATGTTAGTACACAGCTGGTATAAAAGCCGTTTTTCGTCAGTCCGCCCAATTAACCCGCAACAACTGACTCTGTTGATCAATCGTGAAGATGCACAAGTACTCGATATGCGTGGCAAAAAAGAGTTTACCGCGGGTCGTATTGCCGGTGCTGAGATGATGAATGTCGACAAAGCCAAACAAAATGACTTTGGCGGACTTGAAAAGTACAAAACAAAGCCCATTATACTTGTGTGTAATACAGGTATGACGGCCAATAATATTGCTGAAAGAATGCACCAACAGGGCTACGAAAAGCTTTATGTGCTTTCAGGTGGCATGAGTTCGTGGCAAAGTGCTGGACTACCAACGACAACTGGAAAGTAATTGGAGTAATAAATGAGTAACGATGTAATTATTTACACTAAAGATTATTGTCCTTTTTGTCATCGTGCGAAGGCGCTATTGGATAGTAAAGGCGTCACATATACAGAATATGATATTGCTGTACAGCCTGAACTTCGTGAAGAGATGATCGAAAAAGCAAATGGCGGATATACCGTGCCACAAATTTTTATCAACGGTCAGCACATCGGTGGCTGCGATGATATGATGGCGCTTGAGGCTCAAGGCAAACTAACTCAATTATTGGCTTAGTCGAGCGAAATTAAACATTTCTAGCATTGTATTGATAAGACAAATGCTGTTTATATAAAAATTTATAGGAATAATAATGACTGAACAAAATCAAAATGTTGCAGCGGAGCAGCAAGAAGGCCCACAATTCAACATCCAGCGTATCTATACTAAAGATGTATCTTTTGAGACGCCAAACTCACCAACAATTTTCCAAAAAGAGTGGACGCCTGAAGTTAAACTAGATATGGATACACGTTCAGCTAAATTGGATGAAGGCGTATTTGAAGTTGTTTTAGCATTAACTGTGACTGCGACAATTGGCGAAGAGACAGCTTTCCTATGTGAAATTCAACAAGCTGGTATTTTCTCTGTAGGCGAGTTGGAAGAACTACAACTTGCTCATATGCTTGGTGCATTCTGCCCGAACATTCTTTTCCCATATGCTCGTGAAGCAGTAGCAAGCCTAGTAAACCGTGGTACTTTCCCACAGCTTAACCTGGCACCTGTAAACTTTGACGCACTATTTGCACAGTACATGCAACAACGTGCAGGTCAAGAGCAAACAGCTGACGCATAATTTATGAATACATCACAGTCTGCTGTGACCGTATTAGGGGCGGGGTCGTATGGCACCGCCCTTGCTATTTGTTTTGCTCGCAACGGTCACCGAGTTACTTTATGGGGGCGCAATCAAGCTGATATTGAACAGCTTGCTGATGAGCGTCAAAACCAACGTTACCTTCCTGATATTAAGTTTCCAGATTCATTGACGCTGGAAGTTGATCTTGCTCGTGCTGTTGAGGCGAGTCAGATTATATTGGTGGTGGTTCCCAGCCATGCATTTGCACAAACACTTAAGCAAATTCAGCCCCATTTACAAGATGGTGCACAAGTGGCGTGGGCGACTAAAGGGCTTGAGCCTGATACTGGGCGCTTGCTAGAAGAGGTTGCTAAAGAAGTACTGGGTGAGTCGATTGCATTGGCCGTGTTGTCAGGGCCCACTTTTGCTAAAGAAATGGCTGCTGGTTTACCCACTGCAATTTCTGTCTCAGCGAGAGATGAAGCGCTGCGCACTGAGCTAGCCAGTTTGTTGCACTGTAGTCGCTCGTTTCGAGTATACAGTAATGATGACTTTATCGGTATTCAACTCGGTGGAGCGGTGAAAAATGTGATCGCCATCGGCGCGGGTATGTCTGATGGTTTTGGCTTTGGTGCCAATACGCGCACAATGCTGATCACAAGAGGTCTTGCTGAATTGTGTCGTTTAGGCTGTGCACTGGGCGCTAAAACGGAAACTTTTATGGGTATGGCAGGACTGGGCGACTTGATCTTAACTTGTACGGATAACCAATCTAGAAACAGACGTTTTGGATTGGCGCTGGGGCAGGGGAAAAGTGTTGACGATGCAATGAGTAGCATTGGTCAAGTTGTTGAAGGTTATCGCAATACCAAAGAGGTTTTTTTACTGGCAAAGCGCAGTGGCATTGAAATGCCAATCACAGAACAAATTTATCAAGTTCTGTATGAGAAAAAGGATGTTAAAGAGGCTGCGATGGCATTATTAGGCCGAGAGCAAAAGTCAGAATAAGATGTAAAAAAACCACCATAAGGTGGTTTTTTTATTTGGCCTTCTGGGAGAAATTAGAAGGCGTATTTCACTGAAAGTTGTAGTCTATCCAAATCACCTTCTGCACCACTTTGTACTTCTCTGTTTGCGACTTTATATTCAGCCCCAAAGGTGAGTTTTTTGACAGGAGAATAAAGAATATTTGCGCTGTAACTGGTGGTCATATCAGTAGGATCTTTGGTGATATTTAGCAAGCTCGTATCATTGTCGGCGCTGAAATACGAATAGAGGAAAGTTGAACGCCACTGTGAATTCCAATAGTGTTGATAGGCTATAAACCCGGATGTAGAGTCAATTGCATGGAGATCTTGCCCGTCATACACTGCACCATGCGCTACATTTAACCCTACGTAACGTCCTAACCCCTGTCCATGTGTGAGCATAAATTTAATATTGTTTTTGCCAAAATTCACTCGGCCGGAAGCGCTTATGCCATACGAACTTTCCGTTTCGTCTGCTGCACCGAGTTTATAAGTCAGTTGTCTAGCGAGTGCTGCAACCGTAAAGTGTCCCCAGTCGGCTTTGTAGTTGTATCGCGCTGTAAAATCGGGCATTTGCGCATCATCGGTGACTTTTCTCTCTCCGCCCTCAGTTGTTACTGTACTCTCAGGGTTTTCCGCAGAGAACGACCAGTTGCCAATGGTATATTTTGCCATCGCTTGGCGCACGAATACTGTGCCTTCAGCTGGGCCAACAAAATCTAAGGTTTCTGGCAGTGCGCTCACATTTTGGAAGTTGGACCATGCCTGTCCAAATAGCCACCCTTTATAAGTGACAAAGGCTTGTCTAATCCGAGGCGAATAGGAATTACTCACGCGCTCATTTCCACCTATTGAAGCGATAAAGTCTAATTCAATTTTTGTTTTTATGGTGCTGCCATCATCCAGCTTTGATGCGGTGCCAAAATTAAACCGAGATTGGCGCGCGTGCATATCAAAAACTGCATCTTCTCCTGTGCTAGGCACTACCGGAGTGGTACCTGGAACATAAAAATCTCGTCCAATATGTTGTGATCCCAGTGTGCCATCCGAAAAATCACTCCAGATAGCATCGAGTTTGATATATCCACCGTAACTTACTTCTGTATTGCCGAGGTTAGCAGCGAGAGCTTGGCTGGAAAGTAAGCTAGACACTGCAACTGCAGTTAGTTTCTTATTTATATTAATTTTAGTTGTCATAATGGAGTTCCTATAATACTGCCGCTTAGTTGCAATGCAGAGAATTATTTCGTCATTCACTGTTGATGATGGGTGGTCTTAACTCAATTACCCATTGGTCTATGAGACTAAGGTTGAATAACGGAGGTCGGCTCTGAAATTGCCTTTGGCAATAATTAATTACACTTATACTTATGTTGTTGTCAGGTGCTCTCTGGTTTTAGATTGAGAGAGCCAGTATGCTGATGCTCGTTAATGTATAGTTAATTAATCCCAATTTGGATAAACTTAAAGCAACAATTACAACTAAGGTCTAATACTTAATCGCGTGGTTGTAAGTGATCCTTGAGTGAAGCCGTAAAAGGCAAGTAATTAATATGGAGATGAGTATGTCACAGAGCATTTATCCGGTACCTGAAGCGATCAAGCAGGCTGCACTTGTAGATAATGAACAATATCAAGCACTGTATCAGCAGTCTATTGACGACCCCGCGGGGTTTTGGGCTGAACATGGTAAACGCCTCGACTGGTTCACACCTTTTAATAAAGTAAAAAATACTTCGTTCGATAAAGGCCATATCAGTATCAAGTGGTTTGAAGATGGTGTATTGAATGCCTCTTACAACTGTATCGATCGTCACCTCGCAAAAAATGCCAACAAAGTTGCCATGATATGGGAAGGTGATAACCCAGAGCAAAGCGAAAATATCACGTTTCAAACATTACACGATGAAGTTGCGAAGCTAGCAAATGGCTTGAAAAAGTTAGGCGTTGAAAAGGGCGACCGAGTTGCTATTTATATGCCTATGACGCCTCAAGCAATATATGCGATGCAGGCTTGTGCGCGCATTGGTGCAATTCACTCGGTGGTTTTTGGTGGATTCTCACCTTCAGCGATTGCAGATCGTATCAAGGACTCTGGCGCTAAAGTAGTGATCACGTCAGATGAAGGTCGTCGTGGTGGCAACTCTGTACCGCTCAAGGCCAATGTTGACGAAGCGGTTGCACAAGATTCAGTAACGACCATTGAGCATGTCGTCGTACACCAGCTTACTGGTGGTGAAGTTGAATGGAATGCCCATGATGTATGGTGGCATGAGCTAGTGGCCGATGTACCTGCGCAATGCGAACCAGAGCCTATGAATGCGGAAGATCCGCTATTCATCTTGTATACCTCAGGTTCGACAGGTCAACCAAAAGGGGTGGTACATACTACAGGTGGATATCTGGTATATGCGTCAATGACACATGAGTATGTATTTGACCTTAAAGAAGATGATGTTTTTTGGTGTACAGCGGATGTAGGTTGGATCACAGGACACAGCTACATGGCATACGGCCCATTGGTAAATGGCTGTACGCAAGTTATTTTTGAAGGTGTACCTACATACCCTAATTCTGGCCGTATTGGTGAAGTGGTTGATAAGCACCAAGTAACCATCCTGTATACGGCACCGACTGCGATTCGTGCGCTAATGGCAAAAGGCGATGAGCCAACAGCCAGTTCTAAGCGTACAAGTCTGCGCATTATGGGTTCTGTAGGTGAGCCAATTAACCCTGAAGCGTGGGCGTGGTACTACGAGCAAATTGGTAATAGTGAATGTCCAATTGTCGATACTTGGTGGCAAACCGAAACTGGTGGCATCATGATCACGCCTTTACCAGGCGCCATAGATATGAAACCAGGCTCGGCGACTCGTCCATTCTTTGGCATTGCGCCAGCATTGTTTGATGCAGAAGGTAATACACTCGAGGGTGCAACCGAAGGTAACTTGGTGATTCTTGATAGTTGGCCATCACAAGCTCGTACAGTTTATGGCGATCATGAGCGTTTCGAGCAAACTTACTTCTCTGCTTACCCTGGTGTGTACTTCACCGGTGATGGTTGTCGTCGCGACGAAGATGACTATTACTGGATTACTGGCCGTGTTGATGACGTATTGAATGTATCTGGCCATAGACTGGGCACGGCTGAAATTGAAAGTGCGCTGGTTGCCCACGAAGCGGTTGCAGAAGCCGCGGTTGTTGGTTACCCGCATGATATCAAAGGTCAAGGGATTTATGTATACGTGACACCAAACGAAGGTGTTGTGGTTACAGACGACTTGACTAAAGAAGTCAGAAGTTGGGTCCGTAAAGAGCTGAGCCCAATTGCATCACCAGATATGATCCAGTGGTCACCAGGCTTGCCTAAAACACGTTCGGGTAAGATTATGCGTCGTATCTTGCGTAAAATCGCTGCCAACGAGTACCAGCAGCTGGGTGATACATCGACGCTTGCAGACCCAAGTGTAGTCGATGAATTAATTGAAAATCGTTTAAACCGTTAATTGAGCGTTAAAAACTTGAAATTTAGCGAATTCTAAACGTACTATATCGGCTGTCTTAATACCAAAGACAGCCGATTTTTTAGGAGCTATGCATGAATCAGTTTTTAATTGCGGATGATCACCCCCTATTTAGAGAAGCATTAAAGGGGGCTTTGCAAAATCAGTTTGAAGGCCTTGAAGTAATTGAATCAGAAAACTTTGAGCAAACATTAGAGCGGTTGTCGCAGTATGATGACTTAGACTTGTTACTTTTGGATTTGCATATGCCGGGCAATGGCGACTTATACGGCCTGATCCGGATCCGCGAGGACCATCCATCACTGCCTATTGTTGTGGTGTCTGGCAGTGAAGATCTCAATGTTATTTCTAAAGTAATGGGTTATGGTGCGATGGGATTTATTCCGAAAGCATCTTCATCTCAGGATATTGTCAGTGCGCTACAGCAGGTGCTAGATGGTGAAAACTGGCTACCGGCGGATATCAAAGAAAAAATAAATGATCTTGACGGCGAAGACCGAGAGCTTGCGCAGCAAATTGCTTCATTGACACCGCAGCAGTATAAAGTATTGCAGTACCTGCACGAAGGCTTGTTAAACAAACAAATCGCTTATGAGTTAAATATCTCAGAGGCAACGGTCAAAGCACATATTACGGCAATCTTTCGTAAACTGGGTGTTTATAACCGTACACAAGCAGTCTTAATCGCTTCAAAACTACAATTAGAACCCATCGAGGCGGCAAAGTAGCACATCGCTACTTTTGCACCTTGCTAAAAACTGAGCGCTTATTTAAATACCACCGTTTTTGTTCCATTGATAAAGAGCTTGCGCTCTGATGCTAATTGAAGCGCGTTACAAAATACCGCTTTTTCAATATCTCGACCTATTTTGGCCATGGCCTCTGCATTGTCGGCATGGGTTATTTGAGTTACATCCTGAACAATAATTGGACCTTCATCAAGCTCATTGTTAACGAAGTGCGCAGTCGCACCAATTATTTTGACGCCGCGTGCAAACGCTTGGTGGTAAGGTTTAGCACCGATAAAAGCGGGTAAAAATGAATGGTGGATATTGATGATTTTGTTCTCGAACCGAGCAACAAATTCAGGGCTCAAAATTCGCATATATTTGGCAAGCCCGATCAAATCAGGCTGATAGTTAGCGATTAAGTCACCGACTTGCTGATCATGTTCTGTACGGCTTACCCCTTCATGAGATATGCAGTGGAATGGGACATTGAATGCCTCAGCGAGTGGTTTTAAATCAGGGTAATTGGCAATGACAGCTTGTATTTCAATATTGAGCGCATTTTCATATTGTTTGAGCAATGCACCACCTAGGCAGTGTGCTTCTTTCGTCGCGAGTAAAACGACTTTTACTTTGGTTGGACTGTGCAATTTGATTTGTGCATCATCAGGCAAATTCATTTGTAGCTGAGAAAGAAATAGGTTTGTTGGCGAGCCCGTTAACTCCGTGCGCATAAAAAAGCGCTTGTTGTCTGTGTCTACAAACTCATTGTTGCGAACAATATTTAAATTATGCTCATGACATAAACTGGTGATTTTTGCTATTAATCCAATTTCATCACTACATTGTGTTGTTAGTATATAACTCATGGTCCTCATTCCATTTACTAAGCGGTTGTTCAGATTACCGTAGTGAAAAAAAATTGTAATCTTCTAAATGAATTGTTTATTCAAAAATGAGTAAATTTCACGCGCAAAAAATTATGCTATCCTCGGCTATATTTATTTTACCTGTTACATTGCCAGCTTCCGACGGATACGGCTTAGCGCAATTGGCGTAATACCTATGTGTGATGCCACCATTTTTAATGGAACGCGTTCACTGAGTTCAGGGTTTCTATCAATAAAGTTTAAGTACCTTTGCTCTGCACTGTGGTGAACAAATGCGTACTCGCGTTCTTCTTTTTTGATAAATAGGTTTTCAAGTAGGCGAGTATAGGCTTCTAAAAAGCCGGGATGCAGCTTCATGGTATTGAAAAAGTTGTGCCATTCAAATTCGAGACAAAGTACATCATCAAGGGCTTCAATGCTAAACAGTGCTGGTGTATTTTGTGTCATGGCACGTGTAGAGCCCGCAATACAAGGCGCACAGGCGAAAGCTTGGGTAAACTCTTTCCCCTCAGCAGAGACGTTAAAATAGCGTACGTCTCCTTGCGTGATAAAAAATAAGTTGGGGGCGGGGCTGCCTTGGCTCATCAGTAAAGCATTTTTAGGATAGTGTTTGAGTTTGCCCTGTAATCCAAATTTTTGAAAATCATCTGCGCAAAGCGGTTTGTCCTCGGTACTGAAAAAAGAGACGAAATCAGCGAGTTTGTGTTGTATGTTCAAACGGCATTCCTTGATAATTCGACTTTATAGGAACATGTTATGGCGATCGTGATATCAAGTAAAGTGCAAAAGATGCAACTAATAATGCGGGTATACTGAGTAAAAGCTGAGATAATCCGCCTTGAAAAAATAACACAAATGCGGGCACCAAATAAGTCATGGCTAAAAAGGTATTTGGGCTGACTTGTTTTAATAGCTTTTGTTGTAAAAAGAAAGTCCCAAGAGTTGTAAACAAGGTTAAATAGATAAGCCACGTCCAAAATGTATAGCTTTGCCACACCAAGTTTGTCAGGTCACCATAGAGCAGCATTACTGGCACTAGTAATACACTGCCAAGCGTTACAATGTAAAATGTGCTGGTGAGTGCAGGCAGTGCTGTCGCCCACTTTTTTATCAGTAACACATGCATCGCAAGGCAAAAACAAGCAACTAAAAATATGCTGTCACCATATTGCCAAGCGCTTAAAATCGTTAGGTCTTTTGGGCCGTTTACCAGCATCCAAATAGCACTCGCCGTGCCAATTACAAAGCCGAACAGTTGACTTATACGGGTTTTTATACCAATAAAAACAAAGCTCAATAGCACACTCATTAGTGGCAATAAGGTATAAATGACCGCGGTTTTTTCCGCTGTGGTGGTTTTTAATGATTCAAATAAACCGACAAAGAACGCCACTAAAAAGCAGCTTATCAGCGCATATTGTACAACTTGTTTTATGGTTAAACGGGCGAACCCTGAGCGCCAGATCAGTGGCGCGAGGCAAATACTTGTCAGAATAAATCGCAGGCACGTGGCCGTAATGGGGCTTGCGTAAGGTAATAACTTGCCTGAGACGACAAAAGAAGAAGATAACAAACCGACCCATACTAGCATCAGTACGGGCTGCGCGACAGAATGATTCATGATTTTCTCACCTAGGTAATTGGTTAGCTTGCCTGTGCTTGCTGCGAAAACTTACTAAATAAATAAGCACAGACGGCTTCGTCCAAATTTAACGAAAACTGCACTTGGAGTAATTGGTGTAACTGCGCAGCACTCTCTATTTTTGTGATTTCTGTATGTGAGGACGTAATATGGTGGTATTCGCCATTTCTCAAAGAGTGGGTTTCATCTAGCGTCTTTCGGCTGACAACTAGGTTATTCACAAACGCAGCATTGGGGTGCTTATGTGAATAGAAGTGGCTCAGTTCGCAGTCAGCTTCGCTGTAATAGTTGAGATCAAATGTATACAGCGTAAAAAATTCGCCATTCTTCAATACCTGAAAACAGTAATCTTGCGCCTGATTCTGAGTGATCCGGTAAGTCATATGACCTTGTGGTTGTGGCACATCTAACTTCAACTTGAGTGGGTATATAGCTCCTTGGGGGCCAAATCCAACATCAAATAAATACTGTTCACCTTGATAGGTGACTAACGTGGCTCTGTGTGTCCTTGGCACCTCTACATCTCTGTTGTAAACAACTTTAGCAAGCAGCAGCTTTACGTCAAAACCTAGATGTTCTAAGACGTGGAAGGCCAGCTTGTTGTGTTCAAAGCAGTATCCACCAAATTGCTTTTTGGTGATCTTAGTAAATAGATGTGCAATATCTAAAGGTAAAGGCTGTTTTAACACCGCAGATACGCTGTTGAAGGTGTGCTTGGCAACATGTCTACTTTGCAGCTGTGCTAAAAAAGTTTCGTCAAGCGGGTGGTTAGAAAGCGCCAAATCGGTTAGATATTCGTTCACAATTTGCAGATCAGTCATCGCTTTTATTCCTTGTCATTCAGAAGAGTACCCAGCTTAATCGCGGTGGAGCATGCTGTAATGAACCTAGGTTTATTTTGAGATTATTTTTATTTTTTTACTCAATTCTGTTTGCACTAAACCTAGGTTAATTTCTTAACGCTCACCAGAGGTTAAATTGAGTGTGTTGTTAACGCAAAATAACTCAAAGGAGAAGCAAATGCGTATCACAGTATTCGGTGCAACAGGTAATGTGGGTCAAGCGGTCGTGGCCGAGGCTATCCTTCGTGGTCACCAAGTAACCGCGGTAACAAGGGATCCACGTAAAGTCGCAGAGCTACCTGCGCAGGCGTTTGCGCAAGTAGGTGATGTGAACAATATTGGCGATGTGATCCGCCTCAGTGAGGGGCAAGATTTAGTGATCAGTGCAACGCGCCCAACAGCAGGGCAAGAGAAACAGCTTATCAATATTGCTGAAGCCTTGTTAACCGGGCTAAGAGAAACACATACACGACTATTATTGGTCGGAGGGGCGGCCTGTTTAACGGTTCCTAATTCTGATGGCAAGCTGGTACTGAATGATGAATCCTTAGTCCCCGCAGGTTGGAAAGACATAGCACAAGCCTGTTTTGAGCAATATCAGCTTTGTGTCGCCCACCACAATCAAAATTGGAGCTACGCCAGCCCTTCAGCTTTGATAGGAGTTGGTGAGCGCACGGGGCAGTATAGAGTGAGTGAAGGTGAGCTGGTGGTGGACAAAACAGGTAAATCACATATTTCTTGGCAAGACTTTGCGTGTGCATTAATCGATGAGGCTGAGACTGCTCAATATGTTGGTAAAGTGTTTACAGCTGGGTACTAGGAATAAGGATTCATTGGTTTGAGGTAAGGGTTAGCTTTCGATATTGATTCGGTGTTTGTCTAAATAGTTTTTTGAATGCGCATATATAGGCTGAGTCAGATGTATAGCCTAATGTCAGTGCGATGTCATGTACACTGCGCTCACTTTGCAGCAGGCGCAGTGACAAAACGAGGCGGATATGTTGACGCCAAGCGCTAAATGATTGCTTAAATTCCTTTGCAATTAACCTGCTTAATGTTCGCTCTGATGCGCCGACTTGTTGAGCCCACTGTGCGAGGGTATAAGGTGTATCTGGTGCATCGATTAGCGTCGTGAAGAGTGCATTCAAACGTCTATCCTTTGGCGTAAGCAGGGGGATAGTATACGCTTGTGCTGTGGCTAGCTGGTCGCCCAGTACTTGCAAAAGATGATGTATTATCTGCGCTTTTGCATTTTCAATCTGACCAATTATTTCCAAAATAAGGGCTTTTAAAAAAGGGGTTACTAAACAAGTTTGAGCATGTGCAGGAAACCCGACTTCTATACTAGGATTGATATACACAGCTAAGAATTGGGTATCACAAATAGCCTCAGAGGCGTGCCAAGTGTTGGCAGGCACAAAAAGTAACGCGTTATGGGGCAGTACCACCTGGTTGCCATCGCTTTGTGATTGTATTAACCCCGAGCGCGGAAATATCACCTGATGCCATGGATGCTGATGCCATTTATCGACGAAACCCGCTGGCATGATAAGGTGCTTTGAGAAAGCTGCTTGGTCAGGGTGTTGTGCTATGAGCTGATTGGCATCCATACTGTTGGCGGTTTTTCGATGTTTTATGTCTTTTAGTTTAAATTAAGCCAGGGCAAATTGTTATAGGATAATCGCATCAAGCAATGACAGGAGCAAAGTGATGCGGATCCACTTTATTGTACACGAACATTTTGAAGCGCCCGGCGCATTTGAAGATTGGGGTAATTCAATAGGCGCGAAGATCAGTTACTCTCGTCTCTATGAGGGGCAAGCGCTGCCACAGTGTAATGATGATATAGACATGTTGGTGGTTATGGGAGGGCCGCAAAGCCCAGCAACCAGCGCTTTGGATTGCCCTCATTTTAATGCCCAAGCAGAGCAGGCGGTCATTGCACGCGCTATCAAAGAAAACAAAATGGTCATCGGTGTTTGCTTAGGCGCGCAATTGATTGGTGAAGCGCTAGGCGCAAAATTTGAACCTAGCCCAGAGCGAGAGATTGGTAAATTTCCCATAGTCCTGAGCGATGAAGGCTGCGGCCATCCCTTGTTCAATCATTTTTCGCCAAGTATGGAGGTGGGGCATTGGCACAATGATATGCCTGGCTTAACGGCATCCGCAAAGGTGCTAGCAAGCAGTAGTGGGTGCCCAAGGCAAATTGTTGAGTATCAACCGTTGGTATATGGATTTCAGTGTCACTTGGAGTTAACCACTGAAGTGGTTGGTATGTTGATAGAGAATGAGGATTTCAGTGATGCAGGTAGTGACCGTTTTGTCGAGCCACCTGAGCACATCATCGCTCATGACTACACGCATATGAACAAGATGCTAGCATTGTTCTTAGACAAGCTAGTGGCGCGTTATTTAAGCACTTCATGATCCCGAGTTTGTAGTGCTTAATTATTGTGGTTCAACGGGTTTAATCGGATTATACTGCGGTTGTTGGTATTTATCGGTAGCGTTATTAAATGGAAAAGTACGAAGAACTATTAGTCTCAATAAGAAAAGTGATCCGTGCCATTGACTTGCACTCTAAACAGCTCAATAAGTCATCGGGGTTAACGGGTCCTCAACTACTTATTATGCAAGAAATAGCGCGAGTTAAAGGTGTGACGGCAAGCCAAATTGCCAAAAATGTTAACCTCAGTGCCGCGACCGTGACGAATATACTTGACCGCCTAGAGAGTCGAAATATCGTGGAGCGAGTGCGTAGTTCTTTGGATAAGCGTCGTGTGAGTTTATTTTTATCCCAGCAGGGAAAAAGTTTACTAATTGATGCACCGCAACCATTGCAAGAGCACTTTATTCAGAATTTTTGTGAACTAGAAGAGTGGGAGCAATCTTTGTTGTTGTCTTCCATGCAGCGTATCGCAACCATGATGGATGCCAATGAGCTTGATGCTGCACCGGTGCTTGAAATCGCACCGATGAGCCAAACCGAATCGGGAAAATAAATAGAAGTGCTACTCTCGTAGCACATTCAAAAAGTGGAGGTGCTTTTGGTACTGTGCTAGCACATCATTGATAATTGCACTTTCTGACCAGCCCATAATGTCATAGTTTTGGCCGCCTTCACTTAAATACACTTCAGCCCGATAGTATGAGTCGCTATCAGTGATATCATTTTGGGTAAAGTCCGGTTGCAGAGCCTCACTTTTGTATACGCCATAGACAAAGTCATGTTCATCGCCATGATGCACGGTCAAGATCACCGCGGCATTGTTCACCTTAACCTCAGCATCCACTTGGTTATTATCAAATTCATCACGGACTTTTTTTAGTGCAGGTTTCACGTCTTTTAGAATAAACTTGTCGACCTTGCCTTTAGCTGGTGTCGCGATGAGTAGCGCTAAGCTTTCTTGCCAAGTTTGTTCATCGTTTACCTGGTTATCAAAAGTCATGGGCATAGTATGTGTACTGCGTTTGGCGTCATCAATACGCAGTGCACGGATCAGCCCATAACAAGCGACCAGTAATACCAATGAAAAGGGGAGGGCACTGACAATCGTCAACGTTTGTAGCGCATCTAAACCGCCTGCAAGGCTTAGCGAAGCTGCAACAACACCAACACCGATGGACCAGAACAGGCGTTGCCACAGCGGTGTATTGTTATTACCGTTTGAACACAGCATATCAATAACCATAGCCCCAGAATCACATGAAGTAACAAAAAATACCACAATCATAATGATAGATAGACCGATCAAAAACTCCGACATTGGGAAGTTTTCTAAAAATACAAACAGCGCCACAGCGGAGTTGTTACTCACCATGTCTGATATGCTCGTTTTACTCTGCTCATAAATCATCGCCAATGCTGAATTGCCAAAAATGGTCATCCACAACAGGGTAAAAGCGGTTGGAATACAGGTTACGCCAATGACAAACTCACGAATGGTTCGGCCTTTGGAGATACGAGCGATAAACAACCCGACAAAAGGTGCCCACGCTAGCCACCAACCCCAGTAGAAAATAGTCCAACCGCCTATCCAATCTTTCTTTTCATAGGCATACAGGTTAAAGGTGGTAGACACAATATCGGATAAATACTCTCCTACATTTTGCACGTAAGCTTGGAGTAGAAATACACTTGGGCCGATAAAGAAAATAAGTGCCAGCAATACCACGGCCAATATCATATTGGTTTGCGATAAAATTTTTATTCCTTTATCTAACCCTGTTGCAACAGATACGGACGCCAGTGCAGTGATGGTGATCATGATGATGACTTGATTTTGTACAGAGACATCAAATGAGAATAAGTAGGCGAGTCCAGCATTGACTTGTGCCGCCCCTAGACCCAGTGAAGTAGCAACACCAAACACGGTACCGACCACAGCAAAAATATCTACTGCGTGACCAATTCCGCCATGGATCCTATCTCCAATGATAGGGTACAACGCTGAACGCAGCGTCAGTGGCAATTTGTGACGGTAGCTAAAGTAAGCCAAAATCATCGCAACAATGGCATAGATGGCCCAAGCGTGAAAACCCCAATGGAAAAAGGTTATTTTCATGGCCTCTTTAATGGCTTCTAGCGAACCACTCTCTTGCGTTGGTGGCGAAACAAAGTGCATAACAGGTTCAGCGACACCAAAAAACATCAGCCCTATCCCCATACCGGCGGCAAATAACATAGCCAGCCAAGTTGAGAAGCTGTAGTCAGGATCTGAATGGTCTGGCCCGAGCTTAATCTCACCAAATCGAGACATACTTAAATACGCGACCAAGCCTAAAATGATGGCGACAGTTAAAACGTAAAACCAACTGCCATTTTGGGTAATAGCTGACTGAGTGATGGAAAATAATGAGGAAGCCGCAGATGGGCTTAAAACGGCAAAAATCACCAGCGCTAGTACAACTGCTGAGGAGGTGTAAAAAACGGGGAGATTGAGCAAGGAGTTGTCTTTTTTCATAGTGAAACTCTATTAATTAGACTACAAATTATTTTGCTAGTTTAAAGGTGAAAATAACTATGTAAGCAGTGGACTAAATGCGTTCAATTGGCTGCATTTAGATGTTTTGACCAAATATTCACAGATTGAAATTGGTCTTTGATAACAAGTTGATTTGCTAAGCGCCCACCAAAATTAAAGTCGTGGCGAGCCATCACTTTATTCATGGCGTAATCTCCTGAAAGGCAGTGACAGTGTATTTTTGTAGTGTTTGTGTGGCGCAATTGCATGAGCGCAAAGTCCACGAGTGTTGTGGCCATTCTTTGGTTTTTTACAAAGTTTGCTACAACCAGTTCTTGAATGAAGGCACTGTGTGTCGATTTATCGAGCTTGATGTGCACGACTGCAACTATATTGTTTAAATACTCGATCACAAAGTAGATATGTTTTGCTCTGATATTTGCCACCACAGCGGCTTCATCATGTTGTTTATTCGAATATGCAGCTCTATTGTTGGCGAATAACTTTGCGATGTTTCGAGCATCCGCGCTATGAGCTTGGCGTGCCAAGGAGATATTTTGCTCCTCGTTACCCCAGCTTTCAGTGCTAGCAATCACGTGATCCAATACGTCATCATATACTTCCCCTTGAGGTTCAATTTGACGCTGGTTTTCTAAGAATTTTGCGACGTATATGGCATCTTCTTTGTTATAGAACTTGGGGATTGTCGCTTCTATTTGATAACCATTAGACAATAAAGGCAGAGAGTTGGATTCTTGAACTTTCAGTAGAATCTTAGTTGCGCCGTGTTCACTGGCCGTGTGATCTATGTGGCTAAGTGTTTTGTCACAAATATGTTGGGCGAGTACCTCTAATGCCAACAATTTATGTTGATTGTCATTCGGCAATAGTGGCATTGCTTTGCAAGTGTTCATGTGACCCTCATTGCCTGTTTTAGTAGGTAGAAACTCTTTTAATTAGAGTTCTAATAATTTGTATTGTAACTTTTTAGTGTTCACAATTAAAGATGTATTAAACTTCATTACGTGTGACAGGCTTGAAGGGCCCTATTTTTCTGTATTTTTACTTTTTCAAAGTAATTGATAATTGCGCTTAATATCTCGTTCGTTAATTTATTTACCTTTATAAAACTTACTTTTTATTTTTAGTTGTAATTAATATGGGGCCAATAAAAAGTATACCTGATAAGGGGAGTAGGCTTGAAAACGGCGGCGCATTAGTGTGTTTAATTGTGGAAAAATCATTCTGATGTTCGGGCTACTTTTACTTCCCTAGATTTGCTCTAAGGAAATAAAAGCCCGTTATTTCTTGATTGCAGCTGTAGTTTTATTGAGATAAAACAGAGGTATAAGCAGGTCAGCCTAGAATTAAGGCTGACCATAAAGCAAAGCGAGCGCCCGTTTTATTTTATATAAAAGGCACCCTGTACAGTCGGCGCGCTGGTAGAGCCCGCATCAATGGCATGCAGTGCAGGAAAGCGCTCACTTTCAAATGTGATCCCGTTGCCACACTGGGTTACTTGATCACTTTTGCCAACATAAGTGAGGTTCGTGGTCCAAGTTGTCAAACGTGTCGGGTATTGAACTAGACCGTCAATTGAATAATTATGCCAATTTGATTGCGCGATATCTCGACAGGCAAATTTGTCGCCAACTTTTACTGTGGCAAATGGGTCACCGCCATCCACTCTTTTGATCACTGTATCGTCAAAGGTGCTTTTCGCTCTAAACAGGACGTCGCTTCGTCCATCTACGAGCGCAATAATGGCATTGTGGTTTAACTTGGCACTTTGGGTTAGTCCTGCATGTGACATGCCTTCAAGATTACAGGCGTTAAAATCTGGATAGCTACATTGACCGCCAATACCTGAATACTTTGAGATCAAGGTCCAACCGCCACCTTCTGTGGCCATATCACAGTACACATCAAAGTGTGCTTCACCGTCAGTGCCATCTGGATCTATGGTATAGGTGCCACTTTTGCTTGACGGTTTATTTTGTTTTATCTCTAAACACGATTTTGGATACTGGCCGTTTTCTTCTCTGGTACTGACAAACTCTAAAGCAATCCAGCTTTCGCCCGGATTTGAGAGTGCTTCATTGAGGTTGTCTGATGACGCAGTGTGGATAAGCTCAATGTAATCGCCGGCATTTAACTCAAGTAAAAAATTACCTTGGTTGGTGGCGTTTTCAGCGTAGTTTTCAATTCGTGCGTACTCGTAAGAGGTGGCGGAGATATCTGTACCATTGGTCAGTATGTAAGTTTTAACTTGGCGTCTTGCAGATGCGCCCACACCTGACGTGCGCCAACTGAGCGAATAATTGACACGATAAATCCCGGCGTCTTCTACAAAAAACTTACTCCCTTGCTGGGTAATTTTGACGGAGCCAATATCTGTATGGTTAAACACATAAGGGGTCGCAGATGGCGTGTTGATATTGGTATTACCTTGATTGTCGATGAATTGTGCAATATTGGTGGCAGCGTAACTGCTGTAGGAAACGAAAGTGCAGGTGAGCGCGGCAACAAGCGATTTTACATTCATAGTGTGTCCTTTGAGATTTATGGGATTATGTAATTTTTTATGGAGGATACAGAAATACTTCGTAATACAGTATCAGTAGATGGTTGGATATTCGAGATAGCAACGGATTTTATGAAAAAGATAATAACATTAAATAGTTAGGTTTGCTTATAAAGGCCATAATAACGCGATTGCGAGCAACGTTTGTTATGAAGTGCTTGCGGGGTTTAGGCCAAAATCTGTATGTGTCTTTACTGAAATAAACAGTGATAGCTTTAAATCAAAAGTGAGGCTTTGACATGCTTAATACGAGACAAGAATTGTCGATAGGTCGATAACCTATTTCAGCTTGGTTATCGACCATGTTTTTAGCGTGTGCGGCACACACTTAACACAGTACAAAAGTGTGTGTAGGCCGAATCTCTTGGTTTTCCGCCTGCTACTTCTGGGGTAAATTCTGCAGGTAAAAACTGGGCATCATTAGTAAGGCGTTTTAGATCTTTTTTGATTAATTGAATTTTCATTTTCATTTCCTTGTTTCATTAATGGCAGTAAAAAGTCACCCAAGTATGGGTGTTGCATTGACCTTTAGTATCACAAAAGTGGCTTGCTGGCGGCAGAGCACCACCGATCTGCGGTGTTACTTTGTCAGAAATAACCACATCGTTTTTCGTCAGATCTTTGAGTTTGTTTTTCTTAATTGTGAGTTTCATTGTAGAACTTTCCTTATTTTATGTTTCACTGTGAAAAATTGAACCATGTGCGGTTTTGTTATGGCTCTGTATGAAATTTGTACCCGATGATTTTAAATTAGTCAAATGTCAACTTGGAGGAAAAATACCAGTGACATTATGTCAAGGTGGTTAATTGCCAATATAGGTATGACATTCAAGGTTTATCTGGGGCTCTGACTCAAAGTTAAATATCGCAAAGCTATTGTCAGAGCCCGCTTTTAAGTTCATTTATTTCGCTCATCTGCACAACTTCAAATAGCGCGAACCTGCAACATTATGAACATTGCGAATTGTGGTGGACTTCTTTAAACCTAGCATCCATTCGAGTGCATATAATTTGGCTGTTAAGGCGCTAATCTATCTATTTACATCAAACTGATAGACACAGTATTAGGCCAATCAACCTAGGGCTAATGCTTGTCCTATTTGCTCGTTGGTCATCGCGGTGCCATTGAAGTTCCATGAACCATCCACGGCATGTACGACATTGATGTAGATGTTTTCTTTGGGCTGCCTATACCCAGAAAGTTGATGAATGATCTCGGTTACTTCTTTGCCAAAGCCGATTTGAACTGCCCGTTCGGTGAATGCAAATGAGGGCACTTTCCACTCGACCCATACGCCTAAAAACTCTTCTGCACCTGAAAACGTTGAGTTTTTCGGCAGTGTTTGCACAATGGCCGTGATATTGGGCTTCATCACTTTGTTATCCGTGAGTTCATGCCATTTCAGCATTGAATCTGTAATTTTGGCAACAGCCAGTTTGAGTGTTCCTTCAGGCAAAGCGCCTTCTGTGAGTGTCAGTGTAAGTGGCATATATTTTCTCCAATTGATTAGGGTTAGTTTAAAATATAGTGATCACTATATAAACCATAATATAGCGATCGCTATATTGTCAAACGATTTTATAGTGACCGTTATATTTCAATTGATATAATGATGATTACGCTAAGTAGAGGGGAATTACGTGATGAGTAAAAAAGAGCAAACGCACCAGCGTATTTTGGAGTCAATGCATAAAACTTTTCGCCAATATGGCTACGATGGTGCGGGTGTCAACGGGCTTGCAAGCGGTGCAGGTGTCACGTCTGGTGCTTTTTATGCACACTTTGGTTCTAAGCCCAAAGCATTTCGCGAAGTGGTCACTGGTGGGGTTCGTCAAACAGAGCTGGCAATTCAACACTTTCAAGATATACACGCACAGCAGTGGCTTGATGAGTTTGTAGCATTTTATTTAGGGGAAAAAAGATGCAGTGAGCTGAGTGACAGCTGCGCACTGCAAAGCCTGACCCCTGAGGTGGTACGTTCTGGTGAAGAAACACGGGAAGTGTTTCAAAATGAATTAACAAAAGTTGTGGAGACCTTTAATCAAGGTAAAGATATGCTGGATGGTGATAATGACACGAATGCTTGGGCAACACTTGCCATGTTGATAGGTGGCGTGACTTTGGCTAGAGCCGTAAAGGACCCAGCGCTTGCAGATGAAATCGCCGATGCAGTTCAACAAGCAGTTAAAAAAGTATAATTAAACTCGCTGCTTGTTAGTTGAGTGCGTCGATCACGCACTCAAAATATTAGTCTCAATGAGTGAATAGCTCTTTACAAAGTCGCCGTAGGCCGCTGTTTAATCCCATATGGACAATAGATAACATGTCAATTCAGTACAGACTCCGATGATATTTTTAATCCTCTCCTGCAAATAAACATACCCAAATTAGCTTGGGTAATATGTCCCGATTAATCACAGTTTAAAAAATGCGACATATTAATGTCACACATGCCCCATACACTGTTCCTAAAAATCTGGTCTAGACCAATAAATATTAAACTCACTTTCTCGGGGTAAACATGAACAAACTAACATCTATTGCGGCGGGTGTATTGGCGATGAGCAGTTTTTCTGCGCTAGCTGATGGTTCGATAACAGGTTTAGTGACTGATGCGTCAGGCATTTTATCAGGAGCAAAAATTTCAGTTGTCGGCACAAAATCAAAAACGTCGACAGATCATCAAGGGCAATTTAACTTATCTCGTTTGCCTGCTGGTAAGCACACATTGCGTGTTGAGTATTTAGGTTATCCGTCATCTGATTTTGATATTACAGTCGTTGATGGCGAAATGTTGGATTTAGGTAGTTTAAGTTTAAATATCAATGAAGCCACCATGGAGGAAGTGGTGGCAGTTGGTCACATGCGTCGCGGTGCCATGATGGCAACTAACATGCAAAAAGAGTCGGACAACATTAAAAATGTGATGTCTGCTGATGGCATCGGAAAACTGCCAGACCGTAATGCCGCCGAAGCTGTTCAGCGTATGCCGGGTGTGTCGATTGAGCGCGACCAAGGCGAAGGGCGTTTTGTTGCGATACGCGGCCTACCTTCTCAGTGGAATTCGACCTCAATGAACGGCGACCGCCTGCCTACCGCAGAAGAAGAAACCACAAGTCGTGCTGTGGCTTTTGATTTTTTCCCTACTGATATGATTGAGTTGGTTGAGGTCTCAAAAGCGATCACGCCCGATATGGAAGGGGACGCAATTGGCGGTAACATCAACTTCGTTACGCGCCGTGCACCAGATGAGCGCATGTTATCGGTGAACGTGGGAGTTGGTGGTGCTGAAAAAGCAGAAGGGGGCAGTTATTCATTTAACATGCTATATGGCGACCGCTCTGAGGACGATAAATTTGGCTTTTTGATCAACGCCACGGCGTGGGAGCGTGATTGGGCAACCGATAATTATGAACCTCGCAGAGCAATCGATGATGACGGCATTGCAGGTGTGCATCGTCTAGAGCTGCGCGACTACACTGGAACACGTAAAACCTACGGTTTAAATATGTCGGGTGAGTATCTACTGGACAATGGCTTAGTGTATGCGTCGGCCATGTATGGCACCTTGTCAGATGAAGAAACTCACTACAAACACCGTGTTCGCTATAACAAAAACCGCGTAGAGCTTCAGCATATATACGATGAATTGATCACCGAAATGAAAGGATTTGAGCTTGGTGGTGAATACGATATTGATTTCAACACCCGAGTAGAGTGGAAGTTAAGCACCTATGACAATCAGTTTGAATATGGCGATATTCCAAATGGTGAAGACAATGCTTACTACGTCGTAAAGTTTAAGCAAGGTGTTGAATTTGATAATCAAGTTGGTGTGCGAAATGGCCAAGATGTAGGAAGCAATTTAGTATACAACACCATTGATGGCGGTACTGATCCCGCCCGTGGTATTGGCATGCACTTGCCGAGTGACTGGGTGATGGATCCTGACAAAGCCGTGTTAGCGGATGTTGAACTGTACGGTATTGATATTCAAGAAAGGGATAAGATCGTTGCTCAACTAGATCTTATTCACACATATTCAGATCAACTTGAGCTAAAAACCGGTTTTAAATACCGTGATAAAGAGCGTAACGCCAATTTTTACGACAAGTTTTATGGCTGGAATGAAGAGCAGTTTGGTCCCACTCCGACACTCTCTCAAGTGGCCAAAGACTTAGGTGTGAGCTTGGTTGACCAGCCAGGTCGCGGTGAATTTCTCGATAACTTTTCCCATGATTATCAAAAGCACTTTTCACAAGTGATCCCAGTAAACGATTTAAAGCGCTGGTGGGGTGATAATAAACACAAGTTGAATTTCTTAGATGGTGACTCTGAGGTCGTGGCAAATGGTGGCGGTTTGAGTCGGAACTTTGACTTAGAAGAAAGCCATTTATCCTTATATGGTATGTCGACTTATAAGCCGTCTGAATACTGGACTGTTGTAGGCGGTGTGCGCGCGACACAAACCAAAACCGATGTATATGGTTATGTCGCGGTGGAGAATGATCAAGGTACTAGCGTGGAACCTGAACAAGGTGGCAAAGATTATTGGTCTGTGTTGCCATCGGTTCACGTTACCTACCATCAAGATGATATGACTAATGTGCGATTCGCATTAACGCGTACCTTTGCACGCCCTGACTTTGGTCAATTATCACCCGGCGCAACCTACTTGGAAATGGAAAACCAGTTACGCGCAGGTAATCCTGAGTTAGACCCAACCTATTCAAATAATGTCGACTTGATGTACGAGCACTACTTTGATGATGCCGGGGTAATTGCTGTTGGTTACTTCTACAAACAGATCATTGACCCGGTTTTTTCTCAGAGTTATCAAGGCAGTTACCGCGGTAACTCGGTAACGGTAAAAAGCCCGTTAAATGGTGATGATGCTTGGCTACATGGTGTTGAGTTTACCGCCAACTCAAGCTTGGCATTTATCAATGAGTCACTCGATGACTTTGGTATGAGCTTTAACTTTACTTTGATGGACTCTGAGATGGAGATCCCAAATCGCAGCGACAAAGTGAAGATCTCTCGTCAGGCCGATGAGTTATACAACGTTGCGCTGTATTACGATGATGGTAACTTTGCCGCTCGTATCGCAGTAAACCACAAAGGTGAGTACATCGAAGATCACGGTAGCAATACCATGTTAGATACTTATTATGGTGACTATACCAGTGTGGATGCCACCGCTTCTTACTACATCAATGACAATGCCATGATCTACATTGAGCTCAATAATCTCACCGATGAGCCACTGCAATACTTCACTGGCTCAGAACGTCGTCCAAACCAAATTGAATACTACGGGATCCGTGGTCAAGTTGGCTTCAAATACGACTTCTTTTAATCGCGCTGTCAACTGGGAAGGCTAACCTTCCCAGCTTCTCTCAATATTAGGTAAGTGATCAATGTCTCTAATCAGTAACTTTCTTCAGCGCAGTAACACGGTTGTGTTTGTAATTTATGCTTCGTCAGCGGCATTTATGACTTACTTTTGCATGTATGCGTTTCGCAAACCTTTTTCAGTGGGCAAGTTTGAGCAAGTTGATGCTTTTATGGGGGTACTCGATTTCAAAATTGCCTTGGTACTTGCGCAAGTTTTTGGCTATTTATTGTCAAAATTCATTGGTATCAAAGTCGTGTCTGAACTTACAGCCAATCGCAGAGCGGCGGCCCTGTTGTCGCTGGTGTTAGTGGCGCAATTCGCCTTGGTACTGTTTGCCTTGGTCCCTGAGCCTTTTAAACCGCTGATGATGTTTTTAAACGGTGTTCCGCTGGGCATGATTTGGGGCATAGTTTTTAGCTTTCTGGAAGGCAGAAAAACTTCTGAGATCCTCGGGGCTTTTTTAAGTGTCACGTTTATAGTTGCCTCTGGCTTAGTGCGTACCGTCGGGCAGTGGCTGATCCTAGAACTCAATGTCACTGAATATTGGATGCCAGCAGCCACAGGTGCAATTTTCACTGTGCCACTGTTTTTGTCTGTGTATTTTTTGGCGCAAACACCGCCCCCGTCAACGAGTGATAAAGCAGCACGTCAAGCGCGGGCGCCGATGAATGGAGAGCAGCGGTTGGCATTTTTTTTACGTTATGCCCCCGGCATATTGCTCCTTATCACCAGCTTTTTACTGTTTACCGGCCTGCGAGATTTTCGCGATAACTTTTCAGCGGAGATATGGCAGGCCTTGGGACACGGTGAAGAGCCAGCGATATTTGCCTATGCTGGGATTCGTATTGCCGGGGTTGTGTTGTTGGTATTGGCTGCCATGGTAATGATTAAAAACAATACCAACGCCTTTTTAAGTAACCACGGCTTTATCTTATTGGGCTGTGTACTTTTAGGTGGCACAACCTACGCCTTTGAACAACAGTGGATCGATGGCAAAACTTGGATGGTGTGGTTAGGCGCTGGGCTATATATAGCTTACATACCTTACAACTGCTTTTTATTTGACCGCATGATCTCCGCGGTTGGCTCTACTGCCAATGCGGGTTTTTTAATTTATCTCGCTGACTCCGCAGGTTACCTAGGTAGCGTCAGTATGCTGCTATACAGAACGTTTGCATCGCCGGATATCAGCTGGCTCGAATTCTTTATCCACCTTTGTTACTTGGTCGCAATCTTAGGGGGCGCGCTGGTGATGGCGTCAATGGGATATTTCAGTATTCGATTACTGCGAAACAAGCCCTCATCACAAACACCGCGCCCAGAAGATAACACGAGACCTTTGGCTTCAAAACCCAAAGAACTATCAGCTAATACTCGCCAACTTATTTATAAGGAAAACACATGAATCACATTGAAGCCGTTATTTTAGATTGGGCTGGCACAGTCGTCGACTATGGCTCTGTTGCCCCGACAACCATTTTTGTTGAAGCGTTTAAACAGGCCTATGATTTTGATATTTCCCTTGCCGAGGCGCGTGTGCCGATGGGAATGGGCAAGTGGGATCACATCAAAACACTGGGTCAATTGCCATCAGTAGACAAGCGTTGGCAAGCTAAGTTTGGTCAAGCAATGACAGACGACATTGTCGATGAAATTTATCAAACGTTTATGCCGCTGCAAAAAGCCAAAGTTGCACAACACGCAACACCTATCAACGGAGCGTTAGACACCATCAGTTGGTTAAAGGCGCAGCAAATAAAAGTGGGATCTTGCTCAGGTTACCCACGGGAAGTGATGGAAATCTTAGTGCCAGAAGCAGCCAAACAAGGGTATACGCCGGATTACTGGGTGGCCAGTGATGACACCATAGGTTCAAGACCAGGCCCTTGGATGGCATTGGAGAACGTACAAAAGTTAGGGATCAATGACGTTGCAAACTGCATTAAGTTTGATGATTCAGCGCCAGGTATTACAGAGGGGCTGCGTGCAGGCATGTGGACAGTGGGCCTTGCAGTAACTGGCAATGCAATTGGTTTGACCGAGGCTGAGTGGCGAGATTTGTCTGCACAGGAACAGAGCCTGTTAAGAGAAAAAGCATACAGTGAGCTGTTTCAAGCGGGTGCCCACTTTGTTGTTGATTCACTGGCTGATGCAATTCCTGTGATCCAACAAATTATGGCAAAAAGAGCGAGATACTTACGTCCATGAGTCACACGCAACCTTTTTGGTTTAAGCAGGCATTAACACAGACTGATGATCAAGCAATGCCGCCATTAACCGCCAATATCAATACCGATGTGTGCATTGTTGGCGGCGGTTATACAGGCCTTTGGACTGCCATCAAGATAAAGCAGCAGTCGCCCAATACCGATGTCACTGTGCTAGAAAAGGGACGTTGTGGGCAAGGCGCATCAGGGCGCAATGGTGGCTGTATGTTAACCTTTGCGACAAAACTCAATACCTTGATCAGATTGTTTGGTGTCAGTGAAGCCGTACAGCTTGTTCAAGCATCAGAGCAAGCGGTATTTGCAATTCAGCACTTTTGCGAGCACCACAAAATAGATGCCGATGTGCGTGTTGACGGTGCAATTTATACTGCGACAAATGATGCGCAAGTGCGCAACTTGTACCAACCACTTTCCTTGTTAGCGCAGTACGGCATTAATCGCTGGGCGCAGTTAACATCCAATGAAGCCGTTGAACTCTCTGGTAGCGCTCAGACTCTGGCTGCAATATCGACTGACGCGGCTGGAAGTTTACATCCGGGGAAGTTAGTACTCGGACTGAAAAAAGTGGCTTTGGCTTTGGGTGTAAATATTTACGAAAATACTCCCATGGAGCGCTTGCATGAAATCGTTAGCCCGAGGGTGGAAAGCAAACAGGGCAGTGTGAAAGCCAAAAAAGTCGTCATGGCGATCAACGGCTGGATGGGACAGATGTTTCCGCGCTTTAATCGTCACTATGTGTTGGTGTCTTCGGATATGGTGATCACAAAGCCACAACACGAGGCGTTGGCGGACATAGGTTTATCCCATGGAAAAGCAGTCGCGGACTCGCGAATATTTGTTCACTACTACAGAACCAGCGTTGATGGCAGGTTGATGTTGGGTAAGGGTGGCAATTTGTTTGCCTATTCAAACAAAATGCTACCTGCATTTGAGCAAAAAAGTGCGTTTGAACCTATGCTGCGCAATAGCTTTCGACGTTTATTTCCTGCATTAGATGCTGGCTTTGAAACCAGTTGGACGGGGGCTTCAGATCGCTCGGCCACGGGCTTACCATTTTTTGGTCGGCTCAATGACAATCCAAATATTTTTTATGGTTTGGGTTATTCGGGTAATGGCGTCGTGCAAAGTTATTTAGGCGGTGAAATATTGTCGTCATTGGTGCTGGGCGAGAGTAATTTTTGGTCTCAGTGTGGTTTGGCAAAAGGCCCTTTGGGGGCGTTTCCGCCTGAACCAATTCGTTATCTTGGCGCTCAATTAGTCAAGCGTTCAGTGCAGCGAAAAGAGCGTTTTGAAGATGCAAACAAAGCGCCGTGGTGGATTGATAGCCAAATGGCAAAGTTGGCAGCCGCGGCAGGAAAAGCAGACAAATGATCGACAGTGCCATTACAGACATCGCACACTTGTTTAAGCAATTTGGTGATAAAACCTACGGCGAAGCGTGCGACCAACGTACGCACGCCATCAGCAGCGCTTGGCATGCGCAACAACAAAATGCGCCGAAAACCATGGTATGTGCTGCTTTTTTACATGATATTGGGCATTTTATTGCAGATAAAAATCAATTGGCGGGGTTAGATCAATGGGGCCATATCGACCACGACATCTTGGCAAGTAATTGGTTACAACAAAAGGGCTTTGCCGCTAGCGTTTATCTACCAATTCGCTATCATATCGAGGCAAAACGGTATGCCGCGCGGCGCAGCGGGACAGACGCATTGTCAAATGCGAGCCGGCAAACTTTGCAACAGCAAGGCGGACCAATGACAGACAGTGAAGCACGTGATTTTGAACAGCTCGCTTGCTTTTCACAGGCGATGGAACTGAGGCGCTACGATGATTTAGGCAAACCTCATCAGGCCATCGAGACGTCACTTTCACCATGGTTAGCGATAACAAAACAAGTGTTAACAGGAAATTAGGGACCTATGCTGCTCTATCAAGAAATTCGGCAATATTTATTTGCACTGATTGCGGAACATTCCGAGCTTAAAAAGCTCCCCTCAGAACGCGAGTTGTTGGAAAAATTTAACTCGACACGCATTACGGTGAGAGAGGCACTCACTCGGCTCGAAGCGGAGGGGATTATCTATCGACAAAATCGCAAGGGCTGGTTTATTTGCCCACCAAGATTAAAGTGGGATCCCGTTAAAAAGGTCAACTTTTATCAATTGGCCCAAGAGCAACACTTTACGCCGTTAACTCAGCTGGTTTCATTTGAAACTACGGCCGCAAGTGAGGTGATCAATGATGCTTTTGAACTGGGCTCACCGGGTGAGTTTCATAAGATATGTCGTGTGCGTTCATTGGATGAGCGGCCTGTGATGGTAGAAGAAATATACTGCCTTGCATCCCAATTTGATGACTTACAACATAAACCACTAGAGGGCTCAATTACCACCATATTTGAGCAAGATTATGGGGTTAATGTGACCCATGAACGCAGTAGCTTGATTGTGACCGCAATACCGGATGACAAAGCTGAGCTCCTCAATGTCAATAAAGGGGCACTGTGTTTGAAGATCATTCGTCAGCGCTTTAATCAACTGGATAAACTAATAGATTATAATTTGGAATACTGGGTGCACAGTACGATAGAAATTGAAGTGGATAGTAAATAACAGTCAGTAAATTTTACCAAACACTAAGATTGAAAGAGGCCGCAACTGCGGCCTTTTTTGATGCGCTACCAATACTTTGCTTGCGCAATAGCCGACAACAATCGGGCAATATCTTCAGGGTATACTTCCCCGATATTGCCAATGCGAAAGCAATCTGCATCGGAGACTTTGCCAGGGTAGATCACAAATCCAAGCGCTTTAAGGGCCTGATAAAAGCGCTTAAAATCATACTCAGGCTCGGTCGGCGAATAAAATGATGTAATGATGGGCGAGTGCATGTCGGTCGGCAGTAAAGCGTTAAAGCCAAGTTCGTGCATGCCGTGGCACAAAAGCTGTTGGTTTTGTGTATAACGGGCTTGTCGAGCTGATACGCCACCTTCCTCTTCCAGTTCCATCAGCGCTTGGGCAAAGGCTCTTACAACGTGGGTTGGAGAAGTAAAACGCCATTTGCCATTGGCATGTTCCATGGTATGCCATTGATCGTATAAATCGAGACTGAGCGACTTTGCATTCCCTTTACAGCGCGTTATCGCAGCTTGTTTAGCAATCACAAAACCAAACCCGGGGACGCCTTGAATACACTTGTTGGCTGAGCTTATTAAAAACTCGATATTGAGCGCAGCTACGTCCATGTCAATCCCGCCAAAGCTCGACATGGCATCGAGAATAAAACGCACCTGATGTTGGTTACACAGCTTAGCAACCTGCTCGAGTGGGTTTAACATGCCTGTGGTGGTTTCGCAGTGCACCATGGCTAAGTGGCTAAACTGATCTTGTACTAAAGTGTCTGCTATCAGCGCTAAGTCAGGTGCTTGAGTTTCTTTAAATGACAATACCTCATGGTTCAACCCGAGAACTTGGCAGATCTCAACCATACGTTTGCCATAAGCGCCGTTATTGATCACCAGTAGTTTGTCATCAGGCAATATCGCACTGCCTAATACAGACTCGACAGATGCTGTACCACTGCCCTGCATCAATACACTAGAGTAATCGTTTGACGGTGTGGCCAAAGCAACTAAGGTCTGGCGAATTTTTTGTACAACATCAAGGTTGTAATCATCATCCCAAGTACACCAATCTTTCAACATGGCTTTTTTTACGGATTCGGATGTAGTCAAAGGGCCCGGCGTTAACAATAAGTAGTGATTCATAGTTCTAACTTGTTTTATTTTGGTCTAGACCAGATTGTAGGGGGAGGAACTCATTTAGACAATATGCCGCAATAACGTTTAATAGAAATGTCATATAGGGACGTAGTGTTGTGAGGGGTTAGTGCTGTGAGGTGATTGCAGAGCGGCGTGAGCTGTGACAGTGAATAATGTTTATATTTACTCGGCTGAATAGCGGTTGATAAAGTGTTTGAAGGGCGTGGTATAGAGTATCAAGCGCGGTACTTGGCGTCCGCGCTCTGTAGTTTGGCTGTGGGAGTTATCTCATAGTAACAAACTCTTCCGAGCCTGTTGGGTGGATAGCCACGACTGAATCAAAGTCGGCTTTGGTAGCGCCCATCTTCATGGCAACGCCAAAGCCTTGGATCATTTCGTCAACGGCAAAGCCGATGCCGTGTAAGCCGATGACCTTTTCTTCTGGTCCTGCGCAAACTAACTTCATGCGACATGGCTGGCGGTGTTGTGTAACCGCTGTATACATAGCTGCAAAGGTGGAGTTATAAACCTTGATGTTCTCTTCACCGTACTGAGCGATTGCTTCAGGCTCAGTGAGTCCAATGGTGCCAATCGGTGGGTGGCTAAATACCACGGTAGGTACTAGGTTGTAGTCCATTTTAGCATTTGGCAATTCTGGGTTGAACAGGCGCTCTGCCAGCATTCGGCCTGCTTTAACCGCTACTGGCGTTAGCTCAATGCCACCTTCCATAATGTCACCCAGCGCATAAATGCCAGACACTGAGGTGTTTTGCCACTCATCGACTTTGACATACCCTTTCTCAGTGGTTTCTACATCAGTAGCATCAAGGTTAATGAGATCTGTCACAGGCTCACGGCCGATTGCCCAAATAACTTGATCAACGGTGTGAGACTCGCCGTTTTCAAGTTGCAGCGTGACTGAACCGTCTGCTTCTTTTACTAATGCTTTTGGTGTGGCATTGGTGTGCAATGTTGCGCCTTCTTTATCCATCACCTCGGTGAGGGTTTCAACAATCATGGGGTCAAAATTACGCAGCGGGGCATGTTTTCGGACAAATAAGTGGGTTTCAGTTCCCAAGCTATGCAACACACCGGCTAATTCAACTGCGATGTAGCCTGCGCCTATGACGGCAACGCGACGAGGTTGTTCATTGAGTTCAAAGAAGCCATTTGAGTCGATGCCGTGCTCTGCGCCCGGAATATTTGGAATGCTTGGACGACCGCCTACTGCGATACAAATATGATCGGCGGTATACTGTTCACCGTTGACTTCTATGGTTTTGTTGTCGATAAACTTGGCGAAGCCGTTGATCACTGTCACGCCATTGCTGGCAAGGTACTTGTTGTAGCCTTGGTGAATACGGCCGATATATGCTTCACGGCTTTCGACCAATTTAGCCCAATCAAAGTTTTTTAGCTCAACGTCAAAGCCATAATCTGGTGCATACAGTTTAATGGCTTCGGCAACTTGTGCGCCATGCCACATTACTTTTTTAGGGACGCAGCCGACATTCACACAGGTGCCACCCATGTGTTTTGCTTCGACAAGGGCGACCTTTGCGCCACGCATTGCCGCTCGGTTTGCTGATGCAATACCACCGCTACCACCGCCAATAGCAATGTAGTCAAAATGTTGAGCCATAATCTTTCCTCTTCTGAATTCGCTGAACTAGTCTTGATATGACAGCTTATATACGTCATAACTTTCAACTAGATTAGTAAGTTTTACTTGTATTTGCGCTATTAGCCCTTATTTCAAGTTTATTCAGGAAATAAAAAATTAAGAGAGACACTATGAGCAACCCATTAATTGGCCTTGAAGGATTACCGCCATTTTCAAAAATAAAGCCTGAGCACGTTGTACCAGCCCTAAAAGCGGCGATTGAGCATTGTCGTGAAACCATAGATAAGGTGCTTGAACAACCACAATGTACTTGGCAAAACTTTGTTCAGCCTCTTGAAGACGCAGACGATAAGTTGTCTAAAATGTGGTCCCCTGTGTCTCACATGCACTCCGTTGTAAATAATGAAGAACTAAGAAAAGCATACGACGAGTGTTTGCCTCTAATCTCTGAGTACTCGACCTATGTCGGTCAGCACCAAGGTTTATACAAAGCTTATCTCTCGCTACAACAAAGCGATGACTTTGCAGACTTGAGCACTGCGCAGCAAAAAACCATTACCAACGCACTGCGTGATTTTAAATTGTCGGGTATTGCACTCGATGATGCAGGTCAAAAACGTTACGGTGAAATTAGCGCGAAGCTTTCAGAGCTAGGCGCTAAATTTGGTAACAACGTGATGGATGCAACTCAAGCATGGCACCTACATGTTACTGACGAGGCAGAGTTAGGTGGTTTACCTGAGTCGGCACTGGCACTTGCCGCGCACACCGCACAAGCCAAAGAGCTAGAAGGCTGGGTATTCACGTTAGATATTCCATCTTATTTACCAATTATGACCTATGCGGATAACCGCTCGCTGAGAGAGCAAATGTATCGCGCATTTGTGACGCGTGCATCTGATCAAGGCCCTAACGCCAATGAATTTGATAACTCTGAGATCATGAGTGAGGCGCTTGCACTGCGTCATGAACTGGCACAACTTCTCGGCTTTGAGAGCTATGCCAATAAATCACTGGCGACTAAAATGGCTGAAACGCCAGCGCAAGTATTTGAGTTTTTGAATGATCTAGCTAAAAAATCTAAACCTCAAGCACAACAAGAAGTGGATGAGCTAAGAGCATTTGCGCAAAAAGAGCATCAAGTTGAGCAATTAGAAGCGTGGGATTATAGCTACTATGGCGAGAAGTTAAAACAAGCTAAGTACGCAATTTCAGATGAGCTACTGCGCCCATACTTCCCTGCGGACCGTGTTTTAAGTGGTTTATTTGAAACCGTCAATCGTCTATTTGGCATCAAAGTTTCAGAAGTAAACGACTTTGATAGCTACCATGAGGACGTACGCTTTTTTGCCATTCATGATAAATCGGGTGAGCTGCGCGGTCACTTTTATTTAGACCTATATGCGCGCGAGCATAAGCGTGGCGGTGCTTGGATGGATGATTGTATGGGGCGTCGCACATTGACTGACGGCACTTTACAAACTCCAGTTGCTTATTTGGTCTGTAATTTCAACAAAGCGGTAGGTGATAAACCTGCATTATTCACCCACAATGAAGTCACCACTTTGTTCCACGAATTTGGTCATGGTATTCACCACATGCTTACGCAAATTGATGCGCCAGCGGTTGCTGGTATTAACGGTGTCGCGTGGGATGCCGTCGAGTTGCCAAGTCAATTCCTCGAAAACTGGTGTTATGAAGAAGAGGCACTGAGCTTTATTTCTGGGCATTACGAAACTGGCGAGCCGCTACCTAAAGAGCTACTAGATAAGTTACTGGCGGCAAAAAATTATCAGTCAGCCATGCAAATGTTAAGACAAATTGAGTTTTCGCTATTTGATTTCCATATCCATGCTGATTACCAGCAGGGGGAAGCATGTCAAATCCAAGCGAGACTGGATCAAGTAAGAGCGCAAATCGCGATCATTAAAGCGCCTGAGTTTAATCGTTTTCAGCACAGCTTTAGCCACATATTTGCTGGTGGATACAGTGCGGGTTACTACTCCTACAAATGGGCTGAAGTGTTGTCAGCGGATGCTTACTCACGTTTTGAAGAAGAAGGGATCTTTAACTCGCAAACGGGCAGAGAGTTTATGGAAAACATCCTCGAAATGGGAGGCTCTGAAGAGCCAATGGTGTTATTCCAACGTTTTAGAGGCCGAGCACCACAGGTCGACGCACTGTTACGCCACAGTGGTATAGGTCAAGCAGCCTAAGCCTTAGCATTTCAGTTAATCACCACAAAGCGCCTGTTTAGGCGCTTTGTTGTTTTTGCACTCGCAAAATAAGCAGTTCCGTCTATGCTTTGGTAAAGACCTGATCTTGTAGGGAAAGCCATATGACAAATTTAGTGCTTGCCATTGACGATGACAAGCTCATTCACCATGTTATCGAGCAGTCACTGTCGCAACACTGCAAATTGATCCACGCTAAAAATGGCGAGCAAGGCTTAAGGTTAGCAATAAAATATCAACCAGATATTATTCTGCTTGATGTGGAAATGCCGGGAATGTCGGGATTTGAAGTGTGCGAACGCTTAAAAACGGGTGAGCACACCGCGGATATCCCTGTCATGTTCTTATCTTCCAAGTCTGATATCAGTGAGCGCATGCGAGGGTACAATGCAGGGGCTGCTGATTATATTGTGAAACCGTTTGAAGGCTCCGAGCTACTTGCGCGGATCAAAGTCCTTGATGATTACCGCCGACAATCCGTGGCGTTAAAGCAAGACATGCAGCGCGCGCAGATCACCGCAGAGATAGCCATGACTGACTCTGGTGATATGGGGCGTATTATGCGGTATGTCGGCCAGTCGTATCACGCTCACGATCTCAATACGTTATCCGAATATTTTTTAGAGTTTTTTACCCCTTTGCATTTAGAGGTAGCGCTGGCGTTTTGGTATCACAATCAAGCGGTGTTTTTCTCGCAAGAGGGGGCTATTCAGCCCATTGAGCAAGAATTATTAGAAACCAATAAAGATGGCAGCCGATTTGTTGATTTTGGCAGGCGTACCATCATCAATTATCCAAAAGTCTCTTTGTTAATTAAAAATATGCCCACTGATGACCCTGCGCTTTATGGCCGATTTAAAGATTTACTGCCACATATTTTAGAGGCGACAAATGCCAAGATTAAAGATATGGAAGTTAGTGAAGTGGCCCTTAATAAAGTAGAGGAGATTGGTCTGGCATTTTCACAGCTCAGCGAGCAGCTCAGTGGGATAGGTGAGGTATACGGCGGCAAAATTACGGAGCTGGAAGCATTTGTAAAAGATGAAGCTGTAAAATCGGCATTGAGCGAAGAGCACCGCAACTCCCTTGAGCATTTATGTGAGCACTTTTTATTTGTGAATGATGAGTTTTCTATTATTCGTTACAAGCTTGGAGAGATCACGCAAGTGCGGCAAGAGTTGATCCAAAGCTTAAATCAAATGGCTAAACCCTGGGGCGAAGATGACGTGCCCGCACAAACTGATATTGAGTTGTTTTAAGTAGATGACAACACAGAGTGTCTCTCGCATTCTTTTTTACTTAATTAAACGATATAATCTGCAGGCTTAAACGACAGGAGCCTGCAGTTGCATATTCACACGCCATTTATCGAAAACCGTCCTTATTTAGATGATCTAACAAAACGCTTTGAGCTAGATGAACATAAAGCACTCGAAGAGGAGTTTCGATTGGTTTATGACGAAGAAGGCCTGGCGTTGTTTAAAAAAGACGAGCCCAAACTAGGTGCTATCCGAGTTGACTTTGTCACCGGGGCCAGTGCCCATAGGCGTAAATTCGGTGGTGGTAAAGGACAGGCGATTGCAAAAGCGGTGGGGCTGAATAAAGGGGTTACACCCAAAGTGCTAGATGCCACAGCTGGCCTTGGCCGAGATGCCTTTGTGTTGGCATCACTGGGCTGCAAAGTGTTGATGCATGAAAGGCACCCTGTGGTTGCTGCGTTGCTATATGACGGTTTACAGCGTGCGTATCAAGACTCGGAGATAGGCACATGGATGCAGGAAAATATGCACATTGCATATGGATCAAGTCATGAATTGCTAGAGCAAGCAATGCAAAATGAAGAAAGTAAGCCGGATGTGGTGTATTTGGACCCGATGTTTCCACATCGCGAAAAGTCAGCACAGGTAAAAAAAGAAATGCGCGTGTTTCAGTCATTGGTTGGGGCTGACAACGATGCTGACGCGCTACTGCCTTTTGCGATGCAGCTAGCGACCAAGCGAGTGGTCGTCAAGCGTCCTGATTATGCGCCGTTTTTAAATACGCATACGCCTAGCATGCAAATTACCACCAAGAAAAACCGCTTTGATGTTTATGTGAATGCGGCAATGAAATAACCTCTTCCAATTAGTTCAAAACTTAAGCATGAAATTTTGTACACAAAAAGCATACTAAAAAAGTATGCTTTTACGTTCGATTGAGTGATTAGTATACAAGTTACATCAAACTGTCATAAAAGGTTAATACTCTGAGCCCGAAATTCACTTTTTGGGGTTTGTAGTACATATGCGTGTTTCATCTTTTACCCGGCTGCTGGCGGTTTTGCTGGCTATTGCCAGTATTATTCTTGCGGCGACCTTATTTTGGGCGAGTCAGGTTTTTAGTAAGCTAGATCAGCAAGATAGCGCATATACTCAGCTTAAAAATACGGTTTTGATTGATTTGGCAGGGACCATCGAGGACTACCTGAGCTCAGGTGACAGCCTGTATTTAAATCAAGCCAGTGAACATATCAGCACGATTAAAAACCAGCACTTGGCAACCATGTCCAGTGATGTGATGACGGATATGGAAGAGCAGCTCGATGCGCTCAATGGCGACATTCAGGGTAAATATCGTGCACTTGGTAAACTATCAGGCAATGAACTGGCGCTATTAGATAATGCGCTGAGACAAATGGCTGGCTCTGCGTCGTCATTGATGAATTATGTTGCACAGGCTCAAGGTCATTCGCTTGGTGAGCAATATTACTCGCTGGCGTCTGACTATTATTTTGAGACCACCAATTTAAGCATTTATACCTATCAGTTGGTTTTACATTACGATAAGGCCACTCAACAAAGCTTGCATCAATCTCTCAATCGATTGCAAAATTTAGCCGCTAAGATAGAGCGTTTAGATGATCTCGGCGTAATGGCTGAAGTAGACGAGGACGAATTATTTTTGGGCGAAGAGCCTGAGGACCTTGGTCAAGAGATCAAATCCGAGCTGACCAGTTGGCCGAATCGATTTAGCCGAGACTTAGAAAACACCTTGCGCCAAGCACAGCAGAGACAGCAGGGAATATCTGCTTTACGAGATGACATCAAACGTCTGTCTACTCTAATGCTTGCGGCTGGTGAGCAGCTAAAACACCGCCAGACAGAACTCAAGTCACAAGTCTTTACCATCTTTGGTGCAGCGATAGGTTTATTAGTGCTTTTAGCGGTAGGTGTTTACTGGGTACAGTTTAGCCAAGTGCTTACGCCACTGCGTAATTTACGAGATGGGTTTGCGTTTTTGATTGAGAGTAATGAGCTTAAGCAGATCAAATGCAAGCGTGCTAATACAGAAGTGGGTGAAATTGCACAGTACTTTAATCAGTTGATTGAAAGGCAACGTATTGAGGCCCAAGAGCGTGAGCAAATGCTGCAAGTGATCAACGACTTTATGCAAGATATGAACAGCAATTTGGCCAGCATTAGTCAGCAATCAGAACATACTTATGAGCAGGTTGAACACAACCAGTTGCAACTTGATGAAATCAAATCGATAGGTTTTGAGGCCAGCAATATCAACCAGCAAGTTGCTGATAATGCCAGTGACACCTATAACGCGATGACCCAAAGTGTGGGTTTTGCTGAGTCGATGCTTAAAGCCAGTTCAAGTACACAAGATCGTGTTGACCAAGGTTTGATCAGTCTAAATGAACTCTTAGTTGGGGTTGAAGATGTGGGTAAAGTCATCGAAATGATCCACACCATTGCGGAGCAAACAAACCTACTAGCGCTCAATGCTGCGATTGAGTCGGCACGTGCTGGTGAACATGGTCGAGGGTTTGCTGTGGTCGCCGATGAGGTGAGAAAGCTTGCCAGACAAACACAAGATTCACTGACGGATATCAATGCACAACTGAATATATTAAGTGATAACTCCAGCAAGGTATCTAACCAGATAAGCGCGCTGGCATCAGAGGCGCAGCAACAAACCAATCATGCTCAAGAGTTAAAACGCAATTCTGAAGGGGTCGCTGAGCGTGCACAGGGGGCAAGCCAAGTTGCGGCAGATGCCATGGCATTGACCAATCAACAAACTGAGCTGGTCGATAGCTTTAGCAGTTCAATGGCATCAATGAAGCAGCAAGTAAGTGGCTCAAACCAACAAATAAACCAAATACAACAAAGCCTGGAACAGCAAATGGCACAGATAAGAGCAAGCTTGGGTTTATAGCAAGGTTAGTTTGACTATTAACGTGAGAGTAAGCAAAAAGCCAAACATATGTTTGGCTTTTTTATGCCGAGCTTTGGAATCATAGTGCGGATATAAAAAGACGACGTGAAGCCCGGATTTGTGCTGTTAGTTAAGCACTAAGAATGATTTGTACAGTGTCTCTGGTGTTACTACAGAATAAGTCGGGTAAGTACGAATAAATGCGGTAGAGATAGCTTTGGTTGATAAACAGGATCAATAAAGCTGTATGTAAGTAAATTGGCAATTGTTTGGAACACACAAATGGGACAGGCTATAGCCTGCTTAGTTTGATAACTGAATCGATCTAACTATTAAAGCAAAAAGCCAAACGGATGTTTGGCTTTTTTATGCCTCAGTATTGAGGCATAACGCGGATATATAAAAAGCCGATGCGAGTCCGGCTTTGTGTTGTTACTTAAGTACTAGGGATTATTTGTACTGTGCGTCTAGTGTTACACCAGAGAAAGTACGGTAAGCGCGAATACCAAAGTGCCAAACACCAGCTGCTGGGTTTGTAATAGTACAAGTTTCTACGTTACCACTTTCGTAAGGACGACACTGATAAGTTGAAGTAGAAGGAGCGCTGCCTGGATTTACATAAAGGTCAGCATCACCTGAACCACCTGAGATTTTAACCGTTAGGCTTGACATGCCAGCAGGAACAGTCACTTGGTGACGACTCCAGTTGCCAGTTGAAGCAGATAGGTTAGTCTCTGTGATACCGCCAGGTTGAGTACCTGAACTTTCAGTATTTGCCACTAAGCTTACACCGTTGTATGCAGCATAACCGCGCATCATCACATGATATGTGCCAGATGGATTGTCAATTGTACATACTTCGTTGTTACCACTTTCGTAAGGACGACAGTCATAAGTGCTTGTTGTAGGCTTAGAACCAGCTCTTACATATAGGTCAGCATCACCTGTGCCACCACTCATTGTGAAAGTCACTTTGCTTGCGCCTGCTGGTGTTTCGAAAGTGAAGAAAGCTTCAGCATTTTTCGCACCACTTAGGCCTGTTTTAGCTTCACCGTCTACAAGTACGTTGTCACCTGGGTTTGTGTTGTCATTGCCAAGCGCTTTATCAACAGCTGCGTTTGCATCAACGATACCTGTACCACAGTTTGTGCACGTTGCAGGGAAGCTACGCGTTGTATCTTTTAGGATAGACTCGATTTCATCTGGTGTAGCAGTAGGCTTAGCTTGTTTGATTAGTGCCGCAATACCTGCAACGTGAGGTGCAGCCATTGAAGTACCTTGTGAGTAGCTGTAGCTATCGCTCACAGGTGTGTTGCTACCAGAGTTATAAGTTGAAAGGATACCTTCTGGGTCGTTTGCGAAACTTTGTGCGCCACCTGGTGCTGCAACATCAATAGAAGTACCGTAGTTAGAGTAGTAAGCACGACCACCGTTACGGCCAACTGATGCAACGTTTACTACGCCAGAACAGTTACCTGGGTTGTAGTTGTTTGCATTGTCGTTGTCGTTACCTGCTGCGATTACAACCACAGTGCCGTTTGCACGAGCTTGGTTGATTGCACTTTGTGTTGTAGAGCTACATGCACCGCTGCCACCTAAACTCATGTTGATAACATCAGCAGGGTTTGCGTTTGCAGGCACGCCAGAAACAGAACCACCTGATGCCCAGATGATACCGTCAGCAATATCAGATGTTAAACCACCACACTTACCAAGTACACGAACAGGAACAACTTTTGAATCGTAAGCAACACCAGCAACGCCTTCGCCGTTGTTAGTCACTGCTGCAACAGTACCTGCAACGTGAGTACCGTGCCAGCTTGAGTTACGTGCGCTGTGTGTGTAACCACATTCGTTTGCAGTAACTGCATCACCCGGGTCACGTGCATCGCTATCACGACCGCCACCATCGTTTGCAACTGACAGGTTAGAGATCATGTCATAACCTTGCAGGATATTTGGGTTTAAGTCAGCGTGTGGACGGTAACCAGTATCTAGTACTGCTACTACTACACCGCTACCTGTTGCTTTATCCCAAGCTGCCGGAGCATTGATACCGCCCGCTGCTTCGAAGTAGTGCCATTGTGAACTGTAGCTAGGATCATTTGGAACAGCGAATGGCTGTAGCATTTGGTCAACTTCGATGTGCTCAACGTTACCAGATGCAATCATGTCCTGCATGAATTTTTGTGTTTCTGCTGCACTTAGCTTTTTGTCTGCACGCATTACGTGGTGGTTAGACAATGCCATAGGACGAACGTATTGTGCTTTAGCAGCTGCACGCTTGCTGTTGAAGCCTGATACGAAGCTGCGAGCGCGAGTGTTCATCATTGCTGGTGATGCATCAGCACTTGATAGTGACATGATGTCATTGTTGTTGTTTTTATATTTGATGATGAACTGAGTACCGAAACCGCTTTGTGATTCTAATTTTTGTGCGATTTGAGCTTGACTTGGCACTGCTGGTCCGAATGACTCAACTTGTGTGTTAACACCTTCTGGCATAGCCATTGCTGCGTTTGCTGAAAGTAATCCCGTCACAGCCATTGAAAGTGCTGCTAATTTAAAATTTCCTGTTGTCATTTTTTTACCCTTGTTTTACTTGTTGTTTTTCTCGGCAACTTCTCCATGCCAAGTGGTTAACAAACGTAAACTTGTTGTGATTTGTGTGAAAGTATTGTTTTGTTATTTACACTATTAATTTGGTTATAAGCGGATGGATAAAAGGCTTCTTTATTACAGTATCATTATGTTTTCATTAAAATTTTTCAAAATATTCCCGGTTAAAGAATAATCTATTTTTCTATGTAAAAAAATGTAAATGATTTATCTCATATTCTAAAAAGTGATAAAAATATGTCTTTTTGGTTGTGTTTTGAACTATAAACTCCCATCTAAGCTTAAAAAAAGTTATAATTGCGACATAAGTTTTTCGTTTCAGAGTATACAATGTTGCAATTTGACGTGGTGATTATTGGTGCGGGCGCCGCAGGATTAATGTGTGCGGCACAATCTGGTTACAGAGGCCGCAAGGTCGCTATTGTTGATATGGGTAAAAAAGTGGGAAGAAAAATTCTCATAAGTGGCGGTGGCCGTTGCAATTTTACCAATGAAAATGCCGCGCCAGAAAACTACCTCTGTGCCAATCCTCACTTTGTAAAATCCAGTTTGAGCCGTTATAACCAGCATGATTTTATTGAGCTGGTGGACCGTCATGGCTTAAATTATCACCATAAAACATTGGGCCAACTCTTTTGTGATAACAGTGCACAAGATATTGTTGATATTTTGAAGACTGAGTGCGAATGGGCCGGCGTTGAAATCTTTTTGCGCAATGAAGTGCTTAATGTTGAGCGCGATGAACAAGGCTTATATATAGTAACAACATCAGAGCAAACATTTAGTTGTACATCTTTAGTCGTCGCATCGGGTGGATTAACTATGCCTAAGCTTGGTGCAACCCCCATAGGATATAAAATCGCAGAACAGTTTGGTTTAAAGCTACTGCCAACAACTGCGGCTTTGGTGCCATTTACTTTACATGATCACGACAAAGCGCGTTTTGAAGGCTTGTCCGGGATCAGTGTCGACAGTTTAGTCACCAGTGAAGATGGCACCCAATTTAGAGAAAATATTCTCTTTACTCACCGAGGGTTATCCGGCCCGGCAATATTACAGATATCGTCATTTTGGCAAGCAGGGCAGGCCGTCAGTATCAACTTATTACCAGATACAAACGTGACAGAGCTGCTCCATGATTGGCGTCAAAACCAAGGTCAAAAGTCGGTAAAAAACCTACTAGGGCAGCTTTTACCTAAGCGTTTTGTTGAAGCGCTGATCAATGAAAACAGCGTGCCAGATAAACCTGCAAACCAACTAACTCACGGTGAGATTGATACCATTGCCACCACATTAAGCGCTTGGCAAATAAAACCAAACGGTACAGAAGGTTATCGCACCGCTGAGGTGACCTTAGGTGGCGTAGACAGTAATGAATTGAGCTCTAAAACATTTGAAGCGAAAAAAGCCAAAGGTCTGTACTTTATCGGCGAAGTGACCGAAGTCACCGGCTGGCTCGGCGGCTATAACTTCCAATACGCATGGTCAAGTGGCTGGGCGTGCGGGCAGGTGTGTTAGTTGATTTTAGCTAATTAAAATCAAGGTTTTTCACCTGAGAACTAAGAAAATCTACCTATGATTTCATTTTCATATCAATGAATATGATTTCTAAACTTGGCGTTTTAAATTCAGCTTGAGCCTTACCCTTGTCATCCTGACGAAGGAAAGGAGCCATTGAGCAGAGGTGCTAGGTCTAGGTGCAACCTCACCGTCGTCATTCTGACGAAGGTCAGAAATCATTTTGCAGAGCTGTCACTTTTAGCAATGACTTTGGTTGTAATGGTTGTTTTGATTGGAGTATCAATGACTCTGACCCTTTTGATCATTTGATTAGATCATTACCCTTGTCATCCTGACGAAGGTCAGGAGCCATTGAGCAAAGGTGCTAGGTCTAGGTGCAACCTCACCCTCGTCATTCTGACGAAAGTAAGAAACCATTTTTCAGTGTTGTCACTTTTAACAATGACTTTGGTAGTAATGGTTGTTTTCAACTAAATATTTTGTCGTGTTAGTGACGACAATCAAAGATGGGTTGGCGCTGGCTCCTTTTTGGACTCTCCCCGCACCTAACTATTCACGTTTCTACTTCAAATAATCACTTGATGAAGGTGCAAAATATACGTTGCGAAGCAAGGTTACTTTTGCGCAAGGTGAAATGTGCAACTTACACAAATATTAAAAAGTACTGAGAACACATCCATGCAAGCACATTAGTCATCAATTGCTTATTTTCAGGTGTCATAGAGGGGGAAGGTGGCGTTGTCCGTTGAGTTGTTTGCTTGCAGCGGAGTATCAATGACTCTGACCCTTTTGATTAGAGCTGTCACTTTTAACAATGACTTTGGTCGTAATGGTTGTTTTCAACTAAACATTTTGTCGTGTTGGCGACGACAAACAAGGGGGATTGGAGTATCAATGACTCTGACCCTTTTGATTACAAGAGATCTAAGGCAGGAGCATACCCCGTTGATTTATCAACCAAGTCGTATGCGAGATTAGAACCGAAGCAAATTTCTACAAAATTTGCGGAAAAATGCATTTTTTAGTTCTACAAATGAATAATACGATAATAAATCAAACGGTTAGGCTAGTGCGCTATTTCCCTGATAAGAGATCGGCGCAAGTGCCTATCAGACGTTAACCCTCAATTGGTAACTTAACTACAGTTCCGTTTTGAATAACTTAATTGAAAATCGAATAATTAAAGGTTGTAAAGAAAAAATGTAGCTAATAACCTTATTATAAATGCTCACCAATATGCGCTATAGCAATTTTGGGGTTTTCAGGGTCTATCCTGTTAAAGAAACCAAAATATATACGGTTAAAATAATAAGTACCCTTACCGTTAGCCCCATCAATGTGCTCTAACTTATAGTGATATTCACAATTAACATTCGTATATTCGACGTCATCAATTAAAAAATCTCTTTTTAAAGCTGCAATTGTTCTCTTGTTTTTACCTTTACCTTCTGGGGTTACTGGAAAGTCTAAATTTGCATTGAGATTAATAATGTTGTTCTTAGAGTCTCGAGGGATTATTTCATACTGATTCATAAAATTAAGGCAATCTGTAATACCTTGAATAAATGATTGATAACCCCCTTCTATCTTTCGAATGCTATCAAAAGTCTCATTATTCTTGTGTCCTGGGTAGTCTAAAAAAATCAGATTTTGATATAGCTGCACAAAATCTCGAGCATACTCAGAGTGAGTTCTTTGATTATTCACAAGTACATTCGAACAGAATACTACCAAACTTTTATCACCTGAGACGTTACGGTGTTTTTGTGCAGTTAAAGCATTGTTTGAATCTGATGAATATAAGGACATCCATGCACCATTATATTCTGGTTTAGCTAAATCAACCAAAGCCTTCACTTCCCCTGAGTCTAAATCTGTGATAGTAGTTGCCTTTCCCATATTTGCATCATAGAGCAATCTCATTATGGTACCAGCATCTAGGTGTTGAGGTTGCTGAAATAGCTCAATTGCAGCAAGTTCGTCAAAATCTTTTGCTTTCGCAAATGCAATAAATCCATCATCTTCAAAGTATTTCTCGATTAACTCAGAAGTAGCTTTAATTGATAAGGCTACTGATTTTTGGTCTTTTGAAAAATCGAAACTGTCAGAAACAAAACAAATGTTAGCTTTCAAGGTTAAGCTCCTTTAGTTGGGAGCTGCGTTTGTCCAGTCATAATCATGAACATATCTTGGGCTTGCTGATCAAAGAAACCCTCAGGCCAATTTGATAACTTTCCATCTTTAGTCATAGTTATTTTTTCTACATTACTTTGCGCTTCGCCTTGGGATATGTAATAAAGAGTAAATAGCTTGGGATCAAAATCCTCTTTCAATCTCGTAGTTACACGTATGCCATTTAACAAGTGATCACTATGAGTCTCTACAATAACTTGAACCCCTGCTTTTGCTGTTAGAGCAATAAGTCGACCTAAATAACTTTGTCCTTTAGGGTGTAAATGCGCTTCTGGGTTTTCAATAATTACTAAATCTCCAGGAGAAGAGACTAACAAGGCAACCACTATACTCATTGAATAACTGTAACCAAAACCAGTATTAATGGATTTAATTAATTTACCAGATTGGTGGATTATTGAATTATATGAAACATTGGCCCTGGGTTCTGTACCTGGCTCTAAGTTGTAACCAGGTGTAATTTCGCCCATCCAAGAAACGATATTGTCAAATAAAAAAAGACTAGTAGTACTTTTGTGTCTTCTTGGGTCTCCATTGGTGGAGAATTTTGATATTGAATTGTCTGACTTATTTAATAATTTATCTAAAACTTCAGCAACATATTCGCCTTTTGTTCCCAACCATAAAGGGTGGGGAACATTTTCAGACAATAGTAAGTTATCTTTCGGCCCCCATCTGTCTGCCACAAGATATTGAAAATGAAAAGTTCCTTGAACTTTTTCCTTTAATTCAATAGTCTCCATCAAGTTACTGGAACAATACGGAAGATAATTCTTACCCAATAAGCCTTCCCGTTGATCTGCATCGTTGTAACCCCATTTATACAGATTACCTCTAGACTTAATTTCTATGTATAGCTCGTCTTCATCACGATTATACGCATTATGTACATCATCAAGGTTCCCGACATGAGCTAATTCATCATTCAGGTTGACAAACTTCCCAAAATTAGATTGGAGCAATATTCCTATTGCCTGTATTGCTGTACTTTTACCAACGGAGTTATTCCCACAAAATACAGTTAAATTCGAAAACTCGAAAGGTTGTTTTTTGTAAGACTTAAAATTTTTTAGATTGAGCTCTTCAATAGGTCTCATTTAACATCCCTAAATAACGGACAAAATTTAATATCTATCCCAGTACTTTCTTTTAATATCTTCTCAAATGACTGGAATCGATAATTTACAGTCACTTTCTTACCTGTAGATGTGGATATTGAGTACATAAACCCTCGGTTAGCCTCAGTATAAATATTTGATTCCCACACAGCATATTCAGTAGTATCATTCTCTATCGCTGAGTATAAACAATCTACTAACGATGTGGAATTTTTCTTGAGCTGTGCGATTTGCTCAGGGTTAAGTAACGAAAAATATGACACAGTTAATTCAAATAGCTGCTTACTAATAGGCGCATTTTTACTATTTAGTGATTTTCTAAAAGCACTAGTACCGAATATTTCATAAGCTAATTTTAAACCCTGCGTAAACTTTTTTTCCAACTCATAAAAATAAGTACTAGTTCCAGCAGCTAAAGATGAACTTCCTTCATCGAGACCTTTCGATTCATCAACATTTAATTGGTATGAGTTGATTCGCATCATCGCTTGTGACAAAAATTCATCATAACCTTCATAATCTTTAGTGCCAAATTTATGATAGCCATTTACCATAAAAGATAAAGCTGACAAACACAGCTCCATATCTTTTTGCCTATCTGGTTTAACTTTATGATGTGTAGATTTTTTAAACTCGTTTGTTGCAGACAGATAACGTAAAAACTTAACACTACTTCCCTGATTCATTGCAGAACGAATTTCTTGAGGACTTAATTTCACTCCATAAGTGTTAATCCTGTGGAATAATTCAACTAACACATTTGAATTATCAGTGTCTTTATCCATATCAATTAAATAAGCTGTTATTGCATATTCTCTGATACTACGTTGCTGAGTTCTTTCTAAATCTCTAAAATACAACCCTTCGTATTTTTTACCTAAAACCTTCATATCTTTTAATGGGAATTTCCCTCTCATGAAGTCATAAACACTGGTTATTCTTTGCAAGCCGTCTACGATAATCCATGTACCATTGGGCTTAACCGCAAAATAGAAAACTGGGAGAGGCAATCCCATTAAAATTGACTCAATAAGTTTTGCTTTCTTGTCTTGTTTCCAAATTCGATCCTTGCGTTGAAAGTCTGGTTGTAGCTCTATATCTTCAAACTGAATACGATCATAAATTAGCGATAAAACCGGCGTTAACTGCCTAATCGGTTTAACATTTTTACTTCTAGACTCAAATGAAGTATTGACTTCGTCGTCAATTTCACCATCATCATCGACACCTGTCATCACGGGTTTATCTAGTATTTGTTCAATAGGAAGAGCATTATTAGAAATGTCCGTTTCCTCATTTTTTCTTTCGGATATCAATAAGTGAGTTTTATCTTCAATTTTCGAGATGGTTGCGGAAACGACTTTATCGGTTAAGTCACTTAATCGATCTAATACTTTCTCAGTATCCTGAATTGAAACTTCACCTGGGTACTTATTCATTACTGCATCTAAAGATGTGGTCAGTGAATCAAGTAAGTCTCTTTGCTCATTCACTAGCTCTTTGTTTGATAGTTCAAAATAGTTATCTATCTTTCTTCTAAGAGCTCGAAATTCAGCGCCTTCAACTTCTCTGAGAGTACCTATTTCATGAGTCTTTTCGTTGCATAATAGGAGGTGTTTCTTTTTTTTATATTTGAAATGTTCAATATGAGGTAAGTTTGCAAAGACAGTTTCAGGTTGATTGCGGCTACTGCCACCGCCATATAAAGCTTGGTCTACATTACTAAATCCTTTGAAAAGTAGATCTTGCCAAATGTCTTCTAATTCCCTGAAGGAACGTGCATTACCTTGCTTATTTGCATTGCTAGATATGTAGTATCTACGGGCCTTTTTATCTACTTTTGTTAGATAAATTGGGGCGGTATTAGGGTTGATAGATTGAAGCTGTTTCCCAATTAACTTTTCAATATCTGATATAACATCGTTAAAATGCATGAACTAGGCCTAATATAAACTATCTTGCATGCAGTCTAACATGCCAATATGGAAATGCACTAGATTGGCTTTCAACGTTTTGAAACATATAAAAGTAGGAGCTGAAAAGCTCATACTTTTATAAAGTATCGAGGTAAAAGTGTACGGTTTTGGCTATTCCCTCAGATGCAAGGAAAGGAACCCCATTGCCTATGGTTTTAAACATATCAGAAAGAGTCATTGTAGATGGTAAATGAAACTCTTTAGGAAGGGACTGAATTGCCAATGCTTCAGCTGCACTTAATCTACGTGATTTATATGGGTGTAAATGTACTTCGTTGTTTCCATATGCAGCTGTTGGAGAATAACGGAATCTATGAAGACGCTTGAATGACTTTTTACTGTCGTCGCCTTCTTGAATGGTCTTAAACTTATCCGAATATGGCTTAAAGTGATGCTTAGCATTCACATGCTTATACACATCATTTTTTTTGAACCAATGGTCAATCGTGAGTTCACTAACTTGTTCTAAGTACTTAGGAAGTTTACGAACCGAGTTTTCTTTGTAATCTGAAAACACTGGCCAGATAGATTTATCTAAGATCTTAGCTTTATCAAACTTAACTTCTCGCTCCCAATGAAAATCAGTAGTTAGCTGTTCGCTCGTAAGTTCTCCACCAACATGTTTACGATGAATACCAAACATTAAGATACGGTCTCGGTCCTGCGGTACTCCAAATTCAATACAGTTTGTTAATCTGTCTGTTAGAACATAATCGGCAGCTTCTAGCTTTGCTTTCATCTCATCATAGAAAGCTCTATGTTTTATAGTTCTCCACAGACCTTTCACATTTTCGAACAAGAAGAAATCAGGTTGGTTTTGGACTATTGAATCAACATAAACACGAGTTAGAACGCCATTGTCACCATCAGAGCCTTTGTTTTTACCTGCTACTGAAAAGTCAGGACAAGGAGGACCACCAATAAAACCCGTTAATGCTTCAGACTTTGCTTCTTGCACAAAATCATGAAGTAATTGTTTCTTATCGCCTGTAACAAAGTCATCAATGCTTGCCAAATGATGCCCATACTTAGGTTTAGGTAAGTTCATATCCTCTCTTGAATACTTATAGGCTTCCAAGAAAGGCTGATGAAATTCATTTACGAAACGGACATCGAACCCAGAGAGTTCAAAGCCAAGATCTAAAAAGCCACTACCCGAGAAGAAAGAAAAAATGATTGGTTTAGTTACTGAAGACAACTCTATAGCCTTTATACGCTAATGATACGAAAAAATGACTGAAATTTTATCTCATAAAAGGCTCAGAGGCACTAAATAATACATAGAATTTCGACTCTACTAGCAAATAAGAAGGACATACCGTTGAAGTATACAAGCAAAGCAACCATAGTGCTCGTATAAATCTGTCTTCGTTTTAATTTTAGATTCGAGCAAGTTTTTATGGCTGTAGTCAGGCTGCTGCGAAGCGAATTTTTCTTCGCTTCAGTTCAGTCGGTTCATAGGCCATCTAACGCCACTTTCAAAGCCAAACGGGGTCTAATTTGCATTTATCGCCCGCTTGGCTCTTTTCTAGTGCTCAGTTTTAAAGCTGATTTACGGGTAGCCGCTTATTTTTGAGTTTCCTGACTTAGATAATGTCGATTTGTGCACATTGCAACTCATCATCATTGGGTTTGCCATAATAGATATTCGCTTTAATAGACAAGTCATTGCCTTCGTTCTCAACATCGACTACCAGAAAATTGTTTTTCCCGGCCATTTCAAACACATTTTCTACCTCTATATGGGTCGAACGGTACATACTTTTGCTGCCTTCAATAGCGACTGAGGCCATCGCAGGAGGTGGTTTGCGTGAAATTGCACTCGAGGTGATGTTCATTACTTTGGCGTATTTGTAGTTAGTTGACTTCAATTTGAAAGCTGATGAACAGTGTACATCACCACTTAAGAAAGTAATGGGGATCTGATTGGCGTGTGAGGCTTTAAATATCTGCTCTAACAGGTTGTTTCGCTCTGTGATATTGGTTTCGTTACCCCACTCATCAATGGCATCATCCATCGCGCCAAAAATCTTTAATAGCAGATCCATGTTGTTCATAACAGTGTCATTCCAATGCACAACTGGCACGGCGGTGACAATAAACAGGGCTTTTACGCCACTCGCTGCGGTGGTGTTAAGCCATTGTAAAAAGCGCGTCATTTGCTCAGGCCCTAACAAACGTGCACCGTCTGCTTGGTGTTCAACATCATGATGAGAACGTGTATCAAGCATATAAACGCCAATGGGACCCTTTGTAAAGCCATAATCCCACTGTTGCTGTTTGTCTACGATATCGTATTGTCTATTCGATACATTGGTATCTGGGTTATGTAAATGCTGGTAGTCCAAATACGCTCTTTTAGCGGCTTGATAAGCTAATCTAGCGATTTTTGAATTAATGTGATCTTCATCGTCTTGCCAGAAGTTGCTTAATTTATCTATTCTCTGATCCCTTGTCAGCGACCCCCAGCCATCCATAATCTCATGGTCGTCCCACATCATGTATTGCGGATAAGAACAGTAAACGGTTCTGAGCGAATCGAAATTCCAATACACTCGATAATAAATACGATAGAGCTTCGCAAGGTAGTCGATCACGCCTTCGGTATTGAGTTCCTCACCTTCCATATAGGCGTTGTATAAGTCATTTTTATGCTTGCTTAACCAAACCCAGAGATCTTCTATGATTGGTTTTTGTTTTTTAGCCTGCCGACGTGAGCGTTTACCGTGGGTATCGCAATATACTTGGTCGCCTCCGCCAATGACAAAGCGGGTGTTTTTATCTTCTAGTATTTCCCCAAAGTCTGGCCAAAGCCCATCTGATATCGAGCGGTGGCCAAAAGGATCGTGACAGCTATAAAAGCCAAAACTAAAGTTCTGCCAATGTGGGCTTGCTTCATCGGTGCAAAATGCGTGCTCGATGGCCATACCACGCTCTATTTTTCGCGGCAGTTGGTCATATGTATCCCCATAGGCGAACAGGTAATAATAGTAACGGGTATTTGGCGTTAGGTTTTCGATTGTCACACACTCACAGTTATCATATTTTTCATCTGTGTTTAATGTGGCTTTGACAATGCCTGATGCAGAAAAGCAAGCGTCATCTGGATGTGAAGTAAATGCATTCAGCGTGCCTTTGACTTGCTGAATATTTGCTTCATTCACCAGTACTAAGCACCACTGACCAGGTTGAAATGTCCTCACCCAAATTTTGGTGGTGGTGTCTGTTGTGTGCCCAACTATACACATTGACTTGAGTTTGGGCAGGGATGATTCGTATTGATTGGGAGATGGTAGATGAGTCATAGTTATTCCTTTGTTGTTATGCAAAGTAATCTGATACTTTGCAAAAAAACCTACATTACCGAGTGACTTAATTTGATAGCGCTGCTGTATCGTTGATGGCACTGCTTTGAAGTACAGTGTGTTGTTTTTGAGACGGCTCTAGAACGCTACGTATTACTTACATAAAAATTATAGTCACTTTTTCCCATACATGGATGCAAGCAGGTATTCAGACTGTGTCATTGGCAAGCGTTCAGGATTTAAGCTTCTCCCCTGAAAAGCTAAGAGTTAAGTTAATGGCCGGGTAAGCATCTGTAATACATTTTTCACGCCAATTATAGATATAGTCATAAGCCTATTCACAGGAGCCTTGATACACCGTTATCTACTTTGTGAGGCAAATTGAACTTGGCAAAACTTAGTAAGTTAAGCAGAGTTTAATTCGCTTTTTTGATAAAAAATGGCCTGTCAGCGTCGTCTTTGGTTGTATATTTGCAACTTTTCAATCAATGATGGCGTGTTGCTGCTTTTCGTTTAATTTTTTGATCGAGAATAGAGTAACCTAAGTTATTAAAGTATTTATAGTTAATTGTGGTTATATGAACTATATGGCATCCAATTGTAGGTATGTTATGATCTTCCAACGCAATAAAAATAGTTTGAGATACGATGTTTAGTAGTAGAGATGACCTGATTTTAGCCACTTTGAGTAATAGCCAAAAACTTCACAGTGAGAGTTTTGAGTATAAATCTCTATTTTTAAATTTAATTACCCCAGACGAAACCAATGCGCGCTTTTTACCATGCGTGTTTATCGAGAATGAGCACGCAAGGTTATTCGTCGAAAGAAGGTTGTCTAAAAACCAGTTGGTCGAAATTTACGAAGCAGATGGTAAGGTGATCATAGGGAAAGACTGCATCATCAACTGTTTAAAATATGGAACGAGTGATTGGCGCAAAGCGAACCAATCTATTGAGTCGATTATAGAGCTTGGCGAAAACATTTCCGTATCTGAAATTATCCAAGTCCCTACCGTTTATCCTCTTGAAGACAACCAGTACCAAATTTTAACAGGGCACAGACGCTTCTTTGCTTTGATTTACACATATGGCCTTGACCATGCCGCGCAGTTCAAAGTGTATGACTCCAAGCCTTTGCTTTATAAAGTTAAGCAATTTCAAGAAAACGCCAGTCGTGAAGATTTGCCACAATACGGTAAGTTGCAAGCTTTCTTGTCTGCAATGCTAGAAATTGAAGGTATTGATCAGGCAAGGTTAAAAATTGGCGAAAAGAAGTTAACCGTCAGAGAGAAAGCGAAAAACTTGGGCGTTTCTATGGGCGCGTTTGACAACTACAATGTACTGACTCGCTACCCTGAAGTAATTCAAGCTTATGAGGATGGCTTAAGCGCTTCATTTGTCAAAGTTAAAAAGATTATTTTGGAGTGTGAGCAAGAATATAAAACACTGCACGATAAAAAAATGTTGGGTGTTGGTGACAAGCGAGAAATTGGTGAGCAAATAGCTGCCCGGTTATTTGGTAAAAAGCCTGCTAGCGCAAAAGTGAAGTCATATAACGTTAAAAAGATTACACAAGTAGATGTGCTGAAAAAGCTGCTCTTTGTGGATGTATCTACGCTCGATACCAACATTGATTGGGGAGCATTGGATTGGGACGATCACGAGCAAGTGAATAAAGCACTTGAAGGCTTGCTGGAAAAGCTCAGCTGATTTAACCCTTTTACTCAAGATGAAAAAGCGGCAGTCATCATCTGCTGCTTTTTTAATTGCAATTGTTTAGTTAGACAACTATTACCTTCCTCTTGTGGTTGTTTATCAAAAATAAAAACATAACATAGTGTGGAACACTTATGTTTTGGGCACCTGAATGCGCCTCACTCTTTGTATTTCAGACCATATAGGGAGAATTTTAAAGCGCTGGGTACTTTAGGTGTTCTTTGATTTTCTATGAGTAAAGTGTATCTGTCGTTAATTAAGCACTATTGGAAGCTTTGCAACTAACTTGTTTGCATTACTTTTTCTGTGTACCCGGTCTCATGCGTGAGTGTAAAAATACGATCTATTCAATGCTCTAGGCCAATCTAAATTCTTCCTTCGCGCTTTACATAAAAATTCCAGTTAAAATGGTGGCGACTGTCTATACTTTGATCAATGGTCTAACTGAATAGGGTGTTTATCAAGGATGCATTTATGAGTAGTAGGTATGTGGTTCTTGTAACTGTGTGTTTACTTGCCATAGTGCTGGTACTTGCCATGCAGTTAAAAGCATCCCAGCAGCAACACCAGTGGCAAAAAGAAGTCGAAATACAGTCAACTGGCGTCACTTATTTAGAGCGCAAAGTTGAGGCGCCGATCCAGCCGCTCCCTGTGGTTGAGCAATACGATATTGCTTGGGCAAGATTGGGCAAGGCGCTGTTTAAAAGCCCGCTATTATCAGCCGATAACACAGTGTCTTGTGCATCTTGTCATGATCTATATAACGGCGGAGATGACGGATTTTCTGTTTCTGTTGGTATAAAGCAGCAATTGGGCGAGCGAAACTCTCCAACAGTATTCAATTCGGTTTTGAATTTCCGCCAATTTTGGGATGGTCGTAGTCCCAACTTAGAAGCGCAAACCCCTGAACCTATTCACAACCCGATAGAGATGGGCAGCAATTGGCAAGACATAATAAAAAAGCTCAAAGCACAGCCGGGTTTTGTCAAAAGTTTCAACGCGGTCTCAAAAGAGGGGGTAACGACCGAAAATATCATCAAAGCCATTGTGGCATTTGAAGCCTCACTCATTTCACAAAATAGCCCTATTGATGCTTTTTTGCTTGGCAATACCAGTGCCTTGTCCACTCAGCAGCAACGCGGTTACGAGAAATTTGTTAGCTATGGTTGTGTGACTTGTCATCAAGGGCGAAATATAGGCGGCAATTTGTATCAAAAAGTTGGCCGCTTGGACAGAGTTCCCAGTCACTTGTTAGATGATGTTGGCCGTTTTGCGCTGACTCAAAACCCACAGGACAAGTTTGTATTTAAAGTTCCTAGTCTGCGCAATGTCGCACTGACTGCACCCTATTTTCACAATGGCTCTGTGGATAATTTATCTGATGCCATCCGGATCATGGCAAAAGGGCAATTGGGTTTGGATCTCAGTGACGAAGATGTGGCAGATATTGAAGCCTTATTACAGGCCTTTACTGGAGAATTGCCGAGGTCATTAGCGGAGTGAAATATTTAATCGAAGGGTGCCTTTTACTGTTAATTTGGTTTTTTGGCTCTCAAGCCATAGATGCTTATTTCCTATCAAAAAACCTGCAACAAGAACTACTGCTCAAAAGACAACTTCAGGGAATGGCGACAGAGTTGTCACTAGAGACTTTATCTGCGATGGACCGAAATGTATACCACTTTGATAGGCATGCCCAAAAGCAGTTGGAGTTTGAACGTTTGATCAATGAGTTGGAATTGAATGCACGTTTAAACCCTGAGATGAATCAATCTTTAGATGAGTTCAAAAACACCATTGATACCTATATGCAGTTGGCGTCTATGCTCAAAACATCTTATCGCTATATTGCCAAATTAGAGTTGTCTAAGACAGAATTTAATCAACAAGCGCAAGTGTTGATCAGTCGCAGTATTGCACTTGTCTCCAATTTACATGTTACCAATTCAATTCCCGTTATTGAGACGGTTAATAACCAATTGGCTTTGTTGGTACCTGAGCTCAAGCAGCTTGAATCACAAGCGCCCAGATTGAGAGTATTGCGCTTGCATATCGAATTTGTTTTGGACAATGCATTGAAGGCGTCGAATCTACTAGTGCCCATCCAAGAAAGTGAGGTGGTGAAAACGATTTTGCACACTGTTCACGATGTCTCAGAGTCAATTGAAGCGGCAAAATGGCTGATGGTGCGTGCTGTTTTTATGCTGATCTGCGCGATATTCTTACTGATTATTATCGCGCTATCTAGGTTGTTAGTGGACCTGAAAAAAGCCAATATACTGGCTAACCAAGCGGCTGAAACCAAATCTCTATTTGTTTCAAATATGTCCCATGAAATAAGAACACCGATGAATGGAATCTTGGGGCTAACGGATATTTTACTCTCTACGGAATTAACTAGCGTTCAGCGTAACTACTTAGAAAAAGTAAGGTTTTCAGCCAATGCCTTGACCACCATTATCAATGATATTCTAGACTTCTCAAAGATCGAATCGAAGAAATTACATATAGAACATATTCCATTTCAGTTTGAAGATCTGCTTGATAATTTACGTTCTTTGATCACACCTCTAGCCAATACTAAGGACGTTAAGCTGATTTTTGACTTGGCCCCGAATATAAGCAAACAGTATATTGGTGATCCAGTCAGAATTAATCAAATTATGCTGAATTTTGCCTCAAATGCTGTCAAGTTTACAGAACATGGCTCGATTACTTTGAGTGTGAAGCAAGAGGAGTATGAAGAAGACAAAGTATGGGTGGTAATTTCCATCGCAGATACTGGGATCGGTATTGCCCAAGAGAGTGTCGACCAGTTATTTGAGCGTTTTACTCAAGCAGAGTCATCGACAACGCGAAAGTATGGCGGAACTGGATTAGGACTGACAATTTGTAAATTGCTTACTGAATTGATGAGTGGTGAAATACAGGTTGAAAGTGAGTTGGGCAAAGGGTCAAAGTTTACTGTACGACTGCCTCTGGCGTTAGTCACTGAAAAAGAGGTGGTCAAACCCAAATCAATCTCTGGTTCAATGCTTATCGTGGAAGATGACCCCATTTATTTGGAGATCAGTCAAAATATATCTCGCTCTATCGGGTTACAAGTATCGGGTGTGACCAATGGACGCGATGCACAAACCATACTCGCTAATCAAACGTTTGATATCCTATTGGTTGATTGGGTATTACCTGACTGTCAAGCGAATGAACTCCTCAAAACACTGCAAGCTCAAGGAAATTTACCACAACGCGTAGTCATATATACCGCTCACACGCAAGAGAGTATCGACACCGAATCCGGCTTCCCTATTTTATACAAGCCGTTATTGAAACGAGATTTAATAGACGCTTTAAGCTCAAAGAAACCGCCCCAGTTATCAACTACAGTAGCGCAAGATGGGACTATTAATATACCAGCAGATAATAACACCCCAGCGCAGCAAAGCGAAAATATCTTAGGAGGAATTGATTTACGCGTATTGTTGGTTGAAGACAATGATATCAATCGAATTGTTGCCTTGAAGTTGCTTGATAGGATCCCTGGAATAGATGTGCAAGTGGCTGAAAATGGCAAGATTGCAGTAGATAAAATCAATCAGGCGGATGGCAAGTTTGATATTGTATTTATGGATATTCAAATGCCGGTGATGGACGGCGTTGAAGCCACAAAGTTGATCCGGGAAGAGTTCTCTCCTGAGCAATTGAAAATAGTGGCACTTACAGCGAATGTTATGCAAAGTGAAGTAGACAAATACCTAGAAGTTGGCATGAACGGGCATCTAGGCAAACCTTTTAAAATGGATGAGCTCGAAGCGGTTTTCAAGCAACATATGGCTGAACTGAATTTAGAGTAATACCAAGCAACCCTAAGGTGGCTTGGTATGCTTCTTCTACCTTTATTGTTTCAGTGTCAGTAGGTGTTCCATATCATATAATGCGTAAATATGTTGCATAGCGGCTTCCGTTGCGCGATTAACGGTTTCTATGGTCTGGTTTAATCCTGTGCCATCTACTGTGGTCCTAAATGGACGCTGAGTTGCAGGAGTCTGTAAAAGGTTCAGTATTGCGTCCGCCACCATTTGTGGATCAGGCGCATTGTCAGCATCGTGGCCAGCCTCTGTTCCAGCCCACATAGCTTCTGGTGCACTTGCAAACTCACTATAACTTTCAGTGACGCTCGAATCACTTGAGCGCAGCAGATTGGCACCAAAATCAGTGCCAAACCCACCTGGCTGAACGATCAGTGACTGTATGCCAAATTGAGACAGTTCTACGCGATAATTCTCCGCCAATCCTTCTACGGCGTGCTTGGTGGCATTGTAAGAGCCTAAAAATGGCAGTACAAACTGACCAAGAATACTAGAAATTTGGATCAATGTGCCACTTCCTCGTTGCTTCATGTGCGGTAAAATCGCGCGGGTAACACGCTGAACACCAAACACGTTGATATCGAATACCTTTTTAAAATCATCAATATCGAAGCTTTCCTGCCAACCAAGTGTCCCGACGCCTGCGTTATTAATTACTACGTCTATGTCACCTACGCTTTCAATTGCTAAGGCGATACCATTGGCAACGCTGCTGTCATCTGTGACATCAATATCGATGACGATAATGCCATTTGCCTTCATCTCATTTGCTATCGAAGCGTTACGGCCTTGTGGGTCGCGCATTGTCCCTATTACTTTGTAACCTTGGCGCACTAAGGTATTTGCAATTAGGTAGCCAAAGCCGCTATTTGAACCAGTTACTAAAACAGATTGTGTCATGTATATTCTCCAAATTCGGGTGTCTGTTGAGTTACACATAGCTTATTGCGCCCAAGGTTATTAATGAAATTAATTGCTTTCATTTTGCTATTAGCAAAATTAATTCGGATTGTTGTTAGTTTTGATTGGTACAGGCGTGATTAGGCAAATTAACCACTGAAATAGATGTGGGCGGCGCTAGAATCTAGAATAGGTTAAGGCAGAGTACAAAGTAGAATTTAAGGGGTTGGGGACAAGCGGGCTTTGGGCGATGATAAATGGTAAATGCGATCAAAAAAGCGTGCAATAGCACGCTGATAAAAGAATGTGAGAATAGCTTATTTGTTAAGCTTATCTAAAAGCGCCTGAGCAACGCCAACAGAGGACTTATTGTTCTGTCCTGTTATCAGTTCGCGGTCGATAACAATATGAGGTTGCCAGTCTTGCTCACTTCGGTCGTACTTGCCGCCAGCCTCAGTTAACGCATCCTGTGGCCAGTAAAATAGCTCATCCCCACCAAGATAGTACTGTGTCGCAACAGCTTCTTCTGAATTACTGAAAGTGGTCATTTTATACCCTTCATATATCCAACCTTTTGTAGATGTCGGTTCTTTGCCTAGCTTCATTTGTGTCTCAAACGCTTTTGCATCAGGCAGCGCAGATAAAAGTGCAACAGGGCCGTGGCAGACTAATCCTGTCGGCTTTTGTGCTGCATTGAAGTGTTTTAAAAAAACGCCTAATTTTGGGTTGGCGACTAAATCCCCGAGTGGCGCGTGGCCTCCTGGAACAAATATGGCGTCAAACTTATCAACGCCTATTTGTTCGATACGTGAAAAACTGACAACTGGGCTGTACGTTTTATCATCAATCATAAGTTGATTAAACAGCGCCTTATGTGAGTTGTAATTGGCTTTGCTGGTATCTAAAAAATGGTCTGGTGTATCTGACACAGGGTCTAACCTAGGGGCCATGCCTTTTGGTGTCGCAAAGGTAAGGGTGTGACCAGCCTCTAAGAATAGTTTTACGGGCTCCATCAACTCATTGAGATACACACCGGTTTTATATTCTGTGCCTTTTTTTAAAGTCATTTTATGCGTATCAGACATAACCACTAAAATTTCGTCTGCAAGAGCTAGTGGACTTAATGTCAAAGCGCCCAGCGCGATTAAGGTATTTAATTTCATTGTATTTCCTATGCTTTATCTGTAGGTGATTGCGATGTAAAACAGCATATAAACTCCCTCTTCATTATTGAAATTAATTAGCTTAATATAATCATGAATATTATTAATGGTTGAGACGGCCCAATGGCAAATATCTCGGATATTGAACTAAACCAACTTAGGTTGTTGCAGATTATCTTTGAAACAAAAAACTTAACACGGGCAGGAGAACGCGCAGGGTTAACGCAATCAGCGGTTAGTCATACGCTAAAAAAACTCCGCCACAGCTTCAACGATTCACTGGTAATTCGACAGGGCAACCAGTTGGTCATGACTCCGCGTGCCGAGACATTAAAGCCGCAGTTAAATAGGTGGCTGAACGACTTTGAAAAAAACATTCTTTTCCAAGAGCAGTTTGAACCAAAAACGTCTACTCGAACATTTTTTATCGCTACCAGTGATTTAGTTGAGCAAGCGTTATCAGCGCCGCTAATAACACATCTAGCCGGTATTGCGCCACAGATCAGAGTGGTGTTCTGTAAGCTGGATAAGCGTGGGCTGGCCAGTCAAATTGAAAGTGGTGAAGTTGATTTTTCTATCAGCGTTATGGAATCTAGCCACCCAAGCTTAATGGTAACAATCCTATACAAAGATGACTTTGTTTCAATTGCCAGAAATGGGCATCCAGTTTTGGAGAAGACTCAAGACATGAAAGCATTTTGTCACTATCCACATGTATTAGCTGGAACGGGTAAGGATACGCGAGGTATGGTGGATGATGCGTTAAATGCTCTGGGGTTATCTCGGACAGTTCAGTACAAGGTCGCAAACTTTTCCAGCGCGCCCTATATCGTAGAGCAAACGAATGCGATTTTTACTGCACCGAGGAAGTTCATCAAAGCGATTGGTCATCAATTCCAAGTATCAAAATTTGAAACCCCTATTGCTGTAGATGCGTATGCAATGAAATTATATTGGCACATAAAAAACAATGATGAGCAAGCCATCAAGTGGTTTCGTGAGCAGCTAATTATTGTCACACGTGGTGAGCTCTGAGTGCATTTGATCGAGTCCACATCGTGACTAAACGCAATTGCCTGTTAAAACGAGGCGGTTGAATTATCATCACCGCAGAAAATGAATAAGGAGAGCTTAATGCGTGTAGTTTCTTTTTTAAGTGGGTTGCTATTGGTCGGGTGCACAAGTACGCAGTCCCCAGTAAAATTTGATCAGGGTGACTGGCGATATGCAACCGACCCGCACGGTAGCCAAGTGTTACTCGACGAACCTCTGGTACAAAATAACCGCGTTAAAATAGGCTTTGATCGTGTGCCGAGGGTAGATAAGCAAAATAACTCTTGGGTAGAATTAATTTATGATATTCCCAGTGGAAACTTGAATGGCTTAGATAGTATCGAATTGACCTATCAAAGTGATCAACCGCTTGTGATTAAATTATCGCAGCAAGAATATGGCGGTCAGGGAGACAAAAGTTATGCGCACTATCAAGTGGTGTTACCGCGCGCACTCACACCTCAAACTCAGCGAGTAACCTTACAGCAATTTACTCGACCTGACTGGACACCTGTGTGGTCTAAGGATAGAGGGATCATCAAATCTTCGGTTTCTGCGTTATATTTTGTTCCTGACTTAACAGACAAAGCTGGTGGTCGAGCATCCATGACAATTCACCAATTAAACTTGCAATAACGTCAGAGTAAAGACGACTGTCTACAAGCACACTCCCGGGTGTGCTAACGTTCACACGCCAGCGTTTATAAAACTTACCATTACCCCAATCCGTATCGTCGCGCATAATGCGTTTGATCACTGCACTATACAATTTTTAGATGTCATCAATTTCCTCTACTCATAGCAATGCTAAGACGGAGTTGCAGGATTAATTTGAAAAATTAGCGTTTTTGACAATGATTAAGTAAATGCATAAGTGGTTAGATGAAATATGAATTCTAGTCAATTAAAGCGTGCCGAGTTATTGGGTTGGGCACCACAAGAGCGCATATGGGCGTAAAGTATCGTACAACCCCGTGGTTTGTCCCGGCTATTTCGGCATTACTGGTATTGTCAGTATTGCTTTATTTCAGCATGTCAGAACAGTCAAAATTGATCAACAAAGAACTTAATGAGATCAAAGAGCAACGGGCCTGGCAAGCGGGGTTTATCGCTGAGCAAATTGAGCAAAGGTTACAGTATGCATCTGAATCATCGGGGCGCTTAGCAAGGGCTTTGCAATTACGCTTAGAACAAGGTTATCCAACTTTAGGTAAGCAGTTATCGGAACTTATCCAACCGTACCCTGATGGCTCACAGCGGACGCGCAAAAGTGGGTTTGATGGTTTTCACCAAGCTGGTATTTATTTACCACCGGGTAGCGAGCTGTCAGCAAAACAGTCTCAAAGGTTATTAACGGCAAAACAAATTGTTGAGACCTTTGGTCAGGGGGCTTTGTCGAATCAATTTTCTGATACTTGGTTTATGAATCAAACCGGTGGCATTGTTATTTATTGGCCCGAAGTGCCTGATTTCGTTTTCAAAGCGCAAGCTGGGTTTAGCTATAAGGGCACACCGTGGTTAGTGCCAAACGCCCCACCGGGTACCTACTGGACCCCTTTGGTGGAGGACCCAATTCCTAAACTATTGATGTTGTCTGCTGTAACGCCAGTTTATATCGAAGATAAATGGTATGGCACTGTTGGGCATGACATTACCTTACAGAGCTTGCTGGATAACGCAAAGTTGCTAAAAGGGGAGCAATATAGTGCTTTTATTTTGTTAAACGAAAAAAGTGAAATTGTTGCATCTGATATTGAAAGCTTGATGCAAGCCGGGGACGCGGAAGACTTTAAAACATTTGAGCGCGGCGTGTGGTATGAGGCGTATCAAAAACTTTGGGCGCACAGTGAGTCGTATCTAGCCTATAAATCGCGACTGTTCACTATGTCGGTTATTGATTCTCAAGGGTGGGTTTTACTCACCTCAATGCCACTTGAACCCGCCACAGATAAAATTGAACAAGCTTTTACCGCGCTGCAAACAATGGCGTTTATTAGTATTGCAGTTGAGGTCATCATTTTGACTGTGTTGTTTGCGTTTTTCCATCGTCGCAACAAAGCATATGTCAGACATCTTAAAGATATTTCGCAAACCCTTGCACAGGAAAAGCAACGTTATCAGGCGCTGGTAGATAAAATCCCCTCAATCGTTTATCGCTGCAAAAATGACAAATATTGGACAATGTTGTACTTAAACGGTGCGATAGAAGCTGTCACAGGTTACCTCGCTGAAGACTTTATCGACAATAAAGCGCTGGCATTTGCCGATATTATTTATCCAGATGATCAAGGTATGGTGTGGCAGGTGATCCAAGATGAGCTAGAGACCACAGGAAAATTTAAGGTAATTTACAGAGTCATCCATCGCGCCGGAGGTGTACGATGGATGATTGAGCGTGGTGGTTATAGTGATAATCAGCAGAGCATTGAGGGCGTGATCACCGATATTACTGAGCTCAAAGAAGCTGAGCAAAAGTTAAAAATCTCAAACATGACTTTAGATGAAAAGGTGGCATTAAAAACAGCAGAATTGCAAGTTGCCAATCAAGAACTGACCGATCAAACAACTAAATTGCAGGCCTCTTTATTAGCACTGCAACAAACCCAGAGTGAGCTGGTTGAAGCGGAAAAAATGGCGTCTATGACCAATATGGTGGTGGGCATGGCTCATGAGATCAATACGCCGATTGGCAATATTGCAATTGCAGAGTCGGTTATGAAATCAAAAATAGAGGCTTTGTTGTATGCTATTAATCATGACCAGCTGAAAAAGACCAGCTTGCTTGAAACACTTGATGTGATTCAAATGAGCTTACAGTCAAATAGTGCGAGCGTAGACAAGTTGGTGGCGTTGAGTGAGAAGTTTCAAGGTCTAGGTTATCGGCATGAAACAGATACGCAGCGCAATGTCTTTTCATTATCTCAACTTGGCACACAAGTACTAGAAAAATTTGCAGTGCGCTTTGCAGACAACAAGGTGACCTATGCGTTGAATATCGATCCAAATATATCTTTACATGGCTCTGCAGAAGCGATGGATGAGGTACTGAGTAAGTTGATAGACAACTCGATTAAGCATGGCTTTACCGCAGCGCAAACAGGGCATATTGAAATAAGTGCAAATATCATAGATGCGGGGCACATGGTCCAACTTATTTATTGTGATAATGGCTGTGGGATAGAGCAAACAATGGCGAAGAACATTTTTGTTCCTTTTGCAGCACATGCATTGGGCAAGGGCAGTGGTGGCTTAGGGCTTGGCCGTTTATACAATATCATCAAAAATGAATTCAATGGCAAAATTGAATTACAGTCGCAAAGCGGGCACTCTGGCACATGCTTTACTATATTGTGCCCCATTGACCAATAGCATATAAGCGCTGTGACGGGCTGCACAGTGTTATGCCACTTCAACCCTCCATTCATGAATTAATAAAAAATGTCACAGTTTGTTTATCCACCGGGACTTTATCTATAGCAACCATTAAAAAGGAAAACATATGATAAAGTCGGTAAATCACTATGCTGTTTCACTGTGGCTAGCAAGGAGGTAAGGGAATGAACGTAGATACACAACTGGAAAAATTAGTTGAGGCTGCAAAGTCAGGAGATCAAAAAGCGTTTTCCACACTGATTGATCAGCTCTCGAACGTGGTCAGTAGCATCGCATTGGCGATCACTAAAGATGTGAATCACAGTGAGGACGTCAGCCAAAAAGTATTTATTAAGGTTTGGCAAAAGCTAGGGGAGCTCAAGAATAATGCCAGTATACTGCCTTGGATCAGGCAGCTTACACGCTATACGGCGATAAACCATCTAAGAGATTTAGGAGCGATAGAGCAACACCAAGTGAGTTCAGCTTGTGCAGAGGTACAATTAAATCAGCTCTTTGATGGCAGTATGCCCCTAGACTCATCACTTGTTCAGCAACAACAAAACCAAGTCCTCTACCACTTTGTAGATTCGTTGCCCGATGAAAGTCGGGAAGTGGTTTTACTGTACTATCGAGAAGAGCAAAGCACGCATGCTGTCAGCGTATTACTTGGGCTTAATGAAGCGGTTGTAAGAAAGCGCCTTGAGCGGGTACGTCGGCAACTCAAGAGTCAAATTTTGGCAAAATATGGCAAAGTGATTTTGGCAACGGCACCGGTAGGGTTGTCATCCATGGTGATGTCTCTTGCAGTGACAGCCCCACCGGCAGCTGCAATGACGGTAAGTACAATTATGTCAGGTTATCAGACATCGTGGTTTTGGCAGTTTATTAGTCTATTAGGAGGTGCCGTCACCGGGGGAATATTGGCATTACTGGCCAACGACCTAAGTGCAAAACGTGCCCTCAAGCATTTTGATGATATAGCGGTCGTCGCACAATTACATCGCGCGAGAAAAATCACCAACCTGTGGATCATCGCAAGTGTCGCTATCATGATGGTGTGTTACGAATTTAGTTCAGGCTGGCTGTTGCCATCGTTGAGTTTTGTATTTTTGTTGATTGGCGTGACGCGCTTCACGTTATTGATGGCCGTCGCCAATAAGCGTCGTTTATTACAGCAAGCTGAGCTTGATAAAAGCGCTTATCAGCGTCTCGCAAAACAACAAAAATATGGCATGCTTGGTTGGTGTTTAGGCGTAATAGGTGGCTCTGCTGGGTTAATAGGTGGATTTGTGCAAACGGGGCGATTAGCACAATTACTTTAGTTCGAACGCTTGTGCCAGCGATGAAGACCGCCATAGCCTGTTATTTTCTATGTACAAAAATAGCAGGCTAACATATGCTGCTTTATTTCTTTGAGGCAATTGGGATGATATTAAATTTCAAGGAACTATCACCAAATCGTGTTTACCACACTCTGACCCAAACCGTGGTCCCTAGACCCATTGCTTGGGTACTATCGAAAAACACGCAAGGGGTATTAAATTTAGCGCCTTTTTCTTACTTCACTGCGATCAGCTCTGATCCGGCCATTTTAATGTATGCAGTGGGACAAAAACCAACAGGAGAGTACAAAGACTCTGTGGTAAATGTTGAAGCGACAGAAGAGTTAATTATTCACATTGCCGACAGCGCCTTGGCTCATGAGGTTACTCAATCGGCGGCATCACTGCCAAATGATGAGTCAGAGTTAGATCTACTTGATTTGGCATTGGTTGATTTTCCCGACTCACCTCTGCCCAGACTAGAAAAAGTAAAAGTAGCGTTCGCGTGCAAACTACATAAAGTGGTTGAAATGGGGGAGCTGCCCATGAAGTTAGTGTTTGTAGAAGTAACACAGGCTTATATTGATGATGAAATTGTTCAACTGGATGAAAAAGCGCGCAGCAAAGTTGATGCATTGAAATTAGACCCGTTGGCGAGGTTGGGTGGTGCTGAATTTGCTAGTTTAGGTGAGGTATTTAAGTCTGCACGGCCACAATAGCCGTGCAGATAACGAGCGCTAGGTTACCTAGCGTTCACTCGCTTATGTTATTGAAAGTTAACAGTCACTTCCGGTGAACAAATGTCACCATCTTGACACAGCTTGTAGGTGTAACTTGTTGCGGCTGCATTGCGAGAGAAGTCACGGAATTTACCTGTGTTATTGACTGTGCGGATCAATTGTCCGTCACGGTAAATTGAAACCTGCTCGGCAGTAGAGCCGCTCCATTTTAATTCAACTCGGATTGAACCCAAACGTGTTTTATTCGCACGGACGATTTCAAGTTGTGGATTATCTGAGCTTACTATCACAGATTGTGTGCTTGTATGGGTATTTCCCTTACTGTCAGTTACAGTCAAGGCAACGTCATATGTACCAGAGGCAGCGAAAGTATGGATAGGGTTTTGTTGATCACTGACGTTTCCATCGCCAAAGTCCCATGCTCGACTGACAATGTCATCGTTGACATCTGTACTGGTGTCAGTAAAGGTGACGTTTAGTCCTTCACGAACAAAATTGAAACCAGAGACAGGTGGTTGATCAGCGATCTCACCAATACCTGTAAGAGTCACAGACCAGTTATTCAAAGTACCTGTGTCTAAAGTCGCATTGTCCACGACTTTTAATGTCCACTCACCTGTTGCCACTTCTCCATTAAACGCATCTGAAGCAAAGTTACCGACGATGTCATCAGCGCCGCCACCGGTACGATTGTGCAAAGTTGCGACAGTGCCCGCTGGTGATGTGAGCGTTACCAATAGGTCACTAATATATGTATGGCTGATGTTTAATGCCACGCTAGAGCCAAAAATAGTGATAGGGTCCACGATGTTGATCTTTGACTCTACACCAGCTTGATTGTTATCAGGTATGTCTACACTGGTCGTATTGTCATAGGTGAAATCACGCAACCCTTGAGGTAGTACAGTTAGAGACACCTGTTTTTGTTGACTGAGCTGACCAGAAGTCGCATCAACTGTGAAGCTATAATCGCCCCATGCAGTTTCCGCTGTGGTTGGTACACTAAGCACTGCGGTATCACCAGGCTTTACTGTTGTCTTTGACAGTGTGACACCATTTAAGTCGCCGCTTGCTGTCAACGCGATGTCACCATCCCAATTAGCAATTGAATTGAACGTCAGCTGATAATCAGCATTTTCTCCAGCGGTTACCTGTTGCGATATCGGTGTGGCAATCACTCTAAAGCCTGGCTCTGGATCTGCGTCTATCAGTGCTTGGTGTGCGTCAAGTCGTTTACCTGACACTGTTTTACCATCTAATGCGGCGATTGGCTTGCCTGATTCCATTAGAAGATTTTTTAGTTCAAGAGTTGTCAGGCTTGGGTTCACTGCCAGTGCCAATGCAGCCGCACCAGCTACATGAGGTGTTGCCATTGAAGTACCAGAAAAAGACGAATAGCCACCACCGGGTACTGTTGATAACACATTGCTACCAGGTGCACCTAAATCGACAGACGTAAGTCCCCACTGTGAGAACGAAGACATGCTGTCTGTGTGGGTTGTTGATGCGACGGCAAGGACACTATCGTGATCATAGCTTGACGGGTAACCGGGTGAAACATCATTGTCTCTTGCACTGTTACCTGCCGCTGCGACGAATAAAATACCAGCTTGTTCGCTCGCTGAGATTGAATCGTAAAGCGCTTGGTTGAAGCCACCACCGCCCCAGCTGTTGTTCAGAACACTGACATTATGACCTGCATTTTTTAGCCCTACCATATAGTCAATACACTTAATCGCATCGCCAGTAGAACCACTACCTGAAGAGTTTAAGAACTTACAACCGACGATGGAAACTTCGTGGTTAACACCGACAACACCTAGTGCATTGTTCCCGGTAGCACCAATGGTACCAGACACGTGAGTACCATGGCCTTGGTCATCCATCGGGTCACCGCTATCGGTGATTGCGTTGATACCATATACATCATCGACATAGCCATTACCATCGTTGTCAACACCATCGCCAGCAATTTCACCAGGGTTGAGCCACATGTTTGCTGCCAGATCTGGGTGGTTGTAATCTACACCGGTATCGATAACACCGACAATGACGTCGCGAGAACCGATACTGATGTCCCATGCTTCTGGGGCATTAATATCAGCATCATTAGTGCCGCCAGTTTGTCCGGTATTGTGTAAACCCCAAAGTTCATCAAAGCGGCTGTCGTCAGGAATAGCCAGAGCCGTGACGATATAGTTTGGTTCAACATATGAAACAGCAGGGTGTTTTTCTAGTAGTTTGATAGCTTGCTTGGGCGTCATGCCATCTAAGTCAAACTTGGCTAATCGGCCGTTCAAAACATTCTTATAGTTGTCATCTTTTTCATCGGCATTGCTATCGGAAATACGAGCTTTGACGAGTTGTCGAGCTTGAGCACGCATGGCAACACTGGCATTGTCTTTAAATACTACGAGTACACTGTCATCAATAGTTTGTGTTGTAGATTGAATTTGCACTGCTGCGTGTGAATTAAAGGCAAGCAATGGCGTGAGTGCCAGAGTTAAAGCTGTAAGTTTAGTTTTCATCATTCTTCCAATATTAGTTGTTCTAAGTGGTTAGAAGTTGTGCATGTGAGCACGACTACTTTTTTGTGACTTCTTCTAAGAACTGATGACGACATCATTTTGGGCAACGTCTTAAAACCTAATATAGAGAATTAGTGGACATCAAATTGAAATTAGTTCAATAGTTAAATTTCATGTTTTTTTGTGGCTTTTATGTATGCTTTTTAGCTATGACTCATGCTTTTTTGGTATTTGCAGTCACTTAGGGCACAGTTTTTTTGTCCTTTTTTCGCTCATACTTTTTTGGTATTGGGAGAGGGAGTTACTTACATAAAATTGATAATTTAATATAAGTTTATGATTATAGTAGAGTAATTTATTCAATAAAATTTCTCATTTATCTTCATCAAATAGCAAATTAGAGTGAATACGTGACTTGCTTTCCAGTCTACTCAGTTTCAACAGAATAAATACTGAATTAGATCAAAAAGTGACAAACCAATAATTAAAGAACTTCTAAATAAGAACAGGACGCATCATGATTTATTCTCAAGTTGTTATGAACTGGAATAGATCAACTTTAATTAGTAGTACTTTGTATAGCGAATGCACTTTATTTTAGTTTGAGTTTTTTTGTCCCGGCAACGACGAATTTTCGCGCAGTTAATTTCAATAAATGTGAAGCATATCAGGTACTAAAACCAAAATTAAAACTCTAAAACACTAAGGAGAAAAGTGTGAAGTTTTCTAAATCATTAATTAGCTGCGCGTTGGCCGTTGCATTTACTCAATCAGTTGCAGCTCAAACGGTACAAGAGACAGGCAAAACACAATCTATTTCTAACTTGAGTCAAATAGAAAGAGGCCTGACATCAGGAAATTCGTTAACGCTCACACAAAACTCATCATTGGGCGGTAATTCACAGGTGAGTTTCCAAGAGGGGACAAGTAACCAGGCGAACGTAACTACAACTGGTAACTTCAATGAAACCACGACGAACCAAACGGGCACAAGCCACGCAATACTTGTAACAACAACGGGTGATAGCAATATTCAAAGCTATACCCAAGACGGTGACTCTCACGGCGTTGAAACAACGTTGACAGGTAACAGCAACCAACTTGCGGTGGCACAAACAGGTGAAGGTTACTTTGGTATCAACAATGAAGTTATCAATGTCATCAATGGTGATGAAAACGATGTACGCGTGTCGCAAAGCACTGGCGGTCATTGGATGTATAACAAAAACATGCAAGGCAACCAGAATACTGTCACAAGTACTCAATCAGGCAGTTGGCATGAAGTGCATTTGAATAATGTAACGGGTGACCAAAACGCCTTTACAATTGATCAAAATGGCGTATTCAATAAGGTAGAAATTGAAACACTCGTTGGTGATGATAATGATATTGAAGTGTCGCAAATAGGCGAGGATCACCGCATAGAAATTGGTCAAGTAACTGGCAATGACAATGACATTGAATTTGAACAAAGTGAAGGTAATGACAACACCATCAATGTTGCTGGCATTGTAGGTAGCGACAATGACTTACAGGTAGATCAAGAAGGCAACAAAATTAAGTTTGAAAGTGGCCTGTTCCAAGGAAGTGACAATGATGTCACTGTGACTCAACGAGGCGATGACTCCTCTGTCGGTGTAGATATTCAAGGTGATAACAACACTGTTACGAGTGCACAGCAAGCGCTTAATCAAGATGCGGGTCTGAACACGCTTTATGTCGGTCTAGCGGGCGACAATAACGAGATCACAACCATGCAAATTGGTGAGCAAAATGATGCCCACATTGCGCTCTTTAATGGTGATGACAACGACGTAGACCTTGTTCAAAACGGTAGTCAAAATGAGTTTTTACTACAATCCTCAGAGCCTGATCCAAGTATTGAAGCTAACAACAATGATGTAACTGTTGTACAAAATGACATTGGTAATAGCACTGCAATTACCATGGGATACGCGGTAGCAAGCTCAAACAACCAAATTGATATTGCACAAGCTGGTGAGCTCAACGTGATCGATTTATTGCTTGAAGGTGGCAATAACTCAATTGACTTAGCGCAAGATGGCAGCAATAACTTTGTTGCGGGTATTGAATCTGGCGGCTTTGTGGTAGCTGGCAATGACAATATTGTGTCTATCAGCCAAACAGGTAATGGTAACTTGGTTGAAGGTGGTGTTACTGGCAATGCGCAAACTTTGCGTATTACACAAATTGGTGACAATAACGTCGCGACAGTGACACAACAGTAATAATACAAGAGGGGGCTTTGCCCCCTGACTATTATGAAACACTTATTATGCATGTTGATACTGTTTGGCCTGTGTAGCACCTCAATTGCACAAACATCCAAACAGACTGAAGAAGTTGAATTAGGCGGCCTGGTTATGGACCAAAGTATTAGTCGCTTTGGTTATCAATTTTATTATGACTTCTCACAACTTTGGCGAGAACTGCCTAATACTTCTGGTGTAAATATCACGATAAAAGAAACTGTATTACCTCGTGCTGGTACTCGATTAGATGTGCGCATGAATCGTCGTTTAGTTTACAGTACGGCAATGGGACGTCGCGGGGGCCCTATGGATGAGCGAGTTGAAGCTGCGCTATTTGCGGTTATGGATGCCATGGCCAGTGATCGCTATCAACAAGGTTCTCCTGATTTAGCGGAAAGTGGATGGTAGTAATGAAAACAACAATATTGGTCTATTTATCTTTTTTCACTCTGAGTGCATCAGCAACGGAGATTGTTTACAAACCCATTAACCCTTCATTTGGTGGTAATCCACTAAATGCAAATATGCTACTCAATAAAGCCAATGCACAAAATAAACATCGTGCGCCAATTATCGAAAAGTCTTACGGAGAGCGATTTCAAGAATCGTTAGAGCGGACATACCTCAACCGTATGGTGCGAGAGATTTCTGACATGGCATTTGGCGACGATGTAGAAGACAGCATTTTTAATGAAGACTCAACATTTACAAGTGGCGACTATGAAATACAAGTAATCACGAGTACACCTGATTCAATAACGGTGCAGATCAAACATATCGATAATGGAGATACCACTATCATTGAAGTGCCGAGGTTTGGCTAATGTATAAAGTAGTTGCAGTATGTTGTTTAGTGTTCCTCGCTGGGTGTAGCAGTATTGGGGCTGTGTTACCGCCGGATCAAAGCTTGCCTGAAGCATTAGAGCAAAGCCATGAGTTTCAGTCGCTTAAAGCACTCCCCGAGCCGCGAGGTAGGATCCCTGTCGCAGTGTATTCATTTCGAGATCAAACTGGTCAATACAAACCAAAGGATAATGTCAGTTCATTCTCAACGGCAGTAACTCAAGGGGCCAACTCTATTCTGATGCAAGCATTACATGAAACAGAGTGGTTTATTCCGGTAGAGCGTGAAGGGTTGCAGAATTTACTAACAGAGCGAAAAATTACTCGTGCAGCAATGACAGATGAGCAAAAAAAATCAGCGCAGCTACCCCCTTTAACGATGGCAAAAATCATTTTTGAAGGCGGGATCATTAGCTATGACTCAAATGTAAAAACGGGCGGCTTAGGCATGGAGTATTTTGGTATTGGTGCTTCGGAGTTATACCGTGAAGACGTGATCTCAATTTATTTACGAGCTGTGGATGTGCGGACCGGTCAGGTATTATTGTCGGTTGCGACAACGAAAAAGGTGCTCTCAATGGAGGTGCGCGCTGGTTTTTTCCGCTATGTGAGTTACAAGCGACTGGCTGAAGCTGAAGCGGGTTTTAGTGAAAATGAGCCTATGCATATTTGTGTGACACAAGCTATTGAAAAGGCGTTAACTATGCTGGTGGAGCAGGGAATAGATAGGGGAGTTTGGGCAGCAAAAGAGCAAGCTATTGCTGCCTTACCAAGGGTAGTTAATGACGCTGTATTGAGACCGGAGCAGAGTTAAGAGGAATATGTTTTTGTGCCCAGTTTGCCAACTCTATACGATTGCGAGAGTTGGTTTTTTTAAAGGCGCTGTAAATATGGGTTTTGACGGTGTGGCTACTGATATTGAGCGAATCTGCTATATCGTCATTTTTCGCACCGCTGGCCAATAATTTAATGACTGATTTTTCCCGAGCAGTCAGCAACTCGAGTTCAGAGTCTTGAATATCCAGAGATTGTGGACGAGGGATATTGGGTATTTGTTGGATCAGTTCGTTAAAGGCCTGAGAGATAGAGGTGCGGCAAAACCACAATTCGCCATTAAGCACGCGTTGGATCCCTTTGAAAATATTTTCTGCTGACGTGTTTTGGTAAATTACGCCTTTAATTCGTGCAAGAAGCGCAGTTTGCTCATTAACTAAGCTCGGCTGAGCGTTAAATAACAATACATTTTGTTGTGCCGCCAAGGCACTGACTTCTGCACTAAGTAAATCTTGGCATTCTCGGTGGCTAATATCTACCAAGTATAAATGATGTTGTGCCCGTAGCGGTGTGTCAGGCAGGCGAGTATCTATTTTAATTTGATTACTGGTTGCTTCCAGTATTTTCACGAAACGGATAAATTCAAAGTCTTGAGTATCCGTTTTGTTGTGGGTTAAAACAAATAGACTAACTTCCTTGTTGCTAGTTTGAATCGCTTTCATGTTTTTAGACGACCTTTTATTGTTCCTATTACTTTAAATATACATATTTTTCACAATAAGTTTAGCTTTAATTTTCAATTTGCTGTGGCTGTATCATTATTTAGTTATAAAGTATGATTAAATGCTCTGAAGGAATTGGAAGGCATGTCAATTCAATTGGGCGGTTTACAATAAATGTTAGGCCGTTTGAGAATGCGGCCTAACAAGACAACTTAAAGTTTGTTTATCCTAGTGATAGAGTCTTGACCAAGCACATGTTTTATAACCGTTTTTCTCGAAGTAAAAACGGTAACAATTACCGTCATAGTTATAATTACCTACATCGATACGGTAGCCACTGATATAGGCGTTGTGTAAGGAGATAAAACGACCATTGTATAGGAGTGAAAAGTGGACATGTGGTCCGCTCGATTGTCCCCCTTGGCAAAGAGCCATATTGCGATTGTTTGCATATCTACCTAACCAATCACCCGCTGAAATATAGTCTCCAGTACTATATTGTAAGTTGTCCATATGGTAATACTGAGTCGAGTATCCGCTTGAGTGGGTGACTCTGATATTACATGCTGAATAACGTGTCACTTTTCCGCCATGGGCCGCCTGTACCCAAGGAGTGTTTGATCCCCAGCCACCAGAACCATTATTAAAATCAAGAGAAGAGTACGGGTAACCAGAGCCGGTATTGGAATGGGCACCGCCACTGTACCAAGCGTAACCTGAAGGCCAAGGTAAGTTCATTGAAAAGTTTACTTTAGGCGCAACAGATTTAGCTTCAAACCGAACTTGTTGAGGTGATAATAAATGTGTTGCAAAGGCGGTGCTGTAAAGCTGTGCTAAGGGAGCCAGAGCATTTGCGTCTCCCAATAGGCTTGATAGTGCCGCTGTCGCAGAGTTGCTGGTTACAGATTTATGCTTAGTTGCATACATTTCAAATGCGTAAAAACGTTGACTCAGTTTCAGTGCTACGTCTTCAAGTTGCGCTTCAAACCCGGTTTTATCGGACCAATTAGCGAAAGGTTTTGTTATAGCGGCCTTATTTGGTTGGCTAAGTACCTGACTGGCTTGCTCCATCAGCGCGAGAAGTAGTTTAGGGTTGATACTGGTGTACCCAGCCCAATGCAATAGGGCCTCTTGATGGTCGATGAGGTGTGGTGCGGTGCTGTATAACAGAGATTGCCAATCTTCATTGAGTAGTTCATCAGTAAAGATAAATTGTGACTCATCCACTTGGATCAGAGGGTTGATGGCCAATTGTTGGATCTGAGACTTTTCAAATTGAAAATCGGGAATATCTAGGTGCTGACCTTGTGCCTTAGTTTCTGAAGCTGTGAGTAAGAGTACCCCAAAGGTCGTGCCCAAGGTGATTATGTGTCGTTTCATGTTGTATCCTCTTGATTGTTTTTTGTACTGCTTTAACTTGTATATCGAGAAGTAATAAAATTGTAAAATAAGAGCTTTGACACTAAATCAGGTGGGCTGTAAAAAAATGAGTACAAATTGAACGAATAATCAATGAGGCTGCAATAATTGCGATGTAAAGACAAACACCTTCTAGATTGAAGGTGCTCGCCTCGTAATTTAAGTGTCTAGTTGCCCTGTCAAGCGTAAGTACTTTTCAGCTAGTGTGTCGAGGCTTTCTCGGTGATTAGGGTCTGGCTTTATGCAATCGATAGGGCAGACACTGACACAGGTAGGTTGGTCATAGTGACCAACACATTCAGTGCACTTATGGGGATCAATTTCATATATTTTATTGCCCATATAAATGGCCTGATTTGGACATTCAGGGTCGCACATATCACAATTGATGCATTTATTTGTGATGAGTAACGCCATCATTTAAGCCTTTTTAAATGGGTTTCTGGTATCTTCCTGAGTGCCCAGATTTCGCATCAAAATTGCATGGTCTAAATTAATGTTTTCTGGCAGCGGGATTTGCACGATATGCCCAGAGCCTTTGGCGTCATTGATGGTTTCGCCTTTTTTATTCTCCATGTGTTCAAGATTAAAGGCAATATTCCCCTGCGGTGTCATCAGCTCCAAGCTGTGGCCTGTGCAAAATTTATTTTTTACATCTATTTCGACCAATCCATTTTGATTGCGTCCGAGCACTTCGCCAACAAATTGTTGTTTGTCTGACACCGAGTGGCCGTATTCATAATTTTGATAGTCTTGATGGGCATGGCGTTTTAAAAAGCCTTCCGTATAACCTCGGTGTGCGAGGTTTTCTAAAGTCCGCATCAAATTAGGATCAAAAGGTTTTCCAGCCACCGCATCATCAATGGCTTTGCGATAAACTTGAGCCGTGCGTGCAACATAATAAAAAGACTTTGTTCGACCTTCTATTTTTAGGCTGTGGACGCCCATTTTCGTCAACTGATCAACGTACTGCACGGCACGCAAGTCTTTTGAGTTCATAATGTAGGTGCCGTGTTCGTCTTCGAAAGCTGGCATAAATTCACCGGGCCTGCCTTGCTCTTCTAACATAAAGACTTGCTCAGTTGGCTGTCCCTCGCCGAGCGTCGGGATCACATCTTGAGGGTTTACTTTGTGGACAACATCGCCAAGTTCGGATTCTTGACCTGGTTTAACGTCATAACTCCAACGGCAAGCATTTGTGCAGGTGCCCTGATTAGGGTCGCGTTTATTGATGTATCCAGAAAGTAAGCAGCGTCCAGAATATGCCATGCATAGTGCGCCATGGACAAACACTTCAAGCTCAGTATTTGGGCAAAGCGAGCGGATCTCAGCGATTTCTTCCAGTGATAACTCCCGTGACAAAATAACACGCTCAATCCCTTGACTTGCCCAAAAATTCACGGAGGCATAATTGACTGCATTGGCTTGTACAGATAAATGAATGGGCATGTCAGGCCACTTATCTCTCACCAGCATGATCAAGCCAGGATCGGACATGATCAGTGCATCTGGTTTCATTGCGATAACAGGTTCTATATCCCTTAAGTATGTTTTAACCTTGCTATTGTGAGGAGCGATATTGGAAACCACATAAAGTTTTTTGTTTTGCTGGCGGGCTTCATTTATACCTATCTCTAGGTTTGCCAAGTCAAATTCATTATTGCGAACACGCAAACTATATCTGGGTTGTCCCGCATACACGGCATCGGCGCCATACGCAAAAGCGTAACGCATATTCTTTAAACTGCCCGCGGGTGAAAGTAGCTCTGGTACAAACATATCTAAACCTCATACATTGAACTGGGTACAAACCAGCTGCTGGGGATATTAAAAAGCGGCGCAGTATAAGTGAGTTTTGCACGGTAGATTTTGACGTAGATCAGGTTTATCTCAGGGCTATAAACACGGTATTTCAACAAGGGTGTGGGCTTTTACGCATAAAGCGCGTATAATTCGCGCCCGTAAATATCAACAATTATTATTGGAGCTAAAAAGATGGCTTTAGAGCGTACTTTTTCAATCGTTAAGCCTGATGCGGTAGCTAAAAACCACATCGGTGCAATCTACAACCGTTTTGAGTCTGCTGGTCTTAAGATCGTTGCTTCTAAAATGGTTCACCTTTCTCAAGAGAAAGCTGAAGGTTTCTACGCAGAGCACAAAGAGCGTCCTTTCTTTGGTGCACTAGTTGAGTTCATGACTTCTGGTCCAGTAATGGTTCAGGTTCTTGAAGGTGAAGACGCTGTTCGTAAAAACCGTGAAATCATGGGTGCTACTAACCCTGCTGAAGCACTAGCTGGTACTTTACGTGCTGACTACGCTGATAGCATCGACGAGAACGCAGTACACGGTTCAGATGCAACTGAGTCTGCAGCTCGCGAAATCGCTTACTTCTTCAGCGACGAAGAAATCTGCCCACGTACTCGTTAATTTCGAGTTGAGCAGATGAAAAAGGGCTCTCGGGCCCTTTTTTAATCCCTTTAATAAACGTTGATCGTTTTGAAAAGCAATTGGGGTGTTTTTGAAAGCGATTACATCATTGCGATGTTTGATTGATTTTTGTACAATTGCGCGCTTTTATTTATGTTGTTCAATCCGTCACCTGAACTGAGGTTGTTTCATGGCCACGACTGAGAAAAAAATTAACCTATTAGATTTAAACCGCGAGGGGATGCGCGAGTTATTTGCTTCATTTGGCGAAAAGCCATTCCGCGCCGATCAGGTGATGAAGTGGATGTATCACTTTGGTATCGACAACTTTGATGATATGAGCAATATCAACAAAAAGTTGCGAGCAAAGTTACAAAGCCAATGTGAGATCAAGGCTCCCGAAATCTCAGTAAAACAAGTGGCCAGTGATGGCACGATAAAATATGCGATGATTTTGGAAGGTGGTCAGGAAGTTGAAACGGTCTGGATCCCTGAAAAGGATCGCGCGACTTTATGTGTGTCTTCTCAAGTTGGTTGTGCACTGGAATGTACTTTTTGTTCAACGGCGCAACAGGGGTTTAACCGTAACCTCAAAGTATCTGAAATTATTGGTCAGGTATGGCGTGTTGCCACAGACATCGGTTTGCACAATGGCGACAGCACCAAGCGACCTATCACCAATGTGGTAATGATGGGCATGGGTGAACCTCTGCTCAACATCAACAATGTGGTGCCCGCGATGGAACTTATGATGGATGACTGGGCATTTGGCCTGTCGAAGCGTCGCGTTACACTGAGCACATCAGGTGTTGTTCCTGCACTGGATATTTTAAAAGAGAAAATTGATGTTGCTTTGGCTATTTCATTACATGCGCCAAACAACCCATTGCGTGATGTACTAGTACCGATCAATAAGAAATATCCAATTGAAGAGTTCTTAGCGGCATGTCGTCGATATATCGATGGTTCAAAAGCAAATAAAGATGTCACGATCGAGTACGTGATGCTTCAGGGTGTCAATGATAGTACCGATCATGCTCATGAATTAGTACAAGTGCTCAAAGGCACACCGTCTAAAATTAACTTAATTCCATTTAACCCATTCCCGGGTAATGAATATGGCCGTTCAAGTAATAGCCGTATTGATCGCTTCTCGAAAGTACTACAAGCTGCTGGTCTGACATGCATTGTACGTCGTACCCGTGGAGATGACATTGATGCTGCTTGTGGGCAGTTAGTAGGGGATGTTGTTGACAGAACCAAACGCGTGGTCAGAAAGCAACAAAATCAAGATAATGCAATAGCAGTAAAAGTAGGCTAAAAAATAGATGAAACACAGTGGCTTTCAGGTAAGATAGAGTCACTGTGTCTTAGCAAAAAGGTGGTCAATGCCTGCTTTAACGGATGGTTTACTCACTCAATTCGCGTGTAGTGTGCGTCGGCGTTTGCTGCTCGGTGCAAGCTGTGCTGTCATTTTGACCAGCCTGAGTGGCTGTGTAACCGAAACACGATATGCCAACAGTAACAAACCCGTAGTGCAAAAAAAGACCAGTGGCCAAGATGCGGCAAAAACCCGTATTGCACTGGCGCTTCAATATCTTAATGCGGGTAATAACACACAGGCAAAATATAACCTTGACCGGGCTTTAAATCTTGCGCCCAAGCTACCAGAAAGTCACTACGCGCTGGCCTATTACTTTGAACAAGTTGGCGAAAACGAGAAAGCGCAAAAAGCGTACATTGCGGCGTTGGAGTACGGGCCAAATGATCCTAATACACGTAACAACTATGGTACATTTTTGTGTCGTATTGGAGAGTTTGACGCTGCGACTGAACAATTCTTTAAAGCGATAGATATTCCAAGTTACTTGCGCGTAGCGGAAAGTTACGAAAATCTTGCTTTGTGTTCGCTGCGTCAAGACAACTTTGAGTTAGCACTTGAGTATTTAAAACGCGCCCTTGATCACAATTCTCAGCGCCAGTCGGTATTAATTTTAATGGCGAGTGTTTTTTATGCCAAGAGTGAACTACACCGAGCTGAAGATGTTTTAAAAGTTTATGCTGATAAAGGGTTTGTGTCACCAAGAGGCATGTTGTTAGAGCACCTGCTGTCAGCCCGAATGGGGCGTTTACAGTATGCACAAGAGTTAGAGACGTTGTTATTACAAACTTATCCAAACTCTCTTGAGGCCAGACTTGTCCTTAATAACACCTTGCAACTCAGCGAATTTGAGCAACTCAAAGAACAATACAGAACAGCCCAGTTAGATAAAATAACCCAAGCAGACGAAAACAGAGTCGTTGCAAATCCGCAAATCAAGATCAAGCGCAAAGTTCCTAGCTCGAATAAAGTTGCCAACACGACAAAAGAAAATACCAGTAGGGCAGAGCGCAATCGTTCGTTATTGCGCGATGGGCAAAGCAAGAACTTACACACTGTAAAGGCTTCGGATATTGAAGCTAAGAGCAGTGCGCAACGAGAGCCACAGCAGAAAACGTTCACGAATGGTTCACCTGTGGTGCGTACATTACCCACTCTTGATGAAACAACGTTAGAAGAGGTAGTTGTTACCAATCCAACAGAAGAGTCCAAAGTACGTTTTACAACCAGTCAGAAGCCAGATACTCCTGAGCAAGTTGTGTTCCATCGTATTGACCCCAGTGAGATTCGGTTTACTGAACAAACACCTAGTGTAGATTTAAGGAACGATGAAAATTTGGGTAAAATGTTGAATGAAGAAGTGTTGATTCCTCAAGTGCCTACCCATCGTATGGAAATGGGGGAAAACCTGTTCAGCTTGTCAGTTAAATATAATATTAAGCTAGAAAAGTTGCTAAAATGGAATGCGTTGAAAAAGTCAGATCGACTGGCGATTGGACAAGTTGTGTTTTTAAATAATCCTAATACAACTCATGCGATTGCTAAAGGGGAGTCATTATTTGATATTGCTATGAAGCATAAGTTATTAATTGATGATTTGATGCGCTGGAACAGATTAACGCCTGATGTTGCCCTGACGCCCGGGCGACATATTTTAATAGTAGATCCCAATAACTATATTTTATGAATCAAGAAGAGAATGAAACAACGACTGAGTCATTGTCACTCGGTCAGACCCTTGCACATGCCAGAGCTGAGCAAAATCTCAGCTTTGATGATATTGCTGCACGGCTAAAATTAAACCACAGTCAAATCACTAAACTTGAAAATGATGAGTACCAAAGTTTAGGGCCCGAAACATTTGTACGTGGATATGTTAAAAGTTACAGCGCACTACTTGGTTTAGATAGTGAGCAAGTACTTGCTTTGTATGAAACCCCAGAGGTTCCAGAACAAAAGCGAAATATGAAAAGCTTTTCAAGGCGCACTGAAAAAGAGGCTAACGACAACCGCCTGATGGTTGTCAGTTACTTAGTGCTGCTAGTATTTGTTGGCCTGTCAGCATTTTGGTGGTGGCAAACAGCAAGTAATTCTGAAAGCTCCGAAGAGATCAGCGGATTAAATGAAGCGATCACCGCACCAGAGACGACACCGTTGCCTTTGGCGACTAATGGTGATGCGTCACACGCCTTAGAATCAAATATAGCGAAAACTGATGTTTCGGTTCAAACGGCCAGTGATGAATTTCGAGAGCAGCAGCCAAAAGATGAATCTGTGTTGGCTCAAAACACAGAAGTTACATCCGATAAACTCGCAGTGGAGCCCGCAACAAACGATGTGAGTAAAGCAGTTGAAGCATCACCTACAGCATCAGCTCAACAAAGCGAGCCTGTCGCGGAGCAACCCGAGGCTGCAATATCGTCAGAAGTGCCTGAAACAAGCACTGTTGTGATGTATTTCGAGCAAGATAGCTGGGTAGAAATTTTTGATGCAACGCAGGAACGTGTTGCATTTGGTGTAAAAAAAGCAGGGTATACCATGACAGTTACTGGCCTTGCGCCGTTTTCTGTCGTTTTGGGTAAGCATCAAGTGGTGAGTATTGAATTGGATGGTCAGCCAATTGATATCTCGGGGTTGCCTCGAAACCGCTTAGCAAAGTTTAAATTACCGTTAGCAGAGTAGTCGTCATGTTTTCAGAATCTCCTATAAAACGCAGAAAATCCACACGTATTAACGTTGGTAATGTCCCGATTGGTGATGGCGCTCCAATTGCTGTTCAGTCAATGACAAATACCGACACATTAGATGTAGATGCAACCGTCGCACAAATTCAGGCTATTCAAGATGCCGGTGCAGACATTGTTCGTGTATCCGTTCCGACAATGGATGCAGCTGAAGCATTTAAGAGTATTAAAGAGCAAGTTGATATTCCGCTGGTTGCGGATATCCATTTTGACTACCGTATCGCCTTAAAAGTGGCGCAATATGGTGTTGACTGTCTACGCATAAACCCGGGTAATATCGGCAGCGAAGATAGGATCAGAGCCGTTGTTGATGCTGCTCAGGAGCGTGATATCCCGATTCGAATCGGTGTAAATGGAGGCTCATTGGAGCGCGATTTACAAGAAAAGTATGGCGAACCGACACCGGAAGCATTACTTGAATCAGCCATGCGTCACGTAGAGATTTTGCAAAGATTAAACTTCGACAAGTTTAAAGTATCTGTAAAAGCATCAGATGTATTTTTAGCTGTTGGTGCGTACCGTTTACTTGCCAAAGAGATTGATCAGCCACTGCATTTAGGTATCACAGAGGCCGGTGGTTTTAGAGCTGGCTCTGTAAAATCAGCAGTTGGTCTGGGTATGCTACTGGCTGAAGGTATCGGCGATACATTGCGTGTGTCACTGGCGGCTGATCCTGTTCAGGAAATTAAAGTCGGTTTTGATATCTTAAAGTCGTTACGGATCCGCTCTCGTGGTATTAATTTTATTGCTTGCCCAAGCTGTTCAAGGCAAGAGTTTGACGTAGTCAACACCATGAACCAGCTAGAAGAAAGACTGGAAGACATCATTTCACCTGTCACAGTATCGGTGATAGGCTGTGTGGTTAATGGTCCGGGTGAAGCTCTGGTGAGTGATCTCGGTTTAGCTGGGGCAAATCGCCGTTCAGGCCTGTATATTAATGGTGAGCGTCAAAAGACCCGAATAGATAATGACAACATTGTTGAGCAGTTAGAAGAGCAAGTACGCGAGTATGTTGCTAAAAAAGAAGCTCAGCCGAGTATTGATGTCAAAATTATCGAAGAGTAAGCCTTTTAGAGGCTGAATTTATTTCGTTTACGTTTTAATCGAGCAGGGTATAATAGACGCATTTTATCGTACCGTATTCAGGGTTTTGTTATATCCTGCACTCGTAATTTAATGAAAAGAATAGTTTAAAGTTAGGAATTTCAGTGGCAAAGCAAATTAAGGCAATTCGTGGCATGAAAGATTGCCTGCCGGGCACGACTCAAATCTGGCAAAAAATTGAAGGGACTTTAAGAGACACAATGGGTGCGTTCGGCTATCAGGAAATTCGTTTTCCGGTTGTTGAATCAACAGATCTGTTTAAGCGCTCAATCGGTGAAGTAACCGATATTGTTGAAAAAGAAATGTACACTTTTGAAGATCGTAATGGCGACACTTTAACTCTGCGTCCAGAAGGAACAGCAGTATGCGTAAGAGCTGGCGTTGAAGGTGGCTTGCTTTACAACCAAGAGCAAAGACTTTGGTATATGGGCCCTATGTTTCGTCGTGAACGCCCGCAAAAAGGCCGTTATCGCCAATTTCACCAATTTGGTGTAGAGACTTTCGGTATCGCGACTGCTGATATTGACGCTGAAGTAATCATTTTGACAGCACGTCTTTGGAAGTCGTTTGGGATTTCAGATCATGTGCGATTAGAACTTAACTCTTTGGGCTCTAATGAAGCGCGCGCAGCCTATAAAGAGGTGTTGGTTGCTTATTTAGAGCAGCATAAAGATAAATTAGACGAAGACTCTTTACGCCGCATGTACACCAACCCACTGCGTGTTTTAGATAGCAAAAACCCAGATGTACAGGCTGTTGTTGCGGATGCGCCGAAGCTTTCTGAACACCTAGATGAAGAGTCTGTACAACATTTTGCAAATTTATGTGAACGTTTGGACGCGGCTGGCGTCGAATATCAGGTAAATGAGAACTTGGTACGTGGTTTAGATTATTATAACCGCACTGTATTTGAGTGGGTTACTGATAGTCTAGGTGCGCAAGGCACCGTATGTGCAGGTGGGCGCTACGATGGGTTGGTAGAACAACTAGGTGGCAAAGGCACACCTGCGGTCGGCTTTGCAATGGGTATGGAGCGTTTAGTATTACTACTAGAAGAGCTCAATAGCGTTGGTGACATTCGTCGCAATGTAGATGTGTATGTTGCAGCGATGGGTGATGTTGCTAGTATCAAAGCGCCAGCGATTGCAGAGCAGTTGCGTGACGCGGTACCAGGGCTACGTGTTCAAGTACACGCAGGTGGCGGCAACTTTAAAAAACAACTGAAACGTGCTGATAACAGCGGTGCGGTTGTTGCGCTGATTTTTGGTGAAGATGAAATCACGAATGATACTGTAACAATTAAGTATTTACGTGAACAAAAAGAACAATTGACCTTACCTATGGCTGAAGCTCACACTACTTTAGCCGAGTTGGTAGGGTAAGAGGTTAGAATGGAAATTTATTCAACAGAAGAACAACAAGCTGAAGCAATAAAGAATTTTTTTAGAGAAAACGGGACTTCATTAATTATTGGTGCTGTTTTAGGTCTAGGTGGTTTGTATGGCTGGAAAGCGTATAACCAAAATCAAATTTCAACAGCTGAAGCAAGTTCAGAAGCATATAATACACTGATTGAAAGTGGTGAAGTGTTGTCAAAAAGCGATGCCTTTATGGCAGACAATGCGGATTCTAATTACTCAGTGTTGGCAGCATTTGTTGCGGCTAGAGAAGCAGTTGAAGCCGGTGAATTAGAACAAGCAGCAACTAAGTTAACCTTTGTTGCTGATACAGTAAAAAGCCCAGAGTTAAAAGCAACTGCACTGTTACGTTTAGCGCGTGTGCAGGCTTCTCAGGGTAATTATGATCAAGCTTTGAGCACTTTGTCGCAACCAATGCCAGCAGGATTTACTGCACAAGTGGCAGAAGTGAAAGGGGATATTTATTTATCTCAAGGCGAAAAAAATAAAGCTCGAGAGCAATATCAAGCTGCAATAGATGCAGATGGCGCAAAAAATAATGCGTTGCTGCAGATTAAATTGGATGACTTGGCAATCGCATCGAACTAAGGAGTAGCCATGAAGAAGTTGGCAATGGCCTCACTGGCATTGTGTATGGCGTCGTTAATGGGTTGTTCATCAAGTGACGATGAAGAGGAGTTAGTGCTCCCTGAAATCGTCAATCAATTTGAACCACAAACAGTTTGGCAAGAGTCGCTAGGTGATGGTGTCGAACACTATTTCTCGCGCTTGACACCGACTGCACACGATAATCGAATTTTTGCAGCGGAGCGAAAAGGCTTGGTTGCTGCATACAGTGCGGAAGATGGCGAGCAACTGTGGGAAATTGACACCCGAAAAGATACCTCAATCTGGCCGTGGGCAGACGATGACTCGGCAAAGTTATCCGGGGGTATTTTGCAGGCGTATGGCAAGATATATATCGGTTCTGAACATGGTGAAGTTATCGCGCTGGATCGTGAAAGCGGCGACGTTGTATGGCGCAAGTCTGTACCCGGTGAAGCTTTGTCTTCTCCCAGTGCTGGTGACGGTTTAGTTTATGTCAACTTAGGTTCTGGCAAATTACTTGCGTTGCACCCTGATACAGGTGAAGAGCGTTGGAGTTATGAGCAAGAAGTTCCGGCTTTAACACTTCGAGGGTTAAGCTCACCAACGTCTGCAAATGGCGGCGTTTTGATCGGTGAAGAAAGTGGCAAGCTTAGTGTGCTTATCGCTGAAAGTGGATTTACAGCTTGGAGCGCCGATGTTGCACTTGCAGAAGGTGCCTCTGAGTTTGAGCGCTTGGTCGATGTTGATACAAAACCTGTGGTATCCGGTGCGTACGTTTACACGATAGCGTATAATGGCAAACTTGCAGCCATTGATGTGCGTAATGGTAGCGTTGTATGGGATCGTGAATATAGCAGTTATCGCGATTTGGCCATTGAACTAAATACGATTTACTTGGTAGATAGTGATGGCGTGCTCTATGCTCTAGATAAAGACTCTGGAACAGAGCGCTGGAGCCAAGCTGGCCTAAGAGGTTGGTACTTAACGGCACCTGCTGTTGCTGGTAATTATGTTGTTGTTGGTGATCAGGAAGGTAACCTGCACTGGCTTGATAAACAAACTGGTGATTTAGTTTCTCGTCAAGAGTTTGATAGTTCGGGCTTTTTTGTTGAACCCATCGTAGTCGATGATAAGTTGATCGTATACACCCGTGATGGTGAGATCAGTGCGATAAGAATCCCTTAATCATCACTGACGTAAAGGTTTTTGTAAGGCTTCGCACTGCGAAGCCTTTTGTTGTTTAAAGAAGAGGTAGTCTATGCTTCCTGTGATCGCTCTGGTAGGGCGACCAAATGTGGGGAAATCCACATTATTTAATCGTTTAACGCGTACACGAGACGCACTTGTCGCCGATTTTCCGGGTCTAACTCGCGACCGTAAATATGGTCAGGCTGACTATGATGGCTATGAGTTCATTGTTGTAGATACAGGTGGTATCGACGGCAGTGAAGAGGGCATCGAAACGGAAATGGCTGAGCAGTCGCTACTGGCGATTGAAGAAGCGGACATTGTATTGTTCTTGGTGGATGCGCGCGCAGGTATGACAGCTGCGGATCAAGCCATTGCGCAGCACTTAAGGAAGCAAGAAAAAAAGAGTTTCATTGTTGCAAATAAGACTGACGGCATAGACGCTGATTCAAGCTGCGCGGAGTTTTACCAATTAGCACTGGGTGATATTCATCAAATCGCAGCAGCGCATGGCCGTGGTGTGACTCAATTACTTGATGCAACACTGAGCCCCATCATTTCTGAACTTGCTCAGCAAGATGACGAAATTGCACAAGATGATGACAGTATTGCCGAGCTTTACCTTGAAGGTGAGGAAGCACCTGAAGAAGGAAAAACAGGATTTGAAGACAAGCCTGTTAAGCTGGCAATTATTGGTCGCCCTAATGTAGGAAAGTCAACGCTAACAAACCGCATTTTAGGCGAAGAGCGTGTGATTGTTTATGATATGCCTGGCACGACGCGCGATTCAATTTATATTCCGATGACCCGCAATGAGCGAGAGTACGTTTTAATTGATACGGCAGGTGTACGTAAGCGTAAAAAAGTCAGTGATGTGGTTGAGAAGTTCTCGGTTATTAAGACCTTAAAAGCGATTGAAGATGCCAACGTTATCTTGTTAGTTGTTGATGCGCGTGAGGGGATTTCTGACCAAGACTTAAGCCTGCTGGGCTTTGCTTTGAACTCTGGCCGTTCACTGGTTATAGCTGTGAATAAGTGGGATGGGTTGGATAATTACGTGAAAGAGAGGATTAAGTCTGAGCTGGATCGTCGTTTAGGCTTTATTGACTTTGCCCGTTTACACTTTATTTCTGCGCTGCACGGTACAGGTGTTGGCCATTTGTTTGAGTCAGTTGATGAAGCATATGAATCTGCAACGAAGCGTGTCAGCACCGCAATGCTGAGACGTATCATGGATATGGCACAAGCAGATCACCAGCCGCCACTAGTGCGTGGTAGACGTGTGAAACTAAAATATGCGCATGCCGGTGGTTACAATCCCCCAAGGATTGTTATTCATGGCAACCAAGTGCATGACTTACCGGATAGCTACAAACGCTACCTGATGAACTATTATCGTAAGGCGCTCAATATTATGGGGACGCCGATAAAAATTGAGTTCAGAGAGGGTGATAACCCGTATTCAGGCCGAACTAATAAAATGACGTTGTCACAAAAACGCAAACTCAGAGCGTTTACTAAAGAGCAACGGAACAAAACATAAAAAATGGCGCGTAAAGCGCCATTTTTTTGCTATTTGCCTTATTAAATTTTGTAAAATATATTTTTTACATGCAACAGGCGGTAGGTATTGATTTGTGAGCTAGCCTTTACGCTGCTCATTAATTATGCTTTATTAGTATAAATTTGTTTAACTTATTGTTGTGATGCATTTTCTTAAAACAGTCATTTATGTAGATGATGTCGAAGAAGTCTTAGATTTTTATTATCAAGCTTTTGGGTTGAGTGCTCACTCAGTAACAGAGAATGGTGATTATGGTGAGTTAGACACCGGAACAGTCCTGCTGGCTTTTGCAACACACCCAGTTGCGCAATCCCAATTCAAGCAAACTTATATTCGCTCTCAGCCAAAGCAGCCAGCTTTGGGATTTGAATTGACACTTGGTTGTGAGAATGTGTCTAGCAGTTATGATAAAGCCGTTGCAGCGGGGGCTGAGCCTCTGTGTGCTCCATGCCAAAAAGGCGTACATATACAGGCATATGTACGCGCGATAGAGGGGACGCTAATTGCGTTAGTCAGCGAGAGCACGAGCTAGACTGACAGGCTCGATTTCAATACATACGTTATCGTTATTCCAGTTGATACCAACCAGTGCACTGTCATCCCTTAAGTCTTCTACCCACTCATCTAGGAAAGTATCTAGACCAATTTCAATAGGTTTAAACTCTTCCCACTCGTCTTTGCACTGCTCTTGCGCTGCGGATTCGTCGCTCCAGAGTAGTAACACGTCTGATTCTTCAAACTGATTGGATTCCACAATCACAAAACCGCCATCTTCCGCACCCAGTGCCCATAACTGTTCACTTTGTTTCACAACGGTGACAAAGTTGACTACTTCTGACTCTAATTCAAGATCATTCATATTATTTACCAGTATAAAATTAACTGCGCGGATCCGTTGCTTGAGCATGTTTGTTGTCTTGCCAGTTCTCTAGATGATTTAACAGCCCTTCGTGATTGTTAATATCGGCTAGATTTCTGAATCGGATCCAGTCTAACAGGCAGTATAAACTGATCTGCAAATACTCGCAGTTCAAAAATACATCTGTTGTGCATTGTCTATCTAAATAGGTCAATGTTTCAGTTATACGTTCGCGTTGTAAATTAAAAAACAACACATCCGCTTTTGTATCAAACCCTGAACGCTCGCCTAGTAGTATCTCGACCAGTGAATCGTTGCAGGCATTGATGGTTGTTAGTAAGTTTTCCTGCTGCCAGTTTAAATGGGGTAATGAGTACTTTGTTTGCAAGTATCTGGCTATGACATTGGAATCACATACAGTGTTTTCCCCACAGATTAAAAAGGGAATTTTACGCGCGGGATTGTGCTTGATAAGAGTTTCACGCTCTTCAGGGTTAAATATATCAATGGCCTTATAATCTACTGTAAGATTATGCATTGCGCAGTATATTCTTAATCTTCTGACATAGGGTGATGTATTGGAGCCATATAAAATCAAAGTGTGTTCCCTCATTGGTTTTAGTGACTATGAGTGTAGCATGTCATCAGCTGAATTTAAGAGTGTAATGTTTGGATGTACTAGAAGCGTATTAGACTTGAAAGGGTTGGAAATTAGGGTAGTAGACAATATAACTCCTACCCTAGGTGATGTTAATCTTGTCGACTTGTGACTTCTAACAGATGATAGCCAAACTGTGTTTGTACAGGCCCTTGAACTTCGTTTAGTGGTGCAGAAAATACAACCTTATCGAATTCAGGTACCATCATGCCAGGTCCAAATTCTCCAAGTGCACCACCGTCTTGTCCAGAAGGACAATTGGAAAACTCTTTGGCTAGATCCGCAAAGTCTTCTCCACTTGCGATACGTTGCTTAAGCTCCAAGCATTGCGCCTCGCTGTCTACTAAAATATGTCTTGCACTTGCTAATGTCATCTTCTCTCCATGCCTTGCCTGATTTTTATTCATACCTTATTCTAATGCAAAAGTGGTAAAAGCGCATGCTTTTACCTGATTTGCTTTTCAATTGCTTTCGCGAGCTCTTCTGACAATGGTTTTGTGCGGCTGCCAAAACGCTGTATTGTTTTTCTATCTGCAGAGACAAGATATTTATAAAAATTCCATTTTGGAGAGCCTGCTTGTTCACCTAAATGTTTAAAAACGGGGTTGGCATCACTGCCTCGAACAGGGCTTGTTGCAAGCATGGTAAAGGTAACGCCGTAGTTTACAAAGCATACCTTAGCGGTGTCTGCTTCATCGTTTTCTTCTTGGAAAAAATCATCAGATGGGAAGCCCAGCACTACAAGACCCTTATCTTTGTACTGTTGATGTAACGCTTCAAGATCTTTAAATTGCCCGGTGAAGCCACAATTACTAGCGGTATTTACAATGAGTAACGGCTTATTTTTAAACTGGCATAAATTGACAGTGTCTTTTGAGCGCAGTTTTCTCAGTTCGACAGCGGTAAAGTCATCGCATTGAGCAAATGCAAGTGGGCTGCTTAGAGCGAATATAAGGCTTAAAATTGTCTTTTTTAACATGGTGAATTCCGTTGTTTATTGTTTTTACGTGTGTCGAAAGAAATAGTTCATCTTGTGTTAGCAATTTAGCGATAGCTAAATAAGAATACGTTCACTGTACCAACAATTTTGGTGCAATCTAATGGAGCTACACGCCTTTTTACACAATAGAGATTATCACAAATTTGATAAAGAGTGATTGCCCCAAAGTCTGCGACAATAAATTGATAGCGCCTGATTGATGTCGACATACAGCTCTTGTACACGATAGTTTTTTTAGCGTAAAAGTCCCTTCTTTTTGATTCGTGCAATGATTGTTATAAATTGAACTACACTAAGCTGTACCATGGAAAAAGGGTATAACTATGACAAATAAAGTATTGATCATAGACAGCAATAGTGTTTTAGCTATGCGTATTAAAGTGCTGTTCGAGTTACTGGGCAGTGAAGTGGAACACATACATTACGAAACACTGGATAATCAAACTTGTTTCGCTCACTTTGATGTTATTGCTATTGCTCACGGGATCCCGCCTGAGTATTTTGAAATTTTAGATGTGCTGAGTCAGCATGAGAAAATCATCTTGTTGGCCCCAAAACCAGAAAACTCTGAACACCTGAGTGCCTTTAGCCAGTTAAACCGTGTACTGTCAAATGCAATTGTGATTTACCCATTTTTTGGCAATAAAGAAATTACAGGTTTGCTAGAACGAGTAATGGAAATTGGTGAGCAGGCACAATTGCTGCTGCCAAAAGTGTTATTGGTTGACCATATTCCTTCACGGCTCAAGCAATTGTCGGTGAGCCTCACTGGTGCGCAATTGGATGTGAAAACTGCGAGTAATGCACATGAAGCGGGGTTGTTAGCGAAAGAGCATAGCTTTGATTTGCTTATCTGTGATTTTAACTTGCAAGAAGAAACGGGACTGGACGTTTTTGAACAAGTTAGAAGTTACCATATTAATTGTCGTTGTTTATTAATGACATCAAGAGAGAGTCAAGTTGATACATTAAAAGCAATCCGACAGGGAGTGGAAGATGTTCTGACAAAGCCCGTTGATGAGAATGCGCTATTGCAATCGTTACATAAACTCTGGCAAACAGAGCTGTTGAGGCGGCACAATCAAGAGCTGGTTGAGCGTTTGCAAGACACAGTCGATGCATTGATCGAGCGTGATAGCTTACTGCGGGTCATTTATAAACACACTCCAGATCCGATTATGCTGTTTAACTTAAAAGGGTTTGTAATTGAAGCGAATGATGCCTGTTTAAATCTGTTTGGCCTCAATGCAGAGCAGCTTGAATCCCACTCTATTTTTAATTTATTTGAGCGTCAGTCTGTAGAGGCTTTAAAAAACCGGATTGAAGCCGGTTTGATGGCAAGGCATTTTGACTGTGACTTGGTTCTGCCTAGGCCCGATGGGCTCTCAATTCCTTTAATGGGTACGTTTATTGAAATTGACCATCACGGAGAAATAGGGCTGGCGGCGATTTTCAAAAACGTCGCGCATCTGAAGCGTAAACAGCAGTTACTAGAAGAAGCCAAAGAAGTGTTAGAGGCGGAAGTTCAAGCAAGAACCGCACAACTTCAATCTGCAAAAGAGGCAGCTGAACGCGCGAATATCAGTAAATCAGAGTTTTTAGCAAATATGTCCCATGAATTGCGCACTCCAATGCATTCTATTTTGAGCTTCGCGCGCTTTGGTCTTGATAAGCTGGCCGCGAATGAAGCGCCAATTGAAAAGCTCACCAAGTATTTATCAAGGATCGAAACCAGTGGTGAAAGGTTGCTTCTACTGCTCAATAATTTACTCGACTTGTCGAAATTAGATGCTGGGCGCTTCCCTTTTAATCCCAGTGTTCATAATTTCACCGCCATTCTCGCGGAGGGAGTGGAGGATGTATCCGGATTAGCGATGAAAAAGTGCATTTCTATTAATTTGCATGCACAAGAAAGTGGGATCGAGATTTTATGCGATAGAGACCAAATGGTACAAGTGGTTAGAAACCTATTGGGTAATGCGCTTAAATTCAGTCCGGAAAACAGTCAGGTGCAGGTTTATCTTTCCAGCACTGTGGATACTTTAAACCTGACGATTTGTGATCAAGGAGTTGGTATTCCTAAAGATGAGTTGGAACACATATTTGATAAATTTGCACAAAGCAGCAAAACCAATAGCGGAGCAGGGGGAACAGGCTTAGGCCTTGCTATTTGCAAAGAGTTTGTTCTGTTACATAAAGGGTGTATTTATGCGCGAAATGGCGATAGTGGTGGCGCTGAGTTCGTCATTGAATTGCCCTACAATCAAGGTAACTAGCGACAAGTTAAATCCCCGACTATAACTATATGGAAAGAGCACAAGGAATTTAAATCATGGCACTACAACGAATTTTAGCAGTGGACGATGAACCATTTAACCTCGAAATCATTGAAGAAATTTTAGAAGATCTAGACTTTGAAATCATGACTGCAACCAGCGGGCATGAGTGTCTGGAAGTTGTTGAGTCCTTTGACCCCCAAGTGATTCTACTGGATGTTAGCATGCCCCAGATGAGTGGCTATGAAGTGTGCAGAGAAATCAAGGCCAACCCCAAATTACAGCATATTATAGTTATGTTTGTATCGGCGCGAGGGTCTGTTGAAGAGCGTATGGAGGGGTACTCTGTTGGCGCCGAAGACTATATTGTAAAACCGTTTGGTCACAGTGAACTAAAAGCAAAACTGTTGCATTTAGGGCAGATGTTATTAGAAAAAGATATTCTAGAGCAGCAAATAGAAGATGCGACAACCACTGCATTTAGCGCGATGGCGACAAGTAGTGAAATGGGCCAAATTGTCAATTTTGTTGAGCAAGTGGGTAATATTCAAGATGTGTCCGAGCTTGCAAATGCGCTGATCAGCTGTCTCGCCAATTTTGGTTTGAGCTGCAATATTGAAATGCGGGTCAGTGGTGAAAGGCAGCACTTTGCTTCTACCGGCTTGTGTTCACCAATTGTGATGGAGCTGTTTGAAATTTTACATTCAAAGGGGCGACTGCATGAGTTTACAAATAGAATACTGGTTAACTACGAGCTGCTAAGCGTACTCATCCTCAATATGCCGTCCGAAGATCCAGATAAACACGGCCGCATTCGTGATCATATATGTTTTATCGTGAGTGTGACAGAGCAACAGTTGTTATCGATTTTGACCAAAGACACTTTGATAAATCAACAGCGAGAGCTAAACGGGGCAATTAAAACCATCCATAGCAAATTTTCCGGTTTGCTATCTATGCTCAACAACAACCGTTCGCAAAACGAAGCAATATTTAAACGCCTTCAAGAGTTGTTTGAATCACGCATTCCTTCAATGGGGTTAGATGAAGATCAAGAGGTGTTTATTTTTACGCATATTGATGAAGCAATTCAGAGTTCTGTAGCGAGAGAGGAGGCAATCGCTCAAGTGAAGGAAGCGTTTGCCGAAATAGAGCATGACCTGTGTACACTCACGCGAGATGAACCTTAACGATAGAATTGAAGCTTACTAAGCATCTCGTGGTAAGCCTTTTTCTACAATCCGTATTAGTCGAGCTTTTTTCCGCTCGTCGTGTTGCTTTTTGTGTTGCTGTGCCAGTGCCCATTGAATGTGCTCTTGCACTAATTCACTAACAAGGTGTCGTTTGTTGTTAAGTGCTTCGACAATCTGCTCGTCATAGTTTGCGTTGCCAAGTCCTACAGCAAGGTTGCGTAGCCATCGCTCGTGACCTATACGTCGAATAGGGCTTCCTTCCGTATTTTTTAAAAATGTACTCTCATCCCACGCAAATAGTTCAAGCAGCTCTCTGTCTTTTAGGGTTTTTCGAGGGTGAAAATCAGCTTCTTCGGTTAGCTGGCCGAAGCGATTCCAAGGGCAGACGAGTTGGCAGTCATCGCAGCCATAGATGCGATTGCCCAATAAGGGGCGGAATTCTTCCGGGATCGCACCTTGTAATTCAATGGTGAGGTATGAAATGCAGCGTCTTGCATCGACGACATAGGGTTCAACAATTGCGCCTGTTGGGCACAAACTGATACAGGCGTTGCACTTGCCACACCCTTCCTCAACCTTGTTGTTGTCCGGAGGCAGTGGTAAGTCGACAAAAAGCTCGCCAAGAAAAAACCAAGAACCAGCTTGTTTATGAATGAGTAAACTGTTTTTTCCTCGCCAGCCAAGGCCCGCCTTTTCGGCAATTTGTCGTTCTAACACGGGCGCTGAGTCAACAAATGGACGAAACCCATATTGGCCTACTTCTTGTTCGATCCTTTGACCTAATTTTTTTAACCGGTTTCGCAGCACTTTGTGATAATCACGACCCAAGGCATAGCGGCTTATATAGGCTGTTGTATTATTTTTAAGTGCTCGAGCAAAGCTAGCATCCGGCGGAAGGTAGTTCATTTTTACTGATACGATGCTTTTGGTACCAGGGACCAGCTCTGCGGGTCGTGCTCGTTTCATACCGTGTGCAGCCATATACTCCATTTCACCGTGATAGCCTAAATCAAGCCATCGCTGGAGTTGTTTTTCATGTTCACTCAGGTCTATATCGGTGATCCCGACCTCTGCAAATCCTAATTCTTTTCCCCAGCACTTAATTTTTTCGGCAAGTTCAGTATAGTTAATAGTAGGTATGGCTTTATTCACGGACTGTCTATTTTGCAAGGTCAATACACGCATAATTTACCACAAATTGCTTATTGCGCCCAAGAAGTAAAGCTGCATGAAGAACAAGCAGCATTAAATTCGGGTACAACGCTCAGTGAGCTGATGCAGCGAGCTGGTCACGCTTTATTTGAACTTGTACGCAATAAAGCGGTTAAAAATATTTTGATTTTCACCGGTAAAGGGAACAATGCTGGTGACGGGTTTATGCTTGCCAAGCGTTGCTTGCATGCGCAAATTAATGTCACTGTGTGCGCACTGTTTGAACCCTCCTTGCTCAAAGGAGACGCGGGGGAAGCCTATCAACTGTTTTGTCGAAGCGGAGGGCATGTCGTTGCACTGCGCTCATGTATAGGCCGAGACTTTGATGCAATCGTTGATGCCGTATTTGGGACCGGATTTAGAGGGGAGCTACCCGATCCAGTCAAAGAGGCGTTTAACCATTTCAAATCCAGTAAAGCTTGGAAACTGGCTGTCGATATTCCCAGTGGTGTAAATGGCTCGACTGCAGAAGTAGCGCCGGACAGCTTTGATGCGGATTCAACGTTGACTTTTATTGCATTAAAGCAGGGGATGCTCACGGGAAGCGCTGCAAGTTTATGTGGTGAATTACTGTTGGCGGATTTAGGTATAGCTCAAGCATTCGGCGAGTTATCTCATACTAACTGCTGTTACCCGGGGGGGAAGTACCTACACTCTCTAAAGCCAGTACGAAGCGCAGATAGTTATAAAAATCAGTGTGGTCACGTTTTATTGGTCGGCGGAGGAAAAGGGATGGCCGGAGCAATTCGGTTGGCTGCTGAAGCGTGTCTGCGTACCGGTGCTGGCTTGGTGAGTGTGGCAACTCACCCTGACAATCAAGCTGCTGTGTTGAATGGGCGATATGAATTAATGGTCCATGGCGTTTCTTTACCTAAAGAGTTAGATACCTTACTTGATAAAGCGGATGTGGTTGTAATTGGTCCAGGACTTGGCCAAGATGCTTGGGCAAAAAAAATGTATGCTGCGGTTAAAAACTTCACGGGGTTGGTGGTTTGTGATGCGGATGGCTTGAACTTACTTGCGCAGTCTCACCTTCCATGGCATCGTGCAATATTAACTCCCCATTTTGGGGAAGCTCGGCGTTTGCTAGGTAATACCACGCTAAATATGTCAAAACGCTTTGACATGGCGGAACAATTGAGCAAGGAATATGCAGCTTGTATTGTTCTCAAAGGGCCTGGAAGTTTAATTGTTGATGGCAAACGAATAAATATTAACCGCTCAGGGTGTTCTGCAATGGCCAGTGCTGGGATGGGTGATGTATTATCTGGTATAATCGCGGGTTTATTAGCACAGGGCCTCAGTCGTTATGAAGCGGCGACGCTTGGTGTGTATATTCATGGCCTTGCAGCAGAGCAAGCCGCTCGCGATGGGCATCTTGGCATGCTTGCGAGTGATTTATTTGACCATATTAGAGGTATTATGGGATGAGCCAAAACAGTACTTTAACGCTTTCTCTTAGTGATGAAGAAGCAACCGTCGATCTTGGGCGCAGGCTTGCCTCTTCGATTATCGAGGGCGCCGTATTTTATATGCACGGTGATTTAGGTGCTGGTAAAACCACGATGACTCGGGGCATTGTGCAAGGGTTAGGGCATGCAGGTAACGTGAAGAGCCCAACTTATACACTGGTGGAACCGTACGAGTTACCTTCAAAATCGGTTTACCATTTTGATTTATATCGACTTGGTGATCCTGAAGAGCTTGAGTTTATGGGGATCCGAGATTACTTTGCTGCAAATGCTGTGTGCATTGTAGAGTGGCCAGAAAAGGGCGAAGGATTTATTCCTAACCCAGACATTGATATTTATCTAGCTTATGAGGGTGATGCAAGAACGGTTACGCTCAAAGCGCATAGTGAACGTGGAATACAAGTATTATTAGCTATCAGTAGTTATGCGTAGCGTACATATCAAATATATTCATTTTATAACTATGTGTGTGCTGCTGATGTTCGCAGCACAAACAGTTGCTAAAAATACCATTAAAAATGTGCGCATTAGCCCATCAGCAGAAAGTACTCGGGTGGTATTCGATCTCACTAAAAAGCCCGATTTTAGTTACTTTGTGCTGCAAAAGCCTTTGCGTTTAGTGGTCGATTTTGAAAATACTAAACGCCTACCCAGATTACCAGCGATCCCCAAAAGCCATCGTGTTATCAATAAAATGCGCTACAGTACACCTAAAAAGCGTACTAGCACTCGGGTCGTTTTCGAATTGAATCGACCTACAAAGCCCGTTATTTTTGCACTGGCTCCGACAGGTAAAAGTTCTGATCGCTTGGTGGTTGATCTCTATGGTCAAAAAAAGCCAGTTGCAACCAAGTCTGCTAGTAAGAAGCGCAATGTAAAGCGTGACCGCGATATTATTATCGCCATAGATGCGGGACATGGCGGTCAAGATCCCGGGTCTATAGGACCAACGGGTACGTACGAGAAGCACATTACACTGCAAATAGCTAAAAGACTTGAACGTTTGATTAATAAGCAGCCGGGAATGAAAGCACAGCTTACACGTTCAGGTGATTATTTTCTTAAGTTAAACACCCGTACCGCAAAGGCGAGAAAAAAGCGTGCAGACTTCTTTGTTTCAATTCATGCTGATGCGTTTTCTAGCCCACGGCCCAGAGGCGCCTCAGTATGGACTTTGTCGCTGCGCCGCGCTAACTCTGAAATTGGTAAATGGTTAGAGAACAGAGAAAAGCAATCACAATTATTAGGTGGTGCTGCCGGGGTGCTCAAGGACACTGAAAATGAAAAATATCTAGCAAAAACCCTGTTAGATATGTCTATGGATCATTCCATGAAAACAGGTTTTCAAGTTGCGGAGCAAGTCGTGGGAGAGCTGCAAAAAGTTGCTAAATTACATAAAAAAAGACCACAAGCAGCAAATTTTGGTGTACTGAAATCGCCAGATATTCCCTCTATTCTTGTCGAGACCGGGTTCATTTCTAATCCGCAAGAAGAGAAACAGCTGAAAACTGCGTATCATCAACAGCGATTGGCCAATGCTGTTTTTGTTGCGATTAAGCGGTATTATCAAAAGAATCCGCCTGATGACTCTTTATTCGCACGGTTAAAAGAAAAGAAACCGTTACATCACAAGGTTAGGAGAGGCGAGTCACTAAGTGTGTTGGCTGCCAGATATGGTACAACGGTGTCAGCTTTAAAGCGGGCTAATAGATTGAAAAATAATATTTTACATATCGGTCAAGTGTTGACGATTCCAAAGGCGTAAAAATGGCAATTGAAATCTTACCAGCGCGGTTAGCTAACCAAATCGCAGCTGGTGAAGTGGTCGAGCGACCAGCTTCTGTTGTAAAAGAACTGGTAGAAAACAGCATTGACGCTGGGGCTAACCGGATTCAAATAGAGATTGAACGCGGCGGACACAAGCTGATCCGTATTCGAGACAATGGGTCTGGAATTAATAAAGATGAGTTAGCTTTGGCCCTATCTCGGCATGCCACCAGTAAACTTAAGAACTTAGATGACCTTGAAGCAATTGCGTCATTGGGTTTTAGAGGGGAGGCATTGGCCTCAATAAGCTCGGTTTCGAGGTTAACGCTTAGCTCGAAACCGGCGTCTCAAGATACTGCGTGGCAAGCTTGCGCAGAGGGGCGTGATATGGCGGTACAAGTTCAGCCGACGGCACACCCTGATGGAACCACAATCGAAGTCAAAGATTTATTTTTTAATACGCCAGCACGAAGAAAGTTTCTACGCACTGAAAAAACTGAGTTTAGCCATATTGATGAACTTGTGAAAAGGATAGCGCTAAGTCGGTTTGATGTTGCAATCACGTTGACCCACAATCAAAAAGTAGTGCGACAATATCGTGCAAAACAAGATTCTCGCAGCATTGAGCGAGTGGCGCAGGTTGCAGGTAAAGTATTTCAACGCGAGGCCAGTTTCATAGAATCTGGGTATGAAGGTTTAGAGTTGTATGGCTGGGTGCTACCTATTGGCAGTAATACCCAACCACAGTATACCTATGTAAACGGTCGAATGATGCGTGACAAGTTGATCTTGCATGCGATTAGACAGGCTTTCGAAGAGGCGACAGGGAGTCAAGAGACTCCTGGATTTGTGATTTATTTAGAGTTGGACCCTAGGCAAGTGGACGTGAACGTTCACCCCGCCAAACACGAGGTCAGATTTCATCAAGCGCGGCTGGTTCATGACTTTATTGTGCAGGCAATCAAACAAGTTGTTGAACCCAGCTCAGTGCAATTACCATATGCCGAACACGTGACCCAGATTGAACCTGAGTTGGAAATGGATAGACCAGATACTTCGCAAAGCCAAGGGGGGTTGCATCAATCATACAGGACTCCGCTTCGCCAAGAGCGTGCTCAAGTAGCAGAACCTAGTTTATTTAGTGACCGACAATCTAATTCTGATTATCATAGCAGCACTCCTCCCTCAGGTAGAATTAACCAACCCAGTAGTTCAGCTTCTAGAATAAGCAGCGGTTCAGTGTCAGGTCATAAAAAGCAGGTTAATGTAAATCAGCTTTATCAAGCGTTCACAGCCGAGGCCCCAGAACGTCCTGTAAAACATTCGCCATCAGAACATAATACTTCTCAAAAAGAATCTGACACCGTTCAGGAGGTTGAGCAAACTCAGTGGATGGCATTGCCTGAAGGCGCAATTTTATTACAAAGTGACGAAGGGTTAATGCTCTCCCATGGCAGAGAGGGGCTCTGCGCTATGTGGCTGGAGCAAATAGAAACTGATGGCACGTTATTGGGCAAAGCATTGCTACTCCCAGTGCGTGTTAGTCACACTAAAGAAGAGTCGCAAGTATTAGAAAAAGTAAATTCTTGGCTGACGTTGTTAGGTTTCGAGCTGGTTTTTCAAGATGCGCATGTGATGGTTAAAAAGTTGCCTGTCAGTTTATACAGTTTAGATGTAGCCCAGTGTGTATCGCAATTGGTTGAAACCTGCTGTGAGCAGGCAAGTCAGGTAAACGAATTACATTTTTGGTTAGAGTGGTTGCTGAAAAATACCCCTTCAGGGTACTTCCGCTCACAGCATTTTGCTTTGGTTCGTGAAAAAATGCTAAAAAAACAGAAAAGCAGAGCAGCAATTACGGCAAAAGCCGTTAAAATAGACCCCAATTATATTTTAGATTTGTTACCAAAAGGGTATTAGTTTGCAGAATAAACCCGTTATTACGCTGATGGGGCCGACGGCTGCTGGTAAAACAGCCTTGGCCATTGAACTATGTAAGCATTTAGATACTGAGATTATCAGTGTTGATTCAGCGCTAGTATACAAAGGTATGGATGTTGGTACCGCTAAACCTGAACCCAGTGAGTTAGCACAAGCCCCTCATCACCTAATCGACTTGATCGACCCCATAGAAAGCTACTCGGTGGCAGATTTTCGTCGTGATGCGATTGCCCTGATTGATAAACTACACGCACAGGGCAAAATCCCGGTGTTGGTTGGCGGTACAATGATGTATTTCAAAGGGCTTATTGAGGGGTTATCGCCATTGCCAGAAGCCTCCGCACAGATTCGCTCTGAATTAGAGCGTGATGCTGCAGAGCAAGGGTGGCCGGCACTTCACGCTGAGCTGGCTAAAATTGACCCTGAGGCAGCTGAGAAAATAAGCGAAAATGATTCTCAGCGTATTAATCGGGCCTTAGAAGTGTATCGTATAACAGGCAAGCCCATGTCGTTATTGCAAAAGCAAAAACAACCAGAGCTACCTTATACTTTTTACCAATTTGCGATTGCACCTAGCGATCGTAAAGTATTACATGAAAGAATCGAGAAAAGATTTAAAATAATGCTTGATCAAGGGTTTAAAAACGAAGTTTTGACCCTATATAATCGAGATGATTTACATCCTGATTTGCCTTCAATCCGCTGTGTTGGATATCGGCAAATGTGGGAGCATTTAAGCGGTGAATGCGATTACGATGAAATGGTATTCAAAGGTATCGCCGCTACCAGACAACTTGCAAAGCGACAGTTGACCTGGCTTCGTAGTTGGCCAAATGTAACTTGGCTAGAGACCGGAGAGCAAGAAAACTTGCAACGAATTTTAAGTTCGCTAAGCTAATAGTAGTTGAACCGATAATTTGTTTTGTTTTATTCAACTAACTCAACATAATAACACCTAGAACGAAGGATAAGAAAATGGCAAAAGGCCAATCGTTACAAGACCCGTTTTTGAATGTCTTGCGTCGTGAGCGCATTCCAGTTTCAATTTTTTTAGTTAACGGCATCAAATTACAAGGCAAAATCCAGTCTTTTGACCAATTTGTAATTTTACTTGAAAATACAGTGAACCAGATGGTTTACAAACATGCTATCTCAACAGTTGTTCCTGCTAGAGCTGTCAATTTCCAAAATACACAAGGAAATGAAGGCGCAGAACAAAGTGAAGATGGAAATTTTTAATAGATATTAGGAGCATATTGCTTGTTTGACCGTTATGAAGCCGGCGAACAGGCAGTCTTAGTGCACATAGAGTTTCCTAATGAAGGAGATCGTGAAGATCTGCAAGAATTGGAAATGCTAGTATCTTCTGCTGGTGTTAGTAGCGTGGCGGTTGTGCAAGGCAGCCGTCAGGCACCTCACCCCAAGCTATTTGTCGGTACGGGTAAAGCAGAAGAAATTGCCGAGATTGTCAGAACTTATAAAGCAGACGTCATTATATTTAATCACCAACTAAGTCCTTCTCAAGAAAGAAATTTAGAGCATATTTGTCGATGCCGTGTGCTAGATAGAACAACGCTTATCTTGGATATATTTGCTCAGCGAGCAAGAACGCACGAAGGTAAGTTGCAAGTTGAGTTGGCTCAGCTGAGGCATATTTCTACACGCTTGATTAGAGGGTGGACGCACTTAGAGAGGCAAAAGGGCGGGATAGGCCTGCGGGGCCCAGGTGAAACACAATTAGAAACGGACCGTCGACTACTCAGAGAACGTATAAAGAGTATTCGTAAAAGGCTGGATAAAGTCGCCGTTGTTCGAGAACAAGGACGCAGAGCGAGAAGCCGCAATGAAATACCGACAGTGTCACTAGTTGGTTATACGAATGCTGGCAAGTCCACGCTTTTCAACCGAATTACAAATTCCGATGTGTATGCAGCTGACCAACTGTTTGCAACGCTTGACCCGACGCTGCGTAAACTTGAAATTGATGATGTAGGCGCTGTAATACTGGCCGATACGGTTGGGTTTATCAGGCATTTACCTCATGATTTAGTCGCCGCATTTAAAGCGACACTGACAGAGACACGTGAAGCCGATTTGCAGCTTCATGTGGTAGATGTTGCAGATCAAAGAAGAAAAGAAAATATAGAACAGGTACAATCGGTCCTGGAAGAGATTGAGGCAGATGAAATTCCTCAACTGCTGGTCTACAACAAAATTGATTTAGTTGAGGAAATTCAACCTAAAATCGATAGAGACGAAAATGGTGTGCCGATTAGAGTATGGCTTTCAGCGCAAGCGAATGAAGGCATAGAGTTGCTCTCGCAAGCGATATCTGAATTGCTTGCGAAAAAGATGTTTTGTCATCAGCTCTTGGTGCCGCCTGCTTTTGGCAAGTTACGTGGAGCGTTGTTTAATCTCAATGCTGTTCATAGCGAGAGCTACGATGAGCTCGGCAACTGGTTACTTGATGTGAGGTTACCTCAAGCCGACTGGGAGCGACTGAAAAAAGAACAAGGGCCGGAAATAGAACGGTTTATTGCTCAAAATTGAAAAAAATACTAATTCGGCCTAATTCTCTATAAGAATGCGGCAATTTTTGTTAGATTTAATTTAATTCATTTTATAACAATGGAGTATAGCTATGGCCTGGAACGAACCGGGTAATAATGGCAATGATAACGACCCGTGGAAAAATCGCGGTGGACGAGATCAAGGGCCACCTGATCTGGACGAGGTATTCCGCAAGTTTAACAACAAGTTTGGCGGGATATTTGGCGGTAAGCCAGGTAACAATAAGAGTGGACTTGGCGGTGCTGGAATTACCTTCATTTTCATTATCGCTTTAATTGTATGGGCACTAAGTGGTATTTATACGGTTAAAGAAGCTGAGCGTGGTATCGTGCTGCAATTTGGTAAATTTGACCGCATTGCTGAGCCGGGTTTACGCTGGAAAATGACGTTTATCGAGCGCGTAATTCCAATTGATATCGAAGCGGTTCGCTCACTATCAGCATCTGGTTTTATGCTGACAGAAGACGAAAACGTAGTGAGTGTTGAGTTTGAAGTGCAGTATCGTGTTGTTGATCCAACATTATATCGCTTCAGTGTAACGGATGCAGACCACAGTTTGCAGCAAGCGCTTGATAGTGCACTTCGCTATGTAGTAGGCCACTCTCGCATGGACCAAGTACTAACTACAGGCCGTGAGCAGGTGCGTCAACGTACGTGGGATGAGCTTAACAAAATTATTGAACCGTATAACCTTGGTTTGATTGTGACGGACGTCAACTTCAAAGACTCTCGTCCTCCTGCTGAAGTTAAAGATGCATTCGATGACGCTATTGCTGCACAAGAGGATGAAGAACGTTTCATTCGTGAGGCAGAAGCATACGCGAGAGAAATTGAGCCTCGTGCACGTGGTCAAGTGACTCGTATGACTCAAGAGGCAGAAGGTTATAAAGAGCGTATCATTTTAGAAGCTCAAGGTGAGGTGGCTCGCTTTGAAAAGTTACTACCTGAATACGCAGCAGCGAAACAAGTAACACGTGAACGTTTATACATTGAGGCGATGGAAGAAATTCTAGGTCGTAGCTCTAAAGTTATCGTTGATGTGAAAGGCGGCAATAACATGATGTATTTGCCACTTGATAAGATCATGCAGCAATCTCAATCATCTGCGCCTGTGACTCTGCCTAGCCGAAACGACATTAACCAGTTGCGTCAAACACTGGGTCAGTCTCGTAACAGCAGCGTAAACAGCAGTAATGATAGATTCTCACAAGATCGTTTTAACAGCGGGAGATAATATTGATGAGAAATTTTGGTTTTGTCTTTTTAATACTTCTCGCCCTGTTGGGGTTCTCTTCTGTCTTTGTTGTAACTGAAGGGCAGCGTGCGATTGTGCTGCTATTTAGTAAAGTACAAAAAGATAGTGCAGATAACGCGGTTGTTTATGAGCCTGGTTTACATCTTAAAGTGCCTTTCTTTAGCCAAGTACGTCACCTAGATGCACGTATTCAAACGCTTGACGGAGCACCGGATAGGTTCGTTACAAGTGAGAAGAAAGACCTTATCGTTGATTCTTATGTCAAATGGCGTGTCAGTGATTTCTCTAACTTCTACCTGCGAGCTCGCGGTGACAAGCAATATGCAGAAACGCTACTAAAACAGAAAGTAAACAATGGCTTAAGAACAAACTTTGGTTCTCGTACAATTAAAGAAATTGTCTCGGGAGAGCGCAGTGAGTTGATGGCGGAAGCGCTGGTTCAGGCATCTGATAGTGCACAAGAACTAGGTATTGAAGTACTGGATGTGCGCGTTAAGCAAATTAACTTACCGAATGAAGTCAGCAATTCAATTTTCCAACGTATGCGTGCTGAGCGTACGGCGGTTGCTAAAGAGCACCGTTCAGAAGGTCAAGAGAAAGCAGAAACCATTCGTGCAGAAGTGGACCGTCGTGTAACTGTTATGCTAGCTGATGCTGAGCGTAATGCGCGAACAGTTCGAGGTGAAGGTGATGCTGAAGCCGCAAACATTTATGCTCAAGCGTACAATAAAGATCCTGAGTTCTTTGGCTTTATTCGTTCGTTAGAAGCGTATAAGAAAACTTTCACGAGCAAAAGCGATGTTATGGTACTTTCGCCTGATAGTGAGTTTTTTGACTACATGAAGCAGAAGGACGCCAAGTAGCCTTTGCTGTCGTAAAGTCATTAATTTGAAATAAAAAGCCCGCAATGTGTCGGGCTTTTTTGTATTTATTTCAAACGCTTTTATTTAATATCAAAATGTCTGAAGAAAAATCATTCGAAACAGGGTGATTTTACCCTACCTTTTCTGGTAAAATCTGCGCCTAATTTTTTCTAAGTGATATTGCAATGGGTAAAAACGTCGTTGTATTAGGCACCCAATGGGGTGACGAAGGTAAAGGTAAGGTTGTAGACCTACTTACAGATAAGGCTTCTTTAGTTGTACGCTATCAAGGTGGACACAACGCGGGCCATACTTTGGTTATTAATGGTGAGAAAACAGTACTACATTTGATCCCATCTGGTATTTTACGTGACAACGTAAAGTGTGTGATCGGTAACGGTGTTGTATTAGCACCTGATGCACTAATGAAAGAAGTAAACATGCTTGAAGAGCGTGGCGTACCTGTTCGCGAACGCCTACTAATCAGTGAAGCATGTCCGCTAATTCTTCCTTACCATGTTGCACTAGACCAAGCTCGTGAGCTTGCACGTGGCAACAAAGCAATCGGTACAACCGGTCGTGGTATTGGTCCAGCGTACGAAGACAAAGTTGCACGTCGCGGCCTTCGTGTTGGCGACCTATTCAATCCAGAGCAATTCGCTGCAAAACTTAAAGAAGTTATTGAGTACCACAACTTCTCACTTGAGCACTACTACAAAGTTGAGCCTGTTGATTTCCAGAAGACTTACGATGACGCAATGGAAATTGCTGAAATCCTGAAAGCAATGGTTGTTGATGTAACAGAGCTACTTGATCAAACTCGTGAGAAAGGTGACAACATCTTGTTTGAAGGTGCGCAGGGCACACTTCTAGACATCGACCACGGTACATACCCTTATGTTACTTCGTCAAATACCACAGCAGGTGGTGTAGCCACGGGTGCTGGTTTTGGTCCGTTAAACCTAGATTACGTGCTAGGTATTGTTAAAGCTTACACAACACGTGTTGGTTCAGGTCCTTTCCCAACTGAGCTTTACGACGGTGTAGACAAGCAGGACCCAGTTGGTAAGCACTTAGGTGAAAAAGGTCATGAATTTGGCGCGACGACAGGCCGTTTACGTCGTACAGGTTGGTTTGACGCGGTTGCTATGCGTCGTGCGGTACAAATCAACAGTATCACTGGTTTCTGCTTAACTAAACTAGATGTTTTAGATGGTGTAGAGACAATCAAAATTTGTACTGGTTACCAACTAGAAGATGGCACAGTTACAAACGTAACACCTCTTGCGGCAGAAGGTTACGAGAAGGTAACGCCTGTTTATGAAGAGATGCCAGGTTGGAGCGAGAACACATTCGGCGCAACTTCAGTTGAGCAGCTTCCTGAAGCAGCTATTAACTACATCAAACGCTTAGAAGAAATTACCGGTGTGCCAATTGATATCATTTCAACAGGCCCAGACCGTGTAGAAACAATGATTGTTCGCAACCCATTCGGCGAATAATGAAAAGTAAAAAAAGCTGCTTCGGCAGCTTTTTTTATATCCAATTATGTCCTATAAAATAATTTGGTATGGTTTTTGTATTCATATTTGTAGACATCAAATAATTGCCAAATATTATGATTAGAACACTTCGACTTCCTCTTATAACGCTTGGGTTCATACTTGCAGGACACTGTGCTGCCAATGAACAAATAGAGGCAGTGCCTTTATACACTCAAGATGAGTTGATCACCTTAATCAATAATAATGCCCATTTACAGCGTGTGAAAGACGATGATTGCCAGTTAGTGCAGGATATAGAAGCGCGAGCGGAAATTATGGGCCTGCCTTCTTATCAGTTTTTGTATGGCGATATGTTGGCATATGCAGTCTGCGTTGAGCGCGATGTGGAGTTGGGTCTGTATTATATGAAGCAAGCGGCACAGCAAGGCCTAGCCGCGGCGCTCGAGCAACTCGGCAGATACTATGACATAGGTCAGTTGGTACAGGCTGACAAAGCGATGGCAATTGTATATTTACGCGAAGCAGCTGCGCTTGGGAACTTAAATGCCCAATTGCGTCTTGTTGGGTTATTCAATCAGGGGTTTGGAAGCCCCCGAGACTATGAAGATGCTTATCGATGGTTGTTTCATGCTGTAGTTGCAGATAAGCAGGTGCACAAACAAATTGAAAGTTCACTGACGAGCTTAGCTAAAAAAATGCCCGAGAGTGTTATCAAACGGGCTAGATTACCAAATTAACTTAGCTACTTAACTTCTCTCCAATAGAGGATTCTTTGCTTGCAGGGTCTTTCAAAATAGACATTTTAGGTGGCTGCAAAGCCAAAATTTTGTCACCCTGTTGTGGGAGCTTCTCCTCTTCGGAGGTAAAAGGCCTCACGGATAAAGGATCGTCCTCTTTTTTCTGTTCAGAAATGATGAACAAGGGAATTGCTTCTTTATTAATTTCTAAGTATTGCTCCCAACTGAATTCCTCTGACAGTCTAGTTGCACTTACTTTACCGCCTTTTGCCATTAAACTACTTAGTTTGGCGTAATTACCTGTGTCTCCAAATAAGATTTGCCGAGATAAAAACGTTGCACTGTCTTTATTTGCTTTGGCGTGGTTTGTCGATGATTTTAACGAATAGACACTCTGCTCATCGAGTAAATGAGAAAAGTACTGTACGCCTAATGCATTGTGGTGGCGATTTGGCGATAAAGCGAGTACCGAGTGAAGGCTGGTTAGGGGCAGGTAGCGCTCCGCATGTTCCGATTGCGGGTTACCATAATAACAAGGCAGGCCGTCCATTCTCGCCATTTTGCAGTTCTCCCATGCTGGATCAGATAGGTAAACGTCTATATTTTGCTCTTTTAGTCCACAGGCAATTGCGCGTGCTACATGGTTGGCACCAATGATCAACAGAGTATTTGGACTGGGTTGTCGTACACCCAGTAGCCGTGCCAAAGGTGTTGCAGTTAAACTTTGGAGTATGACTGTGACAATGATGACAGTGAAAATGAGCGGTACAATCTTAGCCGCATCTGGGTGCCCGGATTGTGCCATACTGAGCGCAAATACAGATCCTACCGCAGCGGCAACAATACCGCGTGGGGCAATCCATGCGAGCATTAAGCGAGATTTGAGCGGAATGTCACTGTTAAAAGTCGAAACGGCAATACTGAGGGGTCTGGCGACAAATAACACGATGGCTAAAAACCAAAAAATTCCACTATCTAGCATCATTAGCTCTTCTAGCTTCAAACGTGCAGCAAGTAAAATAAATAGGCTAGAAATCAATATCATCGACAAGTCTTCTTTGAACTCTAGCACAGCATCTATTTCTAAATCATCCTGATTGGCAAGCCAAATACCAAAAATCGTCACGGCTAGTAAGCCTGACTCGTGACTTAAATGGTTTGACAGTGTAAAGCTCATCAAGACCAGAGCTAATATTCCAAACTTGTGCAGCTCAAATGGCAGCCACTCTTTGCGGATAATATAGCTGGTAAACCAGCCAGAAACGATACCCACACTTAATCCGACGCCGAGTGTTGATAGCAGTGCCATTAATGTGTGGCTGAATACACCGTCTTGGTCGACTAAACTGACAGCCTCAAACACCAATACAGCGAATAAAGCGCCGATTGGGTCAATAACAATGCCTTCCCAACGTAAAATTCGATCTATATCTTTGGTTGGACGCATGGCATTAAGCATTGGCGCTATAACTGTGGGTCCGGTTACAACCAGTACTGCGCCCAAAACGGCCGCGACGGGCCAATCCAGCTCCAATACATAAATGGCACAGGCCGTAATTATAACGAAGGTGGTTAACATGCCAATTGAGCAGAGGTTACGAACTACTTTTCCAATTCCCTTTAGCTCTCGAAAGTGAAGCGTCAAAGATCCTTCAAAAAGAATGATGGCAACAGACAGGGATACGACGGGAAAAAGGAGATCACCTAATAGTTTATCGGGGTCTAACACACCAGAAACAGGGCCAAGCAATAGCCCTGTCAAAAGTAAAAATAAAATAGCGGGTACTTTGGCAACCCATGCCAGCCATTGGGCAAATACAGAACATATGGCAATTGCGGCGATGTAAATAGCCGACATAAACTCTCCAGCTTAGTTAGCTTATTGAATATTAGTATAGTGTTAGCCTCGTTATATCATAGTAAATAAGTCAAAAAAGAGAATAAGTTGTTAAAAGTGCGCTCTTTTTTCCGATTCTTTTGACAAATTTTCTGGTAGGGGGACGAGCAATTTAAGTGTGCAATTTAAACAATATTCACTTTACCCAGCTCTTTTAAAATGCGTATTATCAAGGTCTGAGTGACAGGTTTTGTGTGAAGACACATAAAGCAAGGGATGAGAGGAAGGCAATGACATTAATAACTAATTTGGCGAAGAACGCCGCAAAGGCTGCAAAAAAGCTGGCGATTCTCGATACTGAACAGAAAAACGCCATACTGATCGAGATGGCTAGCGCGCTTAGAGCAAACGAGCAGGGTATTTTAGAGGCGAACGCGCTAGACCTTGGCGCGGCACGGGACAATCAGCTTTCTCAGGCAATGGTAGACCGTTTAACTTTAAACTCGCAACGTATAAACGATATGGCTGTAGGGTTAGAGGAAGTGGCGGCGCTTCCAGATCCAGTTGGTGAGACGCGAACTCTTGGCAAGCAACCGAGTGGCATTGAAGTGCAAAAAATGCGCGTACCTTTGGGTGTTATTTGCATGATTTACGAAGCTAGGCCAAATGTGACCGCTGATGCAGGTGCCCTGTGTTTCAAGTCTGGCAATGGTGTAATCTTGCGCGGTGGAAAGGAGGCGCTAAATAGCTCCTTGGCGATAGCGCATGTTATGCATAGTGTGCTTGATACACATGGTTTACCTACTGAGCTGATCACTGTCGTTCCGGATCCTGATAGAGCACTTATGCTAGAGCTAATGCAGCAAAAGGACTATATCGATCTAATAATCCCAAGAGGGGGGGAAGGCTTGATAGAGTTTGTGACTAAGCACAGTACTGTTCCAGTTATTCAGCACTTTAAGGGGGTCTGCCACTTGTATGTAGACAAAGATGCAGATTTAGATATGGCAATCGAATTGCTTTTAAATGGCAAAACACAGAGGACTGGTGTATGCAATGCACTCGAAGGGCTAATAGTACACAGTGCAATAGCGCAAACCTTTTTGCCACGGGTGAGAGAAGTGTTGAGCGAGGCAGGTGTTCAGGTTCATGCTTGTCAGTCTGCGGCTGCTTATTTTAGCTGTGCAAACGTACTGGATGATAGCGAATTTGGCGAAGAGTATTTGGGACTAGAAATCGCAATTCGCATAGTTGATGATTTCTCTGGGGCACTGGTACATATAGACCAATTTGGCAGTCACCACACTGAAGTTATCTGTACTAAATCTGAGCAAGCTGCTAAACAGTTTCAGACATGCGTGGATGCATCTGTTGTCATGGTAAATGCGTCATCTAGATTTAGTGATGGTGGTCAACTAGGTTTAGGCGCTGAAATCGGTATTGCAACTACTAAATTGCATGCATATGGTCCAATGGGATTGGAGTCGTTAACAACCGAAAAATATTTGGTTAATGGAACGGGAAATATAAGAAGTTAGTAAAGTGGTGGAGCTAAGCAGGATCGAACTGCTGACCTCCTGCGTGCAAGGCAGGCGCTCTCCCAGCTGAGCTATAGCCCCACTTTAAATTGGGAATATCACAAAAGAGAATTGGTGGAGCTAAGCAGGATCGAACTGCTGACCTCCTGCGTGCAAGGCAGGCGCTCTCCCAGCTGAGCTATAGCCCCAACATGTCTTTTGGACGAGGCGAAATTTAAAGACTTTTGCTTCCCGCGTCAAGTTTTTTTATTAAAAAACTCAAAAATACGAGCAGCTTTGGTACACTGGGGCAAATTTATGGATAGGAAAATTATGAGTCGTCTATTTTTACTGCTCTTGTCAACTATGTTGGTTGCATGTAGTTCCGCCCCAAAACCAGATTTTGAAATAGAAAAACAAACCTTACATAAGCGCGTCAACGCTGAAGGTCAGCCTGAATTCGCGTTTGTAGTGACTGTAAAGTCATCACCTCGAATGGATCTTGCTAAGAATAAGCCCATATCAAAAAAGGAGCTAAAAAGGTTTGCAGAATACCAGCGAGTTGAAGAGTCGTCTGAATTGAAGTTAGCACTTGAGGATACTGCTGTGACACTATTACAGCAAGCTTTGAAAGCCGACAACTATTGTCAGAGCGGTTATAACATTGACAATGTTTATTGGCGTCAACGCAGTGTGCAATTGCGAGGGCACTGTTTGTGACTACATCTCGCTATGAGGCGTTAGAGCGACACCTAGCTCAATTAAATATTCGCTATACAAGTTATCAACATATGCCATTGGAAAATTGCAGCGTAGCCCAAGAAATAGGCCTTGAGCGAGATGGGACTGGGTTAAAGAACCTATTTTTACGCGACAACTATGGTAAAAGGCACTTTTTAGTGATCACGCTCGCTGAAAAGCAGCTTGATCTAAAAAGTTTGTCAAAGCAGCAGGGGCTTTCTCGACTTGGGTTTTGTTCCAGTGAGCGTTTGGAGAAATACCTGCAAGTAAAGCCTGGTTGTGTCTCTGCTCTTGCGACCTTCAATGACTCAGAAAATCATGTTGAATTGTGGTTAGATAGTGAATTGGAAGATGCTAAGCAATGGCAGTGCCACCCTTTTGAAAATGACAAAACCTGGGTATTACAGCTGGCTGATTTAAAGGTATTTTGGCAAAGTAGTGGTCACACTCCACACTGGGTTTCACTGCCAGTGCGTTGATTTTGCATTACTAAGTACCCGCCAAATATACACACGAATAATAAACTAAGTAAGAAGATTGCCAACCCATATATTTGATATATAAAGCCGGGTACGAAAGTACCTAGTGCTCCGCCACAATAATAAAATGATACGTAAGCGCCATTGGTGATGCTTGCATTGGCCGTACTGAGCTCGTTAGCTAGGGGAGCTGCGCTGGCGTGTATCATAAACATACAAGCGCAAAAGAGTGTAAACATGGCGACAAAGAGGCTGAGAGAGTTCCATTGCATGGCCAATAAAGTCATGCTGTATATTGCAAATAACGTCGTTAAAATCTGCCAATTATTGTGGGTTAATTTTGATAGCAAAGGGGTAACCATAGAGATCAATGCGCCGACTAAATAGCCACTGTATACCCAAGCTATCAGCTTAGGGTCTTTGATTTGATACTCGTTACTCAATATAAAAGGTAGGTAATTTAGCAACGCTGAAAAGCAGTAAAACATGCAAAACACCGCCCCATAAAGGCGCAGCAACTTGGCCGATTTTAAAGGTTTTAAATAAGCTTTTGGAGAAGTGAGCGGCGGTTGGATTGTTGTTTTTTTGTACGCTGGTTTGATCACCAAAGCAAGCATCAATAGCAAAAAAGCATTAAATAGGTAAAAGCTTTCAAACCCCCACCATGTTGCAAAATTTGCTGCCAAAGCTCTTCCTAAATACCCCCCAGCAATGGTGCTACCTACATACCAGGTCATGTTTTTACGCAGGCATTGGCCTTGCCAGGTTTGCCCTATATAGCCTGTCATTGAAGTCAGCGCCGCCGGTAGTAATAGCCCCTCGATAAATCGCATAGTTAAAAACAGCTCGAACTGCCCAGTGAGACCAATCACGGTACAACACAGTGCCAGCGCAATCATAGTATTACGAAGCACAATGAGTTTACAAAACCTAGTTAAAACCAGCCCATAAAAAATGGGTGCCACAGCCAAAGGTAGCATGGTGACTGTCATTAAAAGGCCCGCTTTCGCTGGTGTGATGGCAAAGTATTCTGCAAATTGAGCCAGCATAGGTTGTGGCGCATAAAGCACAAAAAATATAACCACAGAGCAGAGCAGTAAATGAAATATTGGCATGTAATTTCTTAGCGATGAATGTACTTTATTATTATCTACAATTGACGGATCTTTTTCTCTAAAAAGAAGTAAAAACTTGTTATACATCATAAATTACTTCAGTGGCTTTGCTAGATTAGTGCACATGGCTCAAAAATGAATTCGTGTTTGTTAGAAGCTGTATGTACTTTTCCCTAGCTATTAAAGAAATTGTTTAGAGATTTGCTAATTTTTTTATTAAAATGGCGGCAAGTTTAGATTGATGGAGTGGCATTATGGGTTCTTTACAGGATCAGCTGTTAAAAGCCGGTTTGACAACTGAGCACAAAATGAAAGTTGCCAAGACGGAAAAACGCAAGCAGCAAAAGAAGAAAAAGAAAAAAGGCGCAACAAGCGATAAAACAGATCTGCAAAAACATATTGAGCAAACTAAGCTTGCTCAACAGCAAAAAGCAGAAGCGCAAAATAAAGCGAAGCAAGACGAATTAAAAGAACGTGAACAAGTCGCACGTGTTAAACAAATCCTAGAACACCATAACCAAGCCGAGATCAGGGGCGATCGTACATTTAACTTCACTTATGAAAGTAAGATAAAAGAGTTAGATGTAAACGAACAGACACAACAGGCTTTATCAAAGGGGCGTTTAGCAATTTGTGTATTGGAAGGACAATTCTATGTATTAGAAGATGATCCAGCTAGAAAAATTGCTGAGGTCGATGAAAAGTATATCGTTTTCCATGTCGAAGATAATAATGACAAACAGGATGACGATGACCCATACGCTGGGTATGAAGTACCAGACGACCTGACTTGGTAATGTATTAGGTTCATTTCTCTTCGTTGACTTGGTTCATATTCTAAAACTGAATTAAGTAATTGTGTAGAGCGGCTTTGAGTCGTCTACACTGGTTAAATAACCGTCAAAAAAGAGAAATGATATGATGAAGATAAAGCAATTTGTGTTTGCATCGAGCATGGCTGTCACCGCAATGCTCTGTGGTAATGTAGCTGCTGCAGATGGTAAAGCACTGTACTCTGCAAAGTTATGCCAAACGTGCCATGGAGCGGAAGGGAAGTCACCTATAATGCCTTTGTACCCAAAAGTTAATGGGCAAAGTAAAGAGTATCTTTTAGCACAAATGAAAGATATTAAAACAGGCAAACGTAGCAATGGTATGTCTGCGGCGATGAAAGCCATGGTGGCCAATGTATCTGATGCAGAACTAGAAGCGATTGCTGCCTATCTTTCTACAGTAAACTAAGTTTTGACTGCCGGAAAAAGCCACCTTTCATGGTGGCTTTTTTAGTACCGAATTAATTTGCACAGGGGGAGCTCTGTGTATTGAACTATTTTTTTATGTGTTTTAGACTTCTATACATCTAAAAACACCATGGTGAGTGTAAGGAGCAGAGATGTTTGATCTACCTGAGTTAAACCTAAAGGGTAAAGTGAGCGATGAAGAGTGGAAGTTACGCGTTGATCTTGCAGCTTGTTATCGTTTGGTTGAGCATTTTCGTTGGGGTGACTTAATTTATACCCATATGTCAGCTAGGTTGCCAGGGACCAATCATTATCTAGTTAACGCATTTGGTCTGAGCTTTGACGAGGTAACCGCATCCAATTTAGTCAAAGTAGATCTGCAAGGAAATATTCTCGACGATACACCCTACGAGATAAACCCAGCTGGTTTTACAATTCACAGTGCGATCCACGAAGTACGTGAAGATGCCCACTGCGTTATTCATTTACATACCAAAGAAACGATTGCCGTTGCAAGCCTTGAAGGTGGACTGCAACCTCTGAGTCAACACAGTATGTTTTCTCTTCCTTCTCTGTCTTATCACGGTTATGAAGGACTTGCTGTAAATGATGACGAAAGGGCGCGTTTGCAAGCAGATCTGGGCAATACCAATCATATGCTTTTGGTAAACCATGGTGGTCTGACGTTGGGGCCAACTGTTGGAGATGCATTTATGCGCTTTTATGATTTGCAAAGAGCGTGTGAAATTCAAGTGGCGATATTAGCCACTGGGCAACCTGCAATTGCAGTACCTCAACCAATCCAAGATAACATTTATAATCAAGCTAAAGTTGTGCACAGCGGGAGTACCGGTGGTCAGTTAGCTTGGCCTGCAATGCTCAGAAAAGCATATCGCTTAGATCCTGGCTTTGCCAAATAGGAGTCGAAATGAAAGTAAATCGCGTCGAAGTATTTGATATACACTGTCCAGACAGACCAGCTTGGACACCTGTCTTCATCAGAATTCATACTGATGAAGGGATCTCGGGAGTAGGTGAGGCTGGGCTTGCTTATGACTTGGGGCACAGTGCTGCGGCAAGTATGATCAAAGAAATGGCTGAGGCATTTTTGATTGGTCATGACCCATTCCAAACTGAGCTATTATGGTCTCGTATGTTGCGAGAGAGCTTCTGGGGATTAGGCGGTGGTCCTGTTGTATATGCTGCAATGAGTGCCATTGATACTGCACTTTGGGATATTAAAGGCAAGGCGCTAAACTTACCTGTCTACCAGTTGTTAGGTGGTAAAGTAAATCCAGAGTTACGTACTTATGCATCACAATTGCAATTTGACTGGGATAGCGAGTTTAAGGCATTGGTACAGCCTCATGAATATGCTGAAGCGGCTCATAAAGCGCTAGCAGAAGGCTATGACGCGGTGAAGGTCGATCCAATTATGTATGACAAAGATGGCAATACATATTATGACCGCACAAAGCTCATCTCTCGCGGCGAAATGAAGCTATATCGAGCGCGTATGCAAGCTATCCGCGAAGCGGTAGGCGACGAAGTTGATATTATTTTTGAATGTCACAGTTTACCGGGTGCGACATCGGCAATTCAAATTGCAGAGATTGCAGAAGAATTTGACTGCATGTATTACGAAGAGCCTGTGAACTACTTAAACCATTCCTTACACGCCAAAGTTGCCAATAAAACAGCTGTACCTATCGCAGGAGGCGAACGCCTTTATAATCGCTGGGATGTAAGACCTTATTTTGAAGATCAAAGTATTGATGTATTGCAGCCAGACATTGGTTTATGTGGTGGTTTTACTGAAACTAAAAAAGTTTGTGACTACGCAGATATCTTTGATATCCGTATTCAAGCACACGTTTGTGGCGGTCCAGTCGCAACAGCGGCTTCATTGCATTTAGAAACGGCTATTCCTAACTTCTTAATTCATGAGCATCATACATATGCTATTAAAAAGTGGAATAGAGAGCTTTGCCTTCAGGATCCACAGCCTGAAAAAGGGGTATTTAAGGTATCGGAAGAGCCAGGTATTGGGATTGAGCTGAACGATGAAGTGGTGATGCGTTCGCAGCGTGTGGAAATTAAGTAACACACGTGATATCCAATAAAAAAACCAGGCTTAGCCTGGTTTTTTTGTATTCAAAGAATGCGTTTACTTATTTAAGTAGAGACTCAGTCAGTACTGGACGGATCTCTTTAACAATCGCTTGGCACAATTTAGGTGCGCCACAGACGATGTTGCCGCTGTTGTTGTAGTTTGCACCACCTGCAAAGTCCATAAGCATACCGCCAGCTTCTTTTACTAACAGTTCACCTGCCGCTGTATCCCAAGGCTTAAGACCAATTTCATAGAAACCGTCAATACGGCCAGCAGCAACGTATGCCATGTCTAGTGCAGCAGATCCTGCACGACGAATATCAGCTGTATGAATGAATAGTGCTTTAAAAGCTTCGGTGTACGCGTCCAAGTGGTGCTTTTGCTTGAATGGGAAACCAGTTGCTAGCACGCTACCTGCAAGCTCGTTGCTCTTAGTTACACGGATACGTTTATTGTTTAATTGGGCGCCTTGGCCACGAGATGCGGTGAATAACTCGCTACGAATTGGATCGTAAACAACAGCCTGTTCAACGCGGCCTTTTACTTTAAGTGCAATTGAAATTGCGAAGTGAGGGATGCCTTTGATGAAGTTAGTTGTGCCATCAAGAGGATCAATAACCCAAAGGTAATCTTTGTCTTTGCCATCAGTGTGGCCAAGTTCTTCTCCAACAATTGCGTGATCTGGGTAAGATTTTAGAATTGTGTCACGGATCACACGTTCAGCTTCTGTGTCAACACTTGTCACGAAGTCGTTAGTACCCTTCTGAGTCGCTTCAACTTGAGACAGATCTTCTGTTGCACGTAAGATCACTTTACCCGCGTTACGCGCAGCGCGTACCGCAATGTTTAACATTGGATGCATAGCATTACCTTTGAATTGTAAAAGAACTAAATTTTTTGAGCCGGCGTATTCTAGCGATTTTCTCGATAAAGTAAATAACTTTGCATGAAAAAGATTGGTGTTTTTTTGTTCAGTTGGTTTGGTGGTTTGATCCTGTCAACCTATGGTAAACTACGCCATTATTTTTGTCTGAGATAAATAGCATGGCATTACAAGATATTAGAATCGTACTTGTGAACACTTCACATTCGGGAAATATTGGTTCAGTTGCACGCGCAATGAAAACCATGGGCTTTTCAAAATTATATTTAGTCGATCCTGCTTGCGAGGTAGACAGTCACGCAAGTGCGCTGGCAGCTGGTGCGACAGATGTCCTTGGTGATGCAGTAACCGTAGACAAACTAGAAGATGCCATCGCAGATTGTAGTTTGGTGATTGGTACAAGCGCACGCTCTCGCACTTTGTCTTGGCCTATGGTTGATCCAAGAGAATGTGCACAAAAACTCGTGACAGAGTCTAACGATGGTCCAGTTGCACTTGTGTTTGGAAGAGAAAACAGTGGCTTAACAAACGAAGAGCTACAGCTTTGTAACTACCATGTTTGTATTCCTGCAAATCCTGAATACAGCTCTTTGAATTTAGCAATGGCTGTACAAACACTTACCTACGAAACGCGCATGACGTTTTTGGACACACAAGAAGCTAAGCCAGAAGTTGATGACACAAAGTATCCTACGTCTGAGCAAATGGCCTTATTCTATGAGCACCTTGAATCAACCTTGAATGACACTGGTTTTATTGTAAAGCAGCACCCCGGCATGGTGATGACAAAACTCAAGCGTTTGTTCAATCGCGCAAGACCAGAAGATCAAGAGCTTAACATCCTGCGTGGCATTCTCAGCTCAGTTAACAAATCAACGAAGTAGTCAAGATTGGAAAGAATCTAAAGATTAGATACTTTCATCACAGTAATACTTGACTAAATTACTCGGGTAATTACAATGTCGATAATACCTGATTAAATTAGTCAGGTATTAGCTAAATGAGACTGAGTAAGTAGTAACTTATTTTATAAGCAATAGGTGTCGTTAATACTTGACTATCTTAGTCAGGTAATTACAATTTGCGGCATTTGATAAATGTAACCTAGAGGCGCGTATGAAACTGACTTCAAAAGGCAGGTATGCAGTAACTGCAATGCTAGATGTAGCGCTACACGCAAACATTGGACCTGTGCCTCTGGCTGATATTTCTGAACGTCAGGAAATATCTCTATCATATTTAGAACAATTATTTGCACGCCTTCGTAAAAATGGGCTGGTTAGCTCTGTGCGGGGTCCTGGTGGAGGTTATCTCCTTGGGCGTGATGCACACACGATCTCTGTTGGAGATGTAATCAACGCGGTGGATGAGTCGGTTGATGCAACAAGATGTCACGGCGAAGGTGGTGGTTGCCAAAGTGGTATGCGCTGCTTGACCCACACCTTGTGGTCGGATTTAAGCGTGCGAATAGAAGAATTTTTAAACAGTATTTCCCTTGCCGAGCTAGTCGCTAACTCTGATGTGCAATCAGTTGCATCACGTCAAGATAGAAGCGTTAGCGATGCGATGAAGCAATTAGATAATATTCAAGTGAGTTGCCAACTATAATTGGCGTCAAGCGGAGAAAGAAATGAAATTACCGATATATTTAGATTATGCTGCGACCACGCCGGTTGATCAGCGCGTTGCTGACGAGATGATGCAATGCCTGACAATGGATGGTAACTTTGGTAATCCTGCGTCCCGTTCACACCGTTTTGGTTGGCAGGCCGAAGAACTAATTGACCAAGCACGTAATGATATCGCTGATTTGATTAACGCAGACCCGCGTGAAATCGTATTTACTTCTGGCGCAACTGAATCAAATAACTTGGCAATTAAAGGTGCTGCGAACTTTTATCAAAAGAAAGGTAAGCACATCATTACAGTTAAAACTGAGCATAAAGCGGTCATTGATACATGTCGTGAACTAGAGCGTCAAGGCTTTGAGGTCACTTATATGGATGTAGAAGAAAACGGCCTATTAGATCTTAAAAAGCTAGAAAGTGAAATCCGCGAAGACACTATTTTAATCAGCGTTATGCATGTAAATAACGAGCTGGGTGTTATTCAAGACATTGCGACAATCGGTGAGATGTGCCGCGAGCGCAAAATCATGTTCCATGTAGATGGTGCACAAAGCGCAGGTAAAGTTGCAATCGACATGAAACAGTTAAAAGTTGATTTCATGTCTTTTTCTGGCCACAAAGTTTATGGCCCTAAAGGCATTGGTGCGTTATATGTGCGTCGTAAACCTCGTGCTCGCCTTGAAGCGCAAATGCACGGTGGTGGTCATGAGCGTGGTATGCGTTCAGGTACTTTAGCAACACACCAAATTGTGGGCATGGGTTCTGCCTTCCGTATCGCTAAGGATGATTTTGACAAAGATCATGCACACATTAGCGCACTACGCCAGCGTCTAATTGACGGCATTATGGATATGGAAGAAGTGTATTTCAATGGCACTGTAGACCAATCTGTACCGGGTATTGTTAATATCAGCTTCAACTATGTTGAAGGTGAATCTCTTCTGATGGCTGTGAAAGATATTGCCGTTTCGTCTGGTTCTGCTTGTACATCAGCAAGCCTTGAACCGTCTTATGTACTTCGTGCACTAGGCCGCAATGACGAATTGGCACATAGCTCAATTCGATTCAGTATCGGTCGTTTTACAACAGAAGAGGAAATTGATTACACCATCAAGCTTATCAAAGACTCAATCGGTCGTTTGAGAGAGATGTCTCCTCTTTGGGAAATGTTTAAAGACGGTATTGATTTAGATTCAGTTGAATGGGCACACCATTAAACAAGACAGCTTGTATTGACACTGTAGCAAGTATATAAGCGGTTAGTGAGGAAAGAGTTATGGCATATAGTGATAAAGTAATTGACCACGTGGAAAACCCACGTAATGTAGGCACGTTAGACAAAAACGATCCAAATGTAGCAACTGGTATGGTTGGTGCACCGGCTTGTGGCGACGTAATGAAACTGCAAATTAAAGTGTCTGACGAAGGTGTTATTGAAGACGCAAAGTTTAAGACATACGGCTGTGGTAGTGCGATTGCTTCATCTTCTTTGGTAACAGAGTGGGTGAAAGGTAAGACTCTTGACCAAGCTGCAGAAATTAAAAACACAGACATTACTGCTGAGCTTGAACTACCGCCTGTAAAGATCCACTGTTCAATCCTTGCTGAAGACGCAATTCAAGCAGCGATTGCAGACTACAAAAACAAGCAGGCGAAGTAAGAGATAAATTATGGCAGTGACATTAACTGAAGCAGCTGCAAATCGTGTGCAGACTTTCCTTGCGAACCGAGGAAAAGGTCTTGGCTTGCGAGTGGGAATTAAAACCACTGGCTGCTCAGGTCTTGCGTATGTACTCGAGTTCGTTGATGAGCTTGCAGAAGGTGATGAAGTGTTCGAAGAAATGGGCGTAAAAATCATCGTTGATGCAAAAAGCTTGGTTTATATTGACGGTACCGAGCTAGACTACACCAAAGAAGGTCTTAATGAAGGGTTTAAGTTTATCAACCCAAATCAAAAAGACGAATGCGGTTGTGGTGAAAGCTTTACCGTTTAACCATCTATAACAGATAGTGAGCTAAAGCCCTGCCTTGGTAGGGCTTTGCTGTATTAGGTCCGTATGCGATATTTTGAATTATTTAATTTACCAGTAAGTTATGACGTAGATTTATCAGTATTAAATCAGCGTTATTTAGAACTACAGCGTGCCGTTCATCCCGATAAGTTTGCGGGGAAAAGTGAGCGTGAAAAGCTAATTGCTGTGCAAAAAACGTCTGAGATAAATGACGCTTTAGCGGTTTTGAAACACCCTGTGAAGCGTGCTGAGTATATGTTAAGTGAGCAAGGTGTCGATATCAGAGCGGAGCAGCAAACACTGCAAGACCCAGCATTTTTAATGCAGCAAATGGAGCTAAGAGAGGCACTGGAGGACATTCAGCATAGCAGCGATCCAGAAGATGAAATCGATGCGTTTGAAGCCCAAATTAAAGTGCTGGACCAACAGTACAGCGCGAAACTAGCTGAGCAGCTTATTGATCAAGATCTCGCGGTGTTAGAAGTTGCTGCCGACAATATTCGCAAGTTAAAATTCATATATAAATTACGTGAAGAGCTGTCTCGTATTGAAGATAGCCTTTTCGATTAATCTAGCGTCACCACTTAAGTTAAAAGAGCATTATGGCATTATTGCAAATTGCTGAGCCGGGGCAGAGCGCGGCACCTCACGAACACAAACTGGCAATAGGTATCGACTTAGGTACAACTAATTCTTTGGTGGCCACAGTACAAAGTGGTGAAGCCAGAACGCTTGCGGATATTAATGGCGACGCTATGCTGCCGTCTGTCGTAAGATACCATGCTGAGAATGTCACTGTAGGTCAACAAGCGCAATTGGCTGCGGTTGAAGATCCAACTAATACGCTTATTTCAGTGAAGCGTTTTCTTGGCAAATCTGTTGCGGAAGTTACCACGCGCTACCAAAGCCTACCTTATGAGTTTGTTGAACATCAGGGCGCACTGGCAATCAACACGGTTGCAGGCCCAATCAACCCAATCCAAGCATCAGCAGAAATTTTAAAGTCCCTTTATCAGCGAGCGACAGAGAGCTTTGCGGGAGAGGATATAGTAGGGAGTGTTATCACTGTACCTGCTTACTTTGATGATGCACAAAGGCAAAGTACCAAAGATGCTGCTGAAATAGCTGGTTTAAAAGTTCTAAGATTACTCAATGAGCCAACAGCAGCAGCGGTTGCATATGGCTTAGACTCAGGCCAAGAAGGTGTAATTGCCGTTTATGATTTAGGTGGTGGTACGTTTGATATTTCAATACTGCGTTTGAATCAAGGTGTTTTTGAGGTATTGGCAACGGGTGGTGACTCAAGTTTAGGTGGAGACGACTTTGATGCTGTGCTGGTTGAGCACTTTAAGTCAGAGTTAGGGCTGAGTGAGCTAACGCCACAAGAGCTACGTTTATTGATCCAAAAAGCAAAAGCCTGTAAAGAAGCCTTAAGTAGCTATTTAACAGTCAACGTGAAACTCGAACTGCGCTCAACTGAGCATTTGGTATCAGTGACGCAAGAACAGTTCGCTGAGCTAGTTGCACCACTTGTTAAACAAACGCTCAGAGCATGCCGTAGAGCGCTAAAAGATGCAGGTATCAGCAAAGAAGAAGTACTTGAAGCCGTGATGGTTGGTGGGTCAACCCGTATGCCAGTGATCCGTGAAGCGGTTGGTGAGTTTTTTGAAAAAGAGCCATTGACCTCCATTGATCCTGATCGAGTTGTAGCTATTGGCGCTGCCATTCAGGCCGATATTTTAGCTGGTAACAAGCCTGACTCGGATATGCTGTTATTGGACGTTTTACCTCTGTCTTTAGGTCTAGAGACTATGGGTGGTTTGGTAGAAAAAATCATTCCACGTAATACAACCATCCCAGTTGCTCGTGCGCAGGAGTTCACCACCTTCAAAGATGGTCAAACTGCGATGTCATTACATGTACTGCAAGGTGAACGAGAATTAGTGGATGATTGTCGCTCGCTGGCTAAATTCAGTCTCAAAGGCATTCCTGCCATGGCGGCAGGTGCTGCACATATTCGCGTTACGTTCAAAGTTGATGCGGATGGTTTGTTGAGCGTGTCTGCGAGTGAAAAGTCGACTGGCGTTCAAGCCGAGATCCAAGTAAAGCCGTCATTCGGTTTGAGCGATGATCAGGTTGCACAAATGCTAAAAGACTCGATGAGTTTTGCTAAAGAAGACATGCAAGCACGTATGCTCAAAGAGCAGCAGGTTGAGGCGCTGAGAGTACTTGAAGCCCTTGAAGCTTCATTGGCAACAGAGTCTGCGTTATTGAACGAAGAAGAGTTAAATTGCCTAAGAGAGGCGATGGCGATGTTAGATGAAAAACGCCAAAATGCATCGGATCCAGATGCGATAAAGCATGCAATTGAAGTGGTTGATGAAGCAAGTAGTGAATTTGCATCTCGCCGCATGGATGTATCAATCAAACAGGCACTGCAAGGTCAGTCTGTAGACGAGGTTTAATATGCCACAAATTATCTTTTTACCCCATGAAGAGCTTTGTCCTGAGGGCGCGGCGATCGACGCAAAATCTGGTGATACAGTGCTAGATGTCGCGTTAAAAAATGGGATCAGTATCCCTCATGCATGTGAAAAGTCATGTGCTTGTACGACATGTCATGTTGTTATCCGCGAAGGGTTTGACTCGCTGGAAGAAAGTGATGAGCTTGAAGATGACATGTTAGACAAGGCTTGGGGTTTGGAACCTGAATCACGTCTGGGTTGTCAGGCTGTAATTAACGATGAAGATTTGGTTGTAGAAATTCCAAAATATAATTTAAACATTGTTAATGAAGAGCACTAATTCATAAATTTTATCGAAAAGGCTGTAGCTTATCACTACAGCCTTTTTTATTTGGAGTGAAAAATTATGTACTTAAACGGTCAGACTATTTGTTCAATCATTAACGGATTAAATCACCAAAGTGACAAGTTATTGGCCGTACATAACCCGGCTGATGGTTCTTTACTTGCACAGGTGACACAAACGGGTTTAGTTGAAGCTGACCAAGCACTAGAGAGTGCCCATGCCTGTTTTCTCGAGCTGAAAAGCACCACCGCACAGGCACGCAGTAATACGCTTTATCGTTGGTATCAACTAATAATGGAAAAGCGCGCTCACTTAGCTGAAATAATCACCTTAGAGCAAGGTAAGCCTCTAAAAGAATCACTGGCTGAAGTTACTTATGCTGCGGGCTATGTGAGGTGGTATGCGCAACAAGCCGAACGCGCATATGGCACAGTTATCCCCGCCCACTCGCAAAATCACCAGCTATTGACAGTGAAACAGGGCGTCGGTGTGGTACTTGGTGTAACGCCATGGAACTTCCCGTTGGCTATGATAACGCGTAAAGTCGCGCCAGCTTATGCGGCAGGGTGTAGCTTTATTTTAAAGCCCTCTGAATTAACGCCGATTAGTGCGATAGAAATTGCGAAGTTGGCACTTGAAGCTGGTATGGAAAGCGGAGCTTTTCAAGTGTTAGTAAGCGCACAGCCCGAGCAGTTGGTAAAACATCTAACGAGCAAGAAAGAAATTAGAAAACTGACTTTTACCGGTTCTACCCAAGTTGGCAAGTTGCTGTATGCACAATGCATCGACACGATGAAACATGTTTCATTGGAGTTGGGAGGTAATGCGCCATTTATTGTATTCGAGAGTGCCGATGTAGATGCTGCCGTTGACGGGTTAATCGCAGCCAAGTTTAGAAATGCTGGGCAAACCTGTATTGCCGCAAACCGTATCTTTGTGCACCAAGCAATACGGACAAAATTTCTAGAGAAACTAATAAACCGTGTAGGTGCATTAGTAGTAGGTTCTGGGTTGGATGAGCACTATGATATTGGTCCACTGATCACAGAGCTAGCCAAAGATAAGGCTACACAATTAATCGAAGACGCGCTTAGTAAAGGGGCTTATGCAACTTACTCAACTAAAGCGCTAGATGGCTCTAGTATGTCTCCAGTAATACTAGAAAAAGTGACCTCTGAGATGGCGATTTATCATAGTGAAATTTTTGCGCCAGTAGTTTGCATTATAGAGTTTGAATCTGAAATTGATGTGATAGACAAGGCGAATGAAGTTGATGCCGGGCTGGCTGCTTATTTCTATTCTCAAGATATCAAACAAATCGCACGTGTATCGCAAAACCTAGATTTTGCGATGCTAGGCATTAATGAAGGGGGAATATCCAATCCAGCAGCCCCTTTTGGAGGCATGAAAGAATCTGGGTTAGGCAAAGAAGGGGGAGCAGAAGGACTTGAGGAGTATCTGGAAACTAAATATATTTGCCAGCGTACTTTATAAAGACAATGCCAGAGATAAGAACTCAAACATGACGACAAAAATTATTATTGGAACAATGCAATTTTTGCAATTGCTTTAAATTTGTAAAAAAGCTAGGTAGACTGCGCTGTAGTTTTCAATTTTATATAAAAATATAATGACAAGCGCAGACTTACCAACCTTGGTTGTACTTGCTGGCGGGTTAGGTACTCGCTTTGGTGGCAATAAGCAGATAGCAGAGTTACCAAAATTGGGTAAAACAATCATGGAGCTGAGCATTGCAGATGCCTATAGCGCTGGTGTACGGCACGTCGTGTTGGTGATTAATGACTTGGTCAGATCTACCATTGAGTCAGTGATATTACCTAGACTGCCTCGCGAGTTAAAAGTTGAGCTGGTAGAGCAGTCAATTGAGTGTGTGCCAGAGCGGTTTAAAGATATTGCCGAAAAACGTTCAAAGCCTTGGGGAACAGGTCATGCGTTGTTGTGTGCCCGTTCAAATATCGCAGGTAATGCCATTGTAATTACTGCGGACGACTACTATGGACCTAGTGCATATCGGCAGCTAGTTTCGCATTTTTGTAATAAAGATCATAATACTAGCGAAATGGCGATAGTAGCCTATCCTTTAACCCAAACCATGTCAGAGCTTGGTGGAGTAAATAGGGGCATATGTGCCTTGTCAGAAAACTACCTTACGCAAGTGCATGAGTACTTAAATATACGTCGGGTCGACGATGGCTATAGAGGGTGTTTTAATAACAGAGACGTACATGTCGCAGCAAACAGCCTCGTTTCGATGACATGCTGGGGAGTAACTCAGCAACTTTTTGATAATCTTGAAATGTTATTCGAGCATTTTCTAGAATCTCATGACAGCGATGTCAAAAAAGAGTATTATCTACCCGATTGTATTCAGCATATGATTAATTTTGACCAAGCTGCCGTCCGAGTATTTGAAGCTCACGACAGGTGGTTTGGTGTTACTTATAAAGAAGAAATAGATAGTGTCGCAGGAAAAATATATGAACTACGTCACGGATGAATTAACCGCAAGTGTAATTAATAAGCCAGTTTATAGGGTAAGTATGGAATACCTTTCAATCGCTGAGCATTTGGCTGTGCAGTACGGCCTGTGTGAGGAAGAAATCTCAATGAAACCTATTGGCAGCGGGCATATTAATACCACCATGCTTTTAAAGGACAGCAAACGTGTGTTGGTAGTTCAAAAATTAAATACAACTGTATTTCCTGAACCTAATCAGCTGGTTGAAAATGCTCGTTTAATTGAACAGCACCTGGCGTCTAAATTAGATTCAGGCTCTTACGAATTAGGTATCATAAAACACGTGCCTACCCGTGCTGGCAAGTTCTTGGTTGAATACCAAGGAGAGGTGTGGCGCGCGCTTGAATTTATTGGCAAGAGCTATAGTGAAGATGTCGTAGATTGTGCGATTAAAGCGCAAACTGCTGCAGGTGCGTTTGGATGCTTTGCTAACGCATTAAATGACTTTGATGCAAAACAGTTGTTTCCGGTGATCCCTGATTTTCATAATTTAGCAATGAGAATCGATAAATTAAAAAGTGTGATTGAAGCGGATCCTGTTGGTCGTGTTGATACGTGTTTAGACGTTATCGAGTTTTGCCAATCGCAATACCGTCTCGCGAATGAAGTAACAGCAATGGAAGCACTGCTACCATTGCGTGTTTGCCACAATGATACCAAGATAAACAACATGTTGTTTGATGCCTCTACCAATAAAGCCAAAGCTGTTATAGATCTTGATACCTGTATGTCTGGGTATTGGCTGTATGATTTTGGTGATATGGTTCGTACCTTTTGTTCTCCTGAACCAGAAGATTCTACGAATTTAAGTAATGTTGTGGTTCGCGTTGAAATCTTTGAAGCGATCGTAAAGGGGTATATCGCAGAAGTATCAGAAAAGTTAACTGATATTGAAAGAAAGAGTTTAATACTTGGCGCGAAAGTGATGCCACTCATGATAGGTATTCGATTCTTGACCGACTACTTGGATGGTGACAATTATTTTGCAACGCACCATGAAACCCATAACTTGGAGCGAGCACGCAATCAATTCGCGCTTTATCAAGATATTCTGAAAAAAGAAACGCAATTAAGTGCTTTGATAAACTAGATTGTTTTGCGCCAATTAACGAATAAAAGCCTGATGAATCACCATCAGGTTTTTTTTTGGGCTGAGCTAGTTACAAATAGCGTCAGATCCGTGCTCACTTTTTACCTCAGAATAGTTGAGCTTGGAGAAAACCAACATGACAGCGCTTATTTAGTTGGTGAGTGACGAATAGGCTAAGCATCAGACACTTTTATCAGCGGATTAGTCGCATCTGTTTTGATTCTCTGCGCTGCATACGATAGCGTTGTCATAACAACAAGTATAAGTTGAGGGGCCTGAAAATAATAAAGCTTTTTCAGATTTCCCAGCCGTACTGGAAAGCATAAAAATGAAATTAAGAATTAGAATAAAGTGGTAATCTAGGATCCTTCATGACACAAATAAATAGAAGACATTTTTTAAAAGCAGCAGGCGTAGCTGCAGCTGCTGGTGTAGTTGCAGGTTGTGCACAATCGAATAGCAACAGCGCACTATCTTCCAGTCCAAAAGGTAAGTCTGTTATCGGGCTTGTGGTGCCTAAAATGGATGTAGTCCGAGTTGCATTTATTGGTGTGGGCCAGCGAGGATATGGACATGTGAAGCGCATGAGTCATATTGAAGGCGCTGAGATTGTCGCTATTTGCGATACTCACAATGAAGTTTTGGAACGTTCTGCAAAATTTCTCACTGACAAAGGGCTACAAAAACCAGCACTGTATGGGACAGGAGAGCTTGCATATAAAGAAATGCTTGAACGTGAAGATATTGATATTGTGATTATTTCTACCCCCTGGAAGTGGCATGCGCCGATGGCCATTGACACCATGGAGAGCGGAAAGCATGCATTCGTAGAAGTGCCGCTTGCATTGACAGTAGAAGAAATGTGGCAGATTGTCGACACAGCTGAGCGTACGCAGAAAAACTGCATGATGATGGAAAATGTGAACTATGGTCGCGATGAACTGATGGTGCTGAATATGGTCCGTCAAGGACTGTTTGGTGAGCTTTTACATGGTGAAGCTGCGTATATTCATGAGCTGCGCTGGCAAATGAAAGAGCTAGAGCATAAAACGGGTTCTTGGCGGACAGAATGGCACACCAGACGAGACGGTAATCTATATCCCACTCATGGCCTTGGACCGGTATCTCAGTATATGAATATCAACCGAGGGGATAGATTTGACTACCTCACTTCTATGAGTTCTCCAGCACTTGGGCGAGCCGCTTATGCGCAAAGGGAATTTCCAAAAACGCACCAGCGTAACCAATGGAACTATGTTTGTGGCGATATGAATACCACCATGATCAAAACGGTAAATGGCCGTTCAATTGTGGTCCAACATGATACTACTACACCGAGACCATATTCACGTCACAACCTGATCCAAGGGACCAATGGTGTTTTTGCAGGGTTCCCCAACCGAATTGCGCTGGAGCAAGGAGGCAGAGGCTCATTTCATGATTGGGATGAGGATATGGATTACTGGTACGGCAAATACGATCATCCACTATGGGTGAAGATGGGAGAGGAAGCTGAGCGTAATGGTGGGCATGGCGGTATGGACTTTTTGATGTTCTGGCGCATGATTTACTGTTTAAGAAATGGTGAGCCATTAGATCAAGATGTTTATGATGGGGCTGCCTGGTCAGTTATATCTCCATTGTCAGCTCAGTCAGTTGCCAATCGCAGCGAGTCAGTATCAATTCCAGACTTTACCCGAGGTCATTGGCAAACAGCTAAACCGCTAGGGATTGTCGGAGCCTAGAAAAGAAAAGCGCCAAAGGGCGCTTTTTTTATGTTTAAATATGGTCAAACGACTTATTAAGGGTAAACAATGTATAAGTTTATTGTCAGTTTGATGTTCACATTCATGTTAGTAGGTTGTACTAGTACAAAAACAAAAAGTAGTGAGCCTAGCTTAAATGAAGTAGTGGAAAACTATATCAAGGTTTATCAAGCACGCTCTGATTTTGCGCGGTTTCTAGCATTTTATGCAGATGACGTTGTGCTTGAAGATATGCTGTATGGATATAAAACAACAAGTAAGCAGCAGTTAGCTGATTTCTTTAACTGGGATGCGGAACAAGTACATGTACTGGACTCAAATAAGACCTTTTCGGTTGAACAAATAATAATATCCCAAGAGCAAGGTACTGCTGTTATACGCGGCACTTTTAATCTTTTTTCCTACAATGGTCAGCAACTAGGACCATGGCGATTTACAACCGTATTAAAGTTCAACGGTGCTGGTTTAATTTATTATCATCAAGATTGGATCAACTACTTTCCGAGAAGTTTTGTGTTAGAGGCACCAAACTTAAACTCTGACGAGTAAGTTATTTTACCTAAATATTGCATTTACCTGTAAACTGCATTGCAACTATTTTGAAATTTGAGAATTAGGAACATCTTATGCAGCTTTCTGTAGAGATTAGTAAGTACCCACTTCATTCTGACTATATCCCTTTTATAAAGTCTTTTATTGAAAGGCTGAATGAGCATGAAGGGTTAACTGTGATCACCAATACCATGTCGACTCAAGTGTTTGGTGAGTTTGATCTCGTCATGTCGGTAATTCAATCTCAAATGAAAGCGTCATTTGAACAATACGGAAAGTGCGTATTTGTTTGTAAGTTTATTTCTGGTGATTTATCCCCTGAGGCATAATGGAATTAATAACTAAGACTCTTGCTGGCTTTACCGCTATGTCTAGCTGGGAGTATTTGGCTGTAGCACTCTCGATACTTTATCTATTGTTGGCAATCAGAGAAAATATTTGGTGTTGGCCAGCCGCTTTTTTAAGCACATTTATATACACCATTATGTATTGGAATGGTGCGCTTTTGATGGAGTCCTTGCTGCACTTTTATTATTTGGTTATGGCGTTTGTCGGGTGGTGGATGTGGCGTTCAGGACAAAAAAATACTGAATCAAAGATAGTATCCTGGTCATTTACCAAGCATATGAAAATCATTTTAATAACGGGCTGTGTCGCCGTATTTATGGGCTATATGACAGATAATTACACCCATGCCGATCTGCCTTATCTGGATAGCTTTACAACTTGTTTTGCGGTTGTGACTACTTATTTAGTGGCAAAAAAGGTACTTGAAAACTGGCTCTACTGGGTAGTGATCGATGCGGCATCTATGTATCTGTATTATTTAAAAGGTTATTACCCAACACTTGCGTTATATATCTTTTATACATTCATGGCGTGTTGGGGTTACATGAAGTGGTACGAAGAGCATAGTAACAGAGCAGGCAAAACACTTGCGCAGCTTTGATATAAGCTGCGCATTGCAAGTGCTACAAAGGCTATTTCCCGGTAGTTTAATTGAACAGGTTTCTAAGTTAGATAAAGGGCTAAGTAACCATAACTTCTATTTTGAGCTGGACGCCCAACCCTGTTTGTTGAAAGCGTTTAACGGTGTAGTGCCTGCAACCGCATTGAATGCGCAAAATACACTGGCGCAGCAGCAAATTTCTCAAGCTATTTTATGCCTAGATAAAGTAGATAACGTCGCTGTGCTAGAGTTTTTAACCGCCGTTGAAGCCCCTATCTGTCTAGAAGAGCAAATTCCAAAGTTATTATCTGGTATACATAGTTTGTCTGTTGAAAAGTCGTCACTGCTCAATTTAAAGGTTGCGATCTTGGAGGCTGCTTCCTTTTTACAGCATACTAGGCTTGGCGAGTACTTAATTGGTGAATTATCGGTGTTGCCACCTGATATTTGTTTTTGCCACAATGATTTGGTGCAAGGTAACGTGTTAAATACACCTAGCGGTGCACGAATTATTGATTTTGAATATGCGCAATACAACGACTGCTTTTTTGATTTAGCAGCGATCTGCTGCTCCTACCAACTAAACGAAAAACAAAGGCAGGCTTTGTTAGAGCGTTACTTTTTTTATCGACGCAGCCTAAAGCCGGATCACGCAATACGTAAGTTAGACATGTTTCGAGGTATTTATTTGCTGGTTAGTATTGCTTGGTATAAACAAAAAAATATCAATACTGAAATGGAGATATTAGATAAGCAGTTTAAATCTTGGTGCCGACAGCGCAACTTGGTTTATGCCTCGTAAATGTGAGGTTTTACGAGGCGTGATACTTTTAAATTCCGCCTAGTCTTTTGGCTAACTCTTTATATCTTTCAACATCATCCTTGTCGAATATAGGCTCTCCATTTTCATCATGTTCCTTCGCAACTAACAAGTTTTCTCTCGCTAGCCGCCTTACACGCTCCACTTTTACACTTAAAAATTCAGCAACTTGCTCAGTGGTCATAGGGGTCATAATACAAATCCTCAAGATGATGTTGGTAGCTTGGCTACTAAAATCCAAACACATTTATTATTTTTGAACTTTAATCATAGCTAAATATATGACTTTTAGTCTAGTTAGTGATGTTTTTTCGCATCTTAGTTTAATAAATAGTCATACAAACGTCACTAGGCTGGCATTTCATTTAAGATGTGATTATTATGGGGCTGCTTAAATTGCTGTGCTCTCGTGGTGAAATGGATATCACGTGGCTCTCCGGAAGCTAAGTTACAGGTTCGATCCCTGTCGAGAGCGCCAGTTAAGCCCTACGAACATGCTTTCCTGTTAAGTTAAAATCTGTTTTTCACAGTAAAATGCCATTGTAGTGTGTCCACACCGCTAGGTTTATCAATTGGTGCAGCCAAGTCTAAATGCAGTACCAAGCCTGAGTTGGCTCTACTTGGTGCCATGCGAATACCAAACCCGACATTTTTATAAAACTTATGGTTTACGTTGAAAAGGGTTTTACCATCTACGCGGCCTATATCAAAATACGCGGCTCCACCTACTTTAAATAAATGTAGTAAGTCATATTCCCAGTAGTATCGCTTTTCTAAGTTTAACACGATACGTCTATCGCCTTGTAAGTACCTCGCAGGAAAGCCTCTTAGCCCGGTTTCTCCACCCAATGTCAGTTGCCTGTCTTCGGTCAAGTGCTTGCCATGGGCTATATTGAGCTGAGAATACCAAGATTGATAATCTCCAGTCGCTAAGTGATACTCCAGGTTTAATTGTGTAATGAGGTTTTCACTTTCACCTTTTTCTAAGTTCCAATACCCATTGAATGCAAAGTTGACCCGAAACAAACTTCTTTCAGAAGTATAATGAGCCTTGCTGATGGTCGTATTAAATATCCATCTTGAATCATCATTGCTAATAGAATCGTTAGAGTAACCCAGTTGCGAGTTGATATTCCAACCTAAGTTCAGGTCTTCTGTTCTGTAGATGGAGTCAAAATTTTTGACTTTGATAAAATTCGTTTCTAACCATTGCACTTGCACGTATGGGTAGCTGAGTTTTCGTTGTTGCGCAATGGGCAAAGTTGTTTCTTTTACTTCACGAAATGATTCCGTCTGATCTCTATATCCGGCGATGACTCTGCGAGTCCAGTTTGCTTGTTGAGCTGTTGCTATGCCGTAATAAAGCTGGGTAACTTCAGTATCTTGTTCAAACTCCGAGACGGTTTCCCCATTTTCATACAGGGGCTCAATGCGTTTATTGGCAAAGTTTAGGAAGCCATAGCTAACGGGAGTACGCGTCGAGAAAAAAGGATAATCTACGCCGATGTAGTGGCGTTCTCCGTCGTCATTATCTGAATATTCAATTCGGCCTTGATATCGAGAAGATAAGATATTAGGGTCGTCGTATACAAATAAATAGCCGCTTCTGTCTGCATCTTCAATATGTGTGAGGGAGAGGCGCTTGCCATATCCAAATAGGTTACTTTCGCGAAACCCTATGCGGCTTGAGTTCTCCCCCCCGCTACGGCTAAAGCTGAGGTCGGGCAAGAGAGTCCAAAGATCACGGGTGACGACGGTGACCGTAATATCACCGTGGCAATTTTCTTCGGCGAATATTCGAGCATCGTACAAATAGGATTGCTGTCGTAATAAACGCTCTGATTCAATTAATAATTGCGGATCGTAGGCTGAGTTTTCGGTAAATAATAAGACACTTTTAATAACTTCTGGTTTCGTTGTTATGTGTGCCTCATTAGCGAATCTAAACAGCGCATTATCTTCTTCAGGCAAAGATGTATCAAATACATTGAGCTGGTGTAATTCAATAGAGCTTATCTTCCCACCGTTTTTTTTGGGCAAGGTATGTTCTGTACTTAATTCTTGGCTGTAATTGTTATGAGTATCGTAAGAAGCATTCGAGCAACTAACAGGAGTTGCCGTTTGCTCATTTGCATGAGTAGGTGTTGCAACACCAATAATTGATGTGGCCAAAAAAACAAAGAAGCAAAACCTAGATATCACCATGTGTATGCCTAACGCTACTATTATTATTAGTATGGCTTATGTTAGGCATACATGCTTCGGCAAGTCTATATTATTGTTGTAAATTTAATCTAAGGTAAGTATGCAGGCTTGGGATCAGCTGTGTAGCTTCAACCCCTTCAGGTGAGATCCAAATGCTCTCGCTATAGTATTCGAAATTAAGACAAAACGATTGATGTTGGTAATTAAAGCGCCACTGGTGGCGATCTGCACCTTCGTTAAATTCGAGTGTGGTAAGGGCATCCATCGTGAGAAATATACTTCCCCACAATTGAAATTCATCGCTATCTGGAAATACGCTGGGTATGACTTGTAAGGTACTTTTGTCGCTCAGTAATTTTATATTGGTCATAGATTCCTCGACTTACTCTGCGGCTAAATAATTACGGATCAGCTGCATAAAGGGAGCACCATACTTAGTTAATTTTGTAAAACCGACACCTGATACTTTAAGAAAAGCACTGTCTTCGGTTGGCATTTGCTGTGCCATTTCTGCCAGCGTTTTGTCATTGAATACCACATAAGGTGGCACATCATCTTGATCTGCGAGCTCCTTACGTAAACTGCGCAGCTTAGCAAATAGCTTCCTATCATAATTAAATTGTGCAAGTTTATCTTGGTATACGTGGCTTGCTTGTAATCTAGGTTCAGCTAAATTTAACGTATATTCACCTTTAAGTACTGCACGGGCTGCCTCAGTCAGTTTTAAAGTAGCCCCTTGAGTAATATCTTGAGCCAACAAGCCGTGATGAATAAGCTGTCTAAGCACACTCAACCAGTATTCATTGCTTTGATCTTTACCTATACCGTAGGTACTTAAATTATGATGTTGGTTATCGCGTATGCGTGCAGTGTTTGCACCACGCAGTAGATCGACAATATACCCCAGCCCAAAACGTTGCTCGGCACGATATACACAAGACAGCGCTTTTTGTGCAACGATAGTCGCATCGAAGTGTTTAGGAGGGTTCAAACAAATATCGCAGTTGCCACAAGGTTCTCGCTGATACTCGCTAAAATAATTGAGTAAAATTTGTCTGCGGCAGGTCTGTGCTTCCGCAAAGTTCGCCATTGCATTAAATCTTTGTTGCTCCACCTTACGTCTTTGCTCATCAGGGATATCTTCGAAAAAGCGTCTCACTCTACCTATATCCGCTGGGTCAAAGTACATAATAGCTTCCGCTGCCAGTCCATCACGTCCGGCACGACCTGTTTCCTGATAATAGGACTCTATACTTTTGGGAATGTCATAATGTAATACAAACCTGACGTTGGGCTTATTGATCCCCATACCAAATGCAACGGTTGCGACAACAATTTGAACGTCATCACGCGCGAACGCATTTTGCACAAACTGGCGCTGTTCATTGTCCATACCTGCGTGGTAAGCAGCTGCATTAAACCCACCTTCAGAGAGCTTTTCGGCTATCTCATCAACACGCCGGCGGCTTGAGCAGTAAATAATACCGCTTTGGCCTTTTTGTGTTTTTAAATATCGCATGAGCTGCGAAAGCGGTTTGAATTTCTCTTCAATGGTATAGCGAATATTTGGGCGATCGAAGCTGCCAGTGTGAACGAATGGATCATTCAAGTTGAGTTGCGAAATAATGTCATTGCGCGTGGCCATATCAGCGGTTGCTGTAAGCGCAATGGTAGGAACATGAGGAAATAATTGTTTTAGTTCGCTCAGCCTACAATAGTGCGGCCTAAAGTCATGACCCCAATGTGAGACACAGTGGGCTTCATCAATTGCAAATAATGATAAAGGCAAACTTTGAAGGCGATCGATAAATTCTCTTTGTAACACCTTTTCAGGAGCAACATAGAGCATTTTAATTTCGCCGTTGTGTAAACGCTGATAGATTTGTTGCTGTTGTTGCCACTCTACACTGTTATTAACAAACTCAGCTGCAATTCCTTGAGCTTGTAATTGCGCGACTTGATCCTGCATTAAAGAAATAAGTGGCGAAACTACGATTGTGACACCTTGTAACATCAGTGCCGGAACCTGGTAGCATAAAGACTTCCCGCCTCCTGTGGGCAGTAACACTAAGCTATCACGGCCAGCAAGGCATGCTTCTATCGCGTCCTGTTGTCCCGCGCGAAAAGTGGTGTAACCAAAAAATTCTTTTAGTACAGATTGGGGAGTCAATGATTGTTGAGTTGCAAGAGTGTCCATTGCGCGCATTTTAGAGGGTTTTGATGTAATTGTCTTCCTTTAATGATTATTCTTAATGCGAGTTGAGGGAGTTTTAGTCAATGTTGGCTATTAGCCATTAATGACAATGATATTGTACAGGGGGAATATCGGTGGCAGCAGTTCGATACACTATTGTAAACATCGCAATGCTGACGCGTTATTGCAATGGCACAGTAAAATGGAGATGCAGTATTATATCTGTATAATGCTCGCCTTCTTCGCATCTGGGTGAATAGGGGAGTGAAATGGCAGGGGATACTAACGCGAGGCAAGGCTATATATATGCCATCCTTGCTTTCATTATGTGGGGCTTGGCACCAATTTATTTCAAGTCTATAGAACAAGTTGAAGCGCTCGAAATTTTGGTACATCGAGTCGTTTGGTCTGTTGTGTTTGTTGTTGCTGTGATTGCGCTGCGCAACAATTGGCGTAAAGTATACGCTATCTTGGTGAACCCTAAACTTTTATTGATGTTAGTGGTCACGGCATTGCTACTAGGTTTCAATTGGGGTCTATTTATCTGGGCCGTAAACAATGGATATATGCTTGATGCGAGCCTAGGTTATTACATTAACCCGTTACTTAACGTTCTTTTGGGTATGTTATTTTTATCTGAAACGCTTCGAACAGGCCAAAAAATAGCAGTGTTACTGGCTTCTACTGGGGTCGTGATCCAATTAATTAGTTTTGGGTCTTTTCCATATATTGCGCTATCGCTCGCTTGTTCCTTTGCAATTTATGGACTGCTGAGAAAGAAAATGGCTGTTGAGTCTTTACCGGGCCTACTGATCGAATCGGTTATTTTGTTGCCATTGGCAGGTGCCTATTGGCTAATGATGGCGCCGAGTTCAACCAGTAATATGCTTTTGAATGACATCGACTTAAATATGTTGTTAATTGCAGCTGGTGTCGTGACCACATTACCATTACTGAGTTTTACAGCAGCAGCGAAAAGGCTTCCTTATTCAACATTGGGCTTTTTCCAGTATATTGGGCCAAGCTTAATGTTCATGTTGGCAGTAACCTTTTACGGAGAGTCATTTGATATTGAAAGGGCGGTCACTTTTGTCTTTATATGGGGTGCTTTAATTTTATTTAGTATCGACTCTTGGAAAGCGAGTCAATCAAAATTAGTTAATGCCAATTGATCTCGTTCTAGTGCAGATAACATAGCCTTCTGCCTTATATAAGGTCAGAAGGCGATTTGATTGCGACCAGATTCCTTTGCTTTATAGAGATTTTCGTCAGCGATTTTAATTAGTGGGTCTATGCTTTCGACCCCCTTGTCTGCAACACCAATAGAAACTGTAAATGGGATGTGGTACGGCGTCAGTGAGCTACTGTTTTTCTCCAAATAGAGTCTAAAGTGCTCTAATTGTTGCGCGTTTTTTTCTCTATCTTGAGATCGAAATAGGACTGCAAATTCTTCCCCACCTAACCTTGCATACAGATCATGTTCAAAAAACTTTTCGAAACACTCCCCTATCGACTGGAGCACTTTATCACCAGCATCGTGGCCATGTTGGTCGTTGATTTTTTTAAAAAAGTCGATATCGATCATGGCGAGCATACAGCCATGATTTTGCCTGCTATTCATCGTGAGCTGTTTGCTCGCATGCTCAAAGAAGTATCGTCGATTAGGTAGTTGTGTTAAATAGTCGGTATTCGCTTGACGTCTAATCGTGGCGATATTTTCCAACATATCTACGTTTTGGCTTAGACGACAATAAAACTCTTCTGGGTTAAACGGTTTACGCAAGTAATCGTTGGCACCACTTTTCAAAAACCTAGCGGATAAATAGGCATTGTCTGTACCAGAGATACCAATAATGGCCTTATCATCGTTACTATACAATCGCCTAATCTCTGCACAGAGCTCCTCTCCACGCATGTTAGGCATTTCGTTGTCAGTAATGATGACATCAATGTCTGGGTTTTCGTTTAGCGTAGCCAAGGCTTTTATACCATCCTCAGCGACGTATACTTGATATTTATGGCGTTGCAACAATGAACTAATATGTCGCCTTGTAGCTGCCGAGTCGTCGACAACTAGTACTTTAACCTGCTCATTACGTGGCAGACGCTGTAACTGTCTTTTTAAATATTGATAAGCTTGCTTGTTTTCTTTGGTGATGTAGTCAATAACAGGGTATTTATCCACAGTATCTCGTGTGCTGGATTCGAGGTTACCTGTCATAACTATTGTTGGAATATTGGCTTTAACCGTATATGGGATCGCCTCCCCATTCGAGGCGTCAGGCAAAACAAAATCTACAACAGCACAAAAATAATTGTGCTCGTTTATCAGTCGCTTTGCGCTCTCTAAAGTGGTTGCAACGTCAACATCATAACCGACGGAGCTGGCAATATGTTTCTGAACTTTTGCGATAGTTGGAGTGTCTTCTATTATCAGCACCTTTCTCAACACATGCTCAACCTTAACAGCTTTTCTTTACTTCAGTTTTAACTGAAAGCATGAAAAAAGCAATGATGATTATAAGATTCACTAGGGCAATTCTCTGTTTAATATCTCTGTTGATAACGTCAACCCGCCTACAGGCGTGGGTTTGATCTAAAAGAGGCTGATTGACGTTAAATCTAAAGTATTATTCTAAACTGGCTTCGACTTCAGGTTGTTCGGCTACACTATGGCTTTTTGTGAACGGCTTTTGGCTGCTCAAAGTGTGGATTTTATGTTTCCGAGTAGTCAAATCTAAGTACTTTGACCATATTTTCTCCATCTGATTGGAGGGGCTTTTATGTTGGATGAAGGTGTCTACAAATTGCTGTTGAAGAGAGTTGGTTGGCGGGTACTTTTGTTTGTATAAACTCAACAGAAGCTGTCCATGCTGCTGCAATAGCTCCGATTCAAGTAACGTAAAGTGTCCACTTCGAGAGAATCCTCGGGGGAAGTTTGCATCATCATAAAAAGGCTTAGATGCAGCAAAAGCTTCTTTTAGTTCGGCTATAGTCATATCCATGATGGTTTCCTCACATTGTTTGGAAAAGTATGAACTAACGCAGCTGCTTTTTTAAACGAATATTTTTTATTAAAAGGTAGGGTGATGGACAAAGAACTATTAAAAACTTTTGTCGAAGTTTCAAAAACCCGTCATTTTGGACGCGCTGCAGAAAACTTATACATTACTCAGTCTGCTGTGAGTTTTAGGATTCGGCAATTGGAACAAAACCTCGGAGTAAGTTTATTCACCCGACAGCGAAACAATATCCAACTAACCGCAGCAGGAGAACGATTACTCCCTCATGCTAAAATGCTGTTGACCGCAATGCAGAGAGCGCGGTTAGATGTGGCCTTGGCTAACAATCGGCAACAGCAACTTTCGTTGGCGGGAACGCCAAATATTTGGGATGCATATTTACATTTTGGTATTAATCAAGTTATTTCATCAATACCAGAGGTATCACTAGTTGCCGAAGTAAAAGCTCATCAAGAGAGTGTCAGACTTTTGTTAGAGCGCACACTGGATATTGCTGTACTTTTTGACCCACCAAAAGTTGATGAATTAATCGTTAGACAAGTTAAAAATTTGTCTATAATTCCAGTCAGTACTTTTAATTATACAAATAGAGATGACTTTTTTGGCAAACAGTATGTTTATGTAGATTGGGGAACTTCTTTTTCGCTATGGCATGCAAAGCAATGCGAAGGAGCTGGACCGCCTTATTTTCGTACTAATACTGGGCGTATTGCCTTGGAGCTTATTTTACAATGTGGTGGTTCAGCTTACTTACCTAAAATGTTAGCTGCGGATCTAATAGAAGAGCAAAAGCTGTTTCTTGTTGAGGCCGTTTCGCAAAGTTTTCGGGAAGTGTTTGTTGCTTATCATAAAGGGAATGAGCAGTTGGAGCATATAGAAACAGTCGTAAATCTATTAGCCTCTATTGCAGAGTAATTTAATCATGTTGTTTTAATTATAATTACCTATTTATGACACAAAGCTGAAATTTCAGTTTCAATTAAATGTCATTTTTATTTTGTGTGTAATATTTCTGTCACTTATAGCTGGCAGACTGCGCCTGTCTAAAAAATTACGTGTTGCGATATTGAGGAAATACACATGAAACTAACCAAATCAGCATTATTACTCTCGATTCTTAGTGGTCTATCTTTGAATGCTCATGCCGATGTTGATGTATATGGTAAAGCAAACCTTTCTGTACAATCTTCTGACGAAGGTGACGGTTCATTTACTGAAGTAAAAAGCAATGCTTCACGTTTTGGTTTTAAAGGTTCTGAAAAACTAAATTCAGGACTTGAGGTTATATACAAGTTAGAATTTCAAGTAGACGTTTCTGATGCAGATTCGAAAGGTGACGATGACAATATCACTGCTCGTAATCAGTATGTAGGTCTGAAAGGTAAATTCGGTGAAGTGGTGATTGGCCGCAATGACACTGCATTTAAACAGTCTCAAGGCAAAATGGACCTATTCAACGATTTAGAAGCTGATATTAAAAATATCTGGAAAGGTGAAAACCGCTTAGGAGATTCTCTTTCGTTTAAATCAGCTAGCTATAATGGTTTTAAAGTTCTAGGTACTTTTATCGCTGAAGATGCAACAGACGGTGAAAACGGATATTCAGGTGCAGTTACATACGGTGACGCTAAACTTAAAAAGTCTAAGTTCTATTTAGCACTTGCTGGTGACAGTGAAGTAAAAGGCTATGATGCATTACGTTTGTCTGGCCAATACAAAGCAACAGATGACCTGAAGTTAGGTGCGATGTACCAAAAGCAAGAAAAAGTAGATGGAACAGGTACTGCAGATGGTTTCTTATTAAACGCAGCTTATAGCTTTGGTGCAAATACACTTAAAGTGCAATATCAAATGATTGACTTTGATGCCGCAGCGTCAAAAGACGTAGATGGTATCAGCATTGGTATTGACCACAAGCTTGCAAAAGCAGCAAAACTTTACGCTTTCTATTCTTCTGTTGATGAAGATGCTGGCACTGAAGAAGATTACCTAGGATTAGGTATTGAATATAAATTCTAATTAAAAAGTACATTAGAATAAGCAAGAATTAAGGAAGCCTGCTTTTTGATATAAAAAGCAGGCTTTTTTGTGCTGATCGCACGGGTTGTCTTATTTTTGAACGATTAGGCTGTGTTTCGTATTTTTTTACAAAAAACGCTTGCACCAATCTTAAATCTCCCTATAATGCGCACCCACTGACACGGCGGGCTGCAAGAGAAAACGCAAACCAAAGTGAAGGTCAAAGTTAAACGGAAAGCTTAA